>MTME02000038.1 GCA_002011115.2 Candidatus Pyrohabitans sp. JdFR-17
GTAGGAGTTTATTATGTCCTTCAGGTACCACTCACAGCACCTTCCAGAGGGGTTTATGGTAATGCACCACTTGCCTTTGCCTGCGCCTGTTACCTCTTGCACTTCATCTATGCTCGAACAGCACCCCTCCTCGAGTATTGCCTTTCTCAGCATTTCATCTGTAACTCTATTGCAGTAGCACAGAGGCCTTGGCTCTGAATCCTCTTTAATCCCAACCCTGGTCTTAACCTCTGCCTTGGTGAGGTAGACCCCTGAGATATTGTTGAAATACACCACATCGCATTCGCGAGAGGGGCAGAAGTAGAAGTCCTCGTCTATCTTGCTCCAGTGCTCCTCCTTGACATGCACTCCTAGGGTTAGAGGCACAACCTTCATTCCCTCGCTCCCGCAGTGTCTGCACTTCATATCGATTATCTCCCATATCCAGTTACAGATTGATGTGTATATATTATTGTCCACCGAATGGATTAATTTTTTATTTCCAGATTGTTTAAATATTTATCAGATTATTCCCATTTTGCAACTTTAATTTAAATAAGTATATTTTCATAGCCTATTCCACGGGTGCTTATGTGGAACAGCTTGCTCTCTTCTCTAATCTTAAACCGCGTGCCGAGAATCTGCTCCGTCACAAAAATGTTAGTCTTAAGGTGTCCCGTTAACTCTCTTACTGTGAACGCTGACCTGCCCTCGGCAAGGGCGAGGAATGGCACGAGCTGGTCAGCGAGGTGGGTATCCACGCATGCGCCGCTTTCAATCTCTACCAAAAGCGCTCTGGCAGCTTCTTCTCCTACCTGTTCCGCAGGCTTGCCACGCTCACCAAGAGCGCTTGCCCCAAGACGGGTGTTCTCGTACATTGCCCAGAGCGCTATGCCAGTGCCCGTAGAGAAGTCCCGCCTCTCCTCGAGGGCGATTTCGGGGTTGTACTCTGCAAGAAGTTCGCTCGCAGCCTTCGCCTCGCGCTCTATCACATGCCTTGGCAGGTTGCTTGCGTGGGCTATGCCCTTAACTCCTAGAAACCTCCCCCGCTGGAGCAGTACCATGCCTTTAAGCTTTTTAACCGGCTTTACCTTAACCCTCACCTTCCCTCCACCCTTTGGGTAGTAGCCCCTTCCAAGAATCTCAACTTCTGCGCTGAAGCCGAGCTTCGCCACCACCGGCAAGAGCACATGTTTGACGAAGTCTATTGGCGGAGACCACCTCACGTTGGTGCCTCCTTTAATTTCAAGCAGAACCTCACTTTTGGCAAATGCACATGGCAGAAGCAGCACCTGCAGAATGAGGGAGACGCTACCTGCGGTGCCTATATCGATGCGCAGCCTCTGAGGCGTTATCTCCCCGGGCTCAAAGTAAACGCGAGTTGAGCCGACTTTTGCGCCCTCTACGCGGGCGTTGCACAGCCTTGCCAGAGCCTTTACTCCATGCATGTGCTGCGTTGCCAATCCCGGCTTTGGTCTATTTGCGCGGATGTTTACAACCTCTACCGCCTTGCCGGTTATTGCGCTGAGAGCAAGAGCAGTACGGAGCACCTGTCCGCCGCCCTCGCCGTAGCTGCCATCAATAGTAAGCATGATAATTACTGAGCATAAGGGGTTTATAAAGTGTTGCAGTCGGAAGTTTTTTTATGTTTAGAGGTGAGCCTATTAAAAGACAGGAAGGGGCGGTGATGGTTCTGTACAGGATAAGCGCAGGGTTTGCAGTGGTTGTTTTGTTTATCCTACTTGCAGGCTGCGTCTCACAACCTCAGGAGGAGGAACCAGTAGCACTGGACGTTGAGCCTGTGGTGGACTACTACTTCCTGGGCGGCTACACCGGCAAAGCTGGGGAAGGCTTTTATGTAATCGCCGGCGAGGCGAGCGAGGTTAAGGAGGTCTTGAAGAAAATCCTGGCTGGCGAACCTGCGAGGACTAAGTTTTTCAGGGATGAGAGCCTCAACCTCGTGGTTTTCCGCGGAGTTTTTCCCACAGGCGGCTACGGGATAGAAATAAGAGGCATTGAAAGAGCAGGGAATAAATTTATAGTGCGAGCTACTTTCACTGATCCGGAGAAAGGCGCAATAGTTACCCAAGCGTTCACCCAGCCCACAGCGGTTATCCCCCTTGGTAAGCTGCCCCCAGGAGCTTATTTTGCAGAGCTGTATGTGAAGAGCGGTGGGGAAGAGAAGTTGTACAAGCGCATCGAATTTGTTGTGGAATAACGGGAAGGTACAAGATGGTGCGCTGGGTGAGAGGTGATAGGTGGAACCATATTATTAATATTGCAATTACTATTTTGTTCATTATTCTTTTTATCTCTTTACAATATTCTGTTGTTTATTCTCTTACACACAATTATAAAATCACAGAAACACTCTCAGAAAAAATAAATTCAACATCCTCTGATGAAAAAATAAGGGTTATAATAAAACTCAAAAAGCCAGAAGGACTGACTAAAGCTCAGGCAGTAGAGAGCAACATCAAGAGAGATATACTGAATGAAGGTGGAGAAGTTATAAAGGAATTTTCAATTATCGAGGGCATGGCGGTAGAGATTCCAGCTTCAAAGATAACCACATTAGTAAATAATCCAAATATTGAATTAATTGTAGAAGATAGACCTGTAAAAGCCCTCCTGACAGAAAGTATTCCTTTGATTAACGCAGATGACGTCTGGAATAAAATTCAAGCTCAAATCAACATAACAGGGAAGGATCAAACGGTTTGCATTATTGATACTGGCGTGGATTATAATCACCCTGATTTGGGTGGAGGAGTTGGACCTGGTTTTAAGGTTCTAGGTGGATACGATTTCGTCAACAATGACCCTGACCCGATTGATGATAATGGACATGGTACTCATGTAGCCGGAATTATTGCTGCAAACGGAAACCTTAAAGGTGTAGCTCCTGATGCGAACATCATAGCTATAAAGGTATTGAATGCTTCAGGTGTTGGTTCCTCAATTGATGTTCTGGCTGGGATAGACTGGTGTGTAAACAATGCCAGCATTTACAATATAACGGTAATCAGTATGAGCCTCGGTGGTGGTTTATATACATCCTATTGTGATTCACAGGAACCGTTTTTCAGAGATGCTATTAATGCAGCGGTGGCAAAAAATATCACTGTAATTGTAGCCACCGGAAACAATGCAAATTATACTGCCATTTCCTCTCCCGCCTGTATCAGGAACGCTACAAGAGTTGGAGCTACTTACGATAATGATGTTGGAGGAATAATTTGGAGTTCCTGCACAGATAATTCAACCCATGCTGATAAAATAACCTGCTTCACCAATCGTGGTACCAACTTTCCAGATATCCTCCTAGCGCCTGGCGCTCTTATAAATTCAACCTATCTATCAAATGGATACCAGGAACTGGGCGGCACTTCTATGGCCGCGCCCCATGTCTCAGGACTTATTGCACTTCTAAATCAAGAGTACAGGGCAATTTATGGCACAAATCCAACACCAGATTATCTCTTCAAAGTACTGAACTCCACAGGAGTGCCAATCTACGACAGTGCAACTGGAACGACGTACTACCGAGTTGATGCCCTTGCCGTTTACAACGCGATTGAACAGGTGCCGCCTGCAATAACCTTTGTTTCCCCAACTCCAGAAAACGCCACCCTCTGGGACAAAACATGGATTTACATTAATGTCACATTTTCAGAAAATGTGGACACAGCCATACTGGACTGGAATGGTACAAACTATACAATGCAAATGCTCGGAAGCACGGCTGCTTATTACAATGTCACAAACCTTTCCGAAGGTGATTACATCTACAGAGTATATGCAAACGACACCTCTGGCAACATGAATGTTTCTGAGACGAGAGTCATTTCTGTGGATTTAACTCCACCTATAATAACCTACACAGCACCTACACCCGCAAACGCAACCACTGTGAACGTAAGCTATGTTTTTATCAACATAACCGCCTCTGAAGCGCTGAATCGCTCAATCCTTGAGTGGAACGGTACAAATGAGACGATGCAGGGCTCATGGTTAAACTGGTATCTGAATAAAACATACCTACTCAACGGGAATTACACATTCAGGGTGCACGCGCAGGACTTAGCTGGGAACTGGAACTCCAGCGAAATAAGGGTGGTTGAGGTAGACGCTCCCCTTCTAATAAGCATAGAGTCGCCTCTGAACAGAAGCTATCCCTCGCAGAATGTGCACTTCAACATCACCGTCAACAAACCCCTTGCAAGTGCCAATGTTTCCATAGACGACGGAGGCAATAACACATTGGTCAACGACACCGTAGTCCACTGGTTCAACATCTCAATATCCCTGAACGAAGGTTCGCATAATGCCACATTCTATGTCCAAGATCCCACAGGAGATGTCAACTCCTCAACGGTCTATTTCACTGTGGATGTAACTCCTCCCGCTATAAGCTTCATTCCTCCTACGCCTGGAAACGACTCCACCTACACGATACCCAACATAACCATAAACGTCAGCCACGCAGAGCTTTATCCTGATACACTGATATTAAGCTGGAACGGTACCAACATCTCAAAGGCATACAGTAGCAACTACACCAACATCACCCTTTATAACCTCTCAGATGGGCGCTACTTCTACTACGTCTGGGTGAATGACACAGCAGGCAACGCCAACGCCACCGAGGTAAGAGTGGTTACCATAGATACCTCTCCTCCTGAGGTGACCAACATTACCCCAGCCAACGGCTCCGGCGTTAAGGGTGTGGTAACAATAAGCGTGGTTGCTATAGACAAAGGTACAGGCGTCGCCTCAGTCATCGCTAACGTGTCCAACGCCACCTATTCGCAGGTGTTAAATCTAACCTACAATGGCTCTGGCGTGTGGTACAACGATACCTGGAACACTTCCGCATTGGCTGAAGGTGAGTATAACATAACAATCAATGCCACCGACTTTATCGGGCGGAGCAACGCCACCGAGTACGTTACTTTAGTCGTGGACAGAACAGAGCCAACATCGCTTGTGCTTTCCCCAATATCCAATGAGAACATCTCCACCAGTGCCTACACCATCAACGGCACAGCAGTAGACAATGAAAGCGGCGTGGCACGGGTATGGGTGAGCGTGGACGGTGGCTTAACTTGGGCGCTGGCGAACGGCACCACAAACTGGAGCTACGAATGGAATATTCAGAACGACGGGGTGTACAACATCACCAGCAAGGCGGAGGATAAGGCTGGCAACAATCAGACAATGCTTCAGAACATAACCGTCACAGTGGACGCAACGCCGCCCCAGATAACCCTCCTCTCCCCAACCCCTGGTGATGGCAACACGCTGAGTGCGAGCACAACCAGCGTAACCATAAACATCTCCATCAACGAAGCGCATCCGGAGGTGCTGATACTGAGCTGGAACGGCGCTAATCAAAGCCTCAACTATTCTTCCGGCTATGTGAGCATAACTAAAAGCGTTTCCAGCGGAAACAGCTACACCTTCTACGTCTGGGCAAACGACACCTTTGGCAATGCCAACACCACGCCAAGGATAACCTTCTCCGTTGCCTCAAGCGGTGGCAGCAACGGCGGCGGAGGTGGCGGGGGCGGAGGCGCAAGAGCGTGTAATGTTGCTGAGATTGAAAAAGTGTTCAAAGGTGAGAGTGCGACTGCAACCTTCGATGAGGAGTGCGTGCCCGACATAGAGAACATAACCATATACGCCTCGCAGACTCACTACTACACCACCATATACGTGGAGACCTACAAGAATAAACCCGCGTGGTTGGTCTTCCCTGAGCCAGCGCAGGTGGTGTACAGGTACTTCAAGATAAGGTATGAAAAGCCCAACACCTACATCACAAAGGCTGAGATAGTGTTTAAGGTGGGCAAAGCCTGGCTCATGGAGAAGGATATAAACCCCAGGAAGGTGCTAATGCTCAGATACGATAAGCGCTGGGAGGAGCTTGAGACGCAGCTTGCTGGTGAGGAGGAAGGTTACCTCCTGTACAGAGCCATTACACCAGGGTTTTCCTACTTCGCCGTGGTCGGAGAGGAAGGCTCGGGATTCAGCATCGAAGAGGAGGAGAAAGGGCAGAAGGAAGAAGTTAAAGATGTGGAGGAGTTAGCGCAGATTATGAATCTCCTGGCAAAGAATGAGACGGTGGAAAAAACTGTAGAGAAAGGCAAAGCGGATGAGGCGCCTGAGAAAACAGAAGCAAATGTTACCGAAGAAGCAAAGCGGGTGGAAGAGAATGTTTCTGAGGCTGAGGAGACGGCGGAGGGAAGAAAAGGCATTTGTGGTCCCACGTCAGCGCTCTTTATAGCCCTGCTCTCCGCACTGGCAATAAATGCTGCTACTCGCCCCTACCGTTGAGAACTGAGCGTATCTTGTCGGTGCTGGAGCTTCTCAGTCTTTTCAGTATTACCCTCACGCCTCCATTCCTGTGCTGCATCTCCTCCACAATCACGCTCACACCCTGCCTTCGCAGGTAGGCGAGGAACTCCTCCAGCTCAGCTTCACTGGCAAAGTCAAGCTCATAGTCCTCGGTTAGAATCTCTCCCTGCCTGACTTTTTTGATGCTCTCCACCATTGGTAAGAGGATGCTCTTCCCCAGCCTGAGTGCACGCTCCTCCAGCTCGGCCTCGCCTTCGTCCCACTCCACCGCCTGGAAACCTTCGCGGATAATTCGCGAGAAGAAAAAATCCCTGCCGTACTCATAGGGGAAGCGGAAGGCATAGGCGAGGTCGCTGGCATTTGTGTGGGATGGGGTGTATTTTATTGGCGGGTGCTTCATCTCAGGATCTTTAATAACCACGCCCTCCCTACCCTCGGCGGCGAGTTCCTGAACTATCCTGAAGATCTCCCCTGTTGCTTCGCCTTTATCAAAGATTCCGAAGAGCCTCACGTGCTTGAGCTCGTACTCCTCAACCAGGGCGTTCCTCTCCAGCACCGGCATGCTCTCATTGCTCTCCCTCTCGCGGAGGTCGAAGATAAAAAAGCCGAAGTCCTCTGCCTCGGGGTAGTGGTGCACCACATACGGGTTCTTTTCTCCCACAGCCTCGCCGCACAGCACAAGCGAGGGGTGCTCTTTGAGGAAGCGCTCAGTATTCCTGCTCTCTCTGAGCTTGGCCGTGGTATAGGGGCACACATAGCCGCCACGCGTTATGGCAAGGAGCCTGCCCTCCACAAGGGCAACGCGCACATTGTAGCCGTTCATCTTCTCCTCCACCGCAACGCGGGAAGAGAAGTGCTTCTTCAGCAGGGGCTCGAGGTAGAAGGCGCGCTTAATCTTGGGAAACCCGCGGACAACGCTTAGCTCCTCGCCTAAGAATACGGCGGTGCCCCGCTCTATTCCAGAGACATCCTTCTTAAAAACAAGATAGCTGGGCTGGAAGTTTTTAACCAGCTGGATTGACTGCCTCTCCAGCGCACCCTTCAGACGCCACTCCGCAACGCCCAGCTTCTCGGCTACTTCTGCAAGCCTCATTATGCCTACTTCACGCAAGAAGCTTCACCAAGTCAGTTTTTGTAACTATGCCCGCCAGGTTGTCGCTTGCATCAACTATGGGTATACCAGAAAATCCTCGTTCCAGCATCAAGCGAGCGGCTTCGCCAACGGTCGAGTTGCTGCTCAGCGTCAACACCGTCTGAGTCATGACATCCTCAACAATAAGGTTGCGCACCCTATTAGCCTGCTTGTTATCAGCGGCGCTCTTGAAAGCTCCCAGGGCTCTGCCAAGCTGCCTCTCCGTGAGAATGCCCACGATTCTCCCCTCTTCCACCACCACTAAGCGAGAGATGCCGTTGTCCAGCATTAATCTGCGAGCGTGTATCGCCCTATCCTCTGGGGAGACGGTGATCACCTGCTTGGTCATCACCTTCTCAACTCCCTCCTCGCTATCCTGCAGCGGCTTGAGCAGGTCGGTCGTCGTTACAATGCCCACAAGCTCGTCGTCGTTAACCACCGGCAGGCTCTTTATCTTATGCTCGAGCATTAAGCGAGCAGCTTCGCCCACATCGGCATCTTTTCCAATGGTTATCACTCCTTTACTCATAGCCGTTGAGACGTGCAGGCTACTTGGCAACATGTTTGCATACCTAGAAGAGCCCATAACCTCGAGTATATCCTTATCGGTAACCATCCCCACTATCTCGCCCTCATTTACAACCACAAGTCTTGAAATCCTGTGCTTTTCCATAAGCTCAAGCGCATCTGAGAGCTTCCTGTCCTTATCTATCGTCACAACCTCATGTGTCATAAGCTCCTCTATTTTCATTTTCTTCACCTCTCAACCATTGCCTTTAGGATATCACGCTTGGTTACAATCCCCTGAAGCTCAAAGTTATCGTCAACCACAGGCAGAGAGGAGATTCGATGGGTAAGCATTCGCTGTGCAGCCTTGGCAGAGTCTTCATTCTCGTTAGCGGTGATAAGCTCACTGCTCATCACATCACCCGCGGTTACGAAGGGCAATGTTTTGATGTACCGATACTTCGGACGACCCCCCTGCTCTGGCTTCCGTACATAGAGCACTCGCTTAGCTTTTATGCCAAGCACTGGATCTTCCAGCTCAAGTAAGCTGAGGTCGGTGGCGGTGACTATACCCACCGGCTCAGCGCCGTCGGTTATCACCACTCGGCTTATGCCGTTCTCAACCATCAGCTCCACTATGTGCGCAAGCGTGTGGTTTCTGTTTGCTGTTATTACATCTCGCGTCATTAACTCGGAGGTTTTGTACATGCCCTCCATGTTCTCCACATAGGCGCGGAGAATATCAGTGGTGGTTATTATGCCCACGAGCGAGTCATTCTCAACCACAGGTATTGAGGAAATCCCCTTCTCAATCATAAGTTTCGCAGCTTCTTTTACTTCAGCATCAGGCGGGAGGGTTATAAGCCCCTTGGTCATTACGCGGGAACATGCCACTTTATCTATCGGCCTGCGCCTCCACGGAGCGCGACCCTCGCCGAGACGGCGTGCCATGTCTTTCTGTGTTACTATTCCCACAGGTTTTCCTTGTTCCAGGATAACAACACGGGATATGTCGTTTTTAATCATTAAATTTCGAATGCGCTCAAGTGTGGCGTCGCTCTCCGCAGCTATAACAGGGCTCTGCATATACTTCTCCAATTTCAATTGAGCTCCCTCCTTAACTTACCAGTGCTCGCACCAGGTCGCGCTCTGTAATTATACCCAAAAGCCGACTATCTTCAACCACGCACACGGTGCCAACACCGGTATCTTCGATAATCTTGGCAACCTCGCCCAGATCGGTGCCTTCTTTTACTGTGGGTACATCTTTGCTCATTATCTCAGAAACGCGGGTCTTGAGCACCTCATCCAGGCGATTCTCCACAATTTTTTCAAAAATGTGGTTTCTGCCTATGAACTCTATTATCATTCGTGTGGTGAGAAGTCCCTCAAGGAAGCCCTGACTCGTTACCGGAAGGCGTCTGAAGCTGTTCCTCACCATTATCTTTGTAGCATCTCCTAGAGTGGTGCCAGGCGTTGTTGTTATCACATTGCGAGTCATGTACTCTTCCACTCGCTTGCCTGTCTTCTTGTCTGCGATAAGATAGACGAAATCTCGCTCTGTGACTATTCCTGCGATGCGGTTTTCATCATCCACAACCACAACGCCGCCTATCCTGGACTTGAGGATCTCCTCCAAGGCGTCGTCGATGCTTGCACTTGTGGGAAGCGTCACCACATCGTTTACCATAATTTCATGGATTGATTCATTTATGGCGGCGAGGAAATTCCCCCCATACTTCTCACTTATCAGGCGGGTCTTTTCATTCCCGCCCAGCAGGTCAATTATGTCGCTTGAGCCAATAATTCCCAAAAGCTTCTTGGTTCCGGGGTCAGCGACGGGCAACCTGCGAAAGCGGTACTTGGTCATGGTTTCAGCGGCGCCCTTTATGGTCATGGTAGGCGGGACAGTGACCACATCTTTGGTGGCGATGCTCATTATGCTACCAGATTTCTTGGAGATGTGGCTCTTGAAGTCCAGCGAACCCCTGTCGCGTGCCTGACTTATGGTGTACTTTTCCTTTCTCTTCACATCCACGTGCTCTTCCTGCATTTCATACCTCCTGATGATGATTGTTTAAGTGTTAAAAAAGTGGTTTCCAACCTCCCATGGCAAGTAACTTCAAGGTTATTCTAAAGACCCCAGCCATTGTTTTATATTTTTTGTTACATGGTTAATAAACCTTTGGAGCACCTTGTATGGTGCTGTCAACTTAAGCTATAAATGTGTAGTGGAGGCGTCCTTTTTGTTTGGTGATAAAAATGCTAGAAGTAGCATTTCAGCGGAAGAGGACGCCTCCGATGATAGTATTGTATGCCACCTATATTTACCTTGCGGGTTTGGCTTTTTCCTATCGCAGGGTTGAGGCTTTTCTGGAGAATCTCGGGGTTAAGCGGAGCTACGAGGCTGTTCGCCAGTGGGTACAGCGCTTTGGTTCGCAGCTCAAGGGCTACGTTGAGACTGGCGAAGCTCGCGTAGCGGTGGTGGATGAGACTCCGATAAAAGTTGGCGGGAGCTATTACTGGCTCTGGCTGGCGGTTGAGCCAGAGCGCAGGAAGATTTTGCTCATGGCTTTGACTCAGGTGAGGAATGCGCTGATAGCGCGCTCCATTCTCAGGGAGCTTAAGCGAAGGTATGGAAGGGTTAGGATTGTAAGCGACTCAGCAAAGTGGTACCCCTGGGCTGCTAAAACCTTAGCGCTGGAGCACGAGGTTATTAGCGGCGGGATCAGAAGCTACGTGGAGCGAATAATAGAGACAATCAAAGATAGAATTAGAGTGTTCGATAAGTACTTCCCGTGCAGGTGCGGTAAGCCAAATGAAGTTTGCTGAAATATAATACAAAACCTTTTTATCTGCAAAGAGCTACCTCATATGCGAGGGAGGTAGATGAGAAAGACTCTTCTTCTGGCCTTCATGCTCATTTTGCTCACCCCAGAGATAAGCGCAGGTGAAGCCAGCGCCGTGGTTGTGGTCAGCGACAACCCCTTCGACCTTGCTGTGGCGGAGGTTTTCGGAGAGAAGGTGGGTGCGAAGGTGGTGGTTCTTGCTGATGGAGAGCTCAATGAAACCACGCTTGAGGAGTTAATCCTGCTTAACCCCCAGCGGGTATACATAGTGGGTGGCGCTGAAGCTGTTTCGTGGCGCGTGGAGGTGCTATTTGGAGCAAATGCTGGGGGAGCTGTTGACACCGTGTGGCATCACACCTCTCCTGAAGGCATAGAGGTGCTGAGATTCTTCGGTTCTGACAGGTATAAGACCTCTCAGCTTGTAGCTAAAGAGGGGTGGAGGCACGCGAGTAGGGTCTACCTTGTACACGGCTACGACCTGCTCGGGCTTCAGAAGGTAAAGGCGCTGGCAAAGGAAGAGAAGGCGCCGATTATCTACTACAACCCGTACCATGCCCCGCCCCTGGTAAGGAACTTAGAGGAGGTGATAGAAAGTCTGGGTGCTGATAATGTCACCCTGGTTACAAGCCCACACATCACCAGGGTGAAGATGGTCTCCGATAGAAACTTGATGAGGTCGGACATTGAAGCGAGCTTTGTGATAAACATCAGCTCAAAATCTCAGGCTGAGGCGGCGATGGAGAGGGCGGAGAAGGTTCTTAAAAAGACGGAGGCTCTGAGGGAGGAGCTCAGGTGGCTGTACGAAAGCAGGATAACGCCAAAGGGGAGGGAGGTGTATACGGACAATCTCACCCTTCAGGAGGTGAGACTGAGGATGATTGAAAGGGAGCCCAGCATACAAGCTTCAAGGGCGGCTCTCAAAAAGGCAGGGGAGGCACTTAACAGCTCCCTCTACGGCGAGGCCTTTGTGCTCGCCTGCAAAGCCATAACCCATGCCAGAAAACCCGTGGCGTGGATGAAGAGTTTGCGGGAGGAGGACGAGAGGAGGGGATTTCTTTACGCCGAGGAGGACCTCACAGCTCCGCAGGCGATTCTCAGGCTGATAAAAAGAGCAGGGGCATGGCTTGTGCTTCAGCGGCTGGCGCCGCCACCGCCGACGGCAGCGCCTGAGTTTAAGGAGGAGTGGGTGCAGAGGATGAGGGAGAAGGAGGAGATGATGAAAGAGCTTCAGAGCTATTTCAGAGAAGCAAAGACAGCTTTGAGAGAGGGAAATGAAACTTTAGCTAAGGAGCTGGCTGTGAAAGCGCTGAGCAGAGTTTCGCAGGATTAAAGAGAGATAAATGAGCGGATGTTAAGATGATTGTGCAGGACATCCGGAACGTAAGGACGATAAAGGCGATAGCAATAACCTTTGGACTTTACGGGTTTTCCAAGGTGACCTACGGCCTCTCCAACATTGTGGGTCTGCTCACTCATGGGAGCCAGATTCCCAGAGGCATTGGAGGGTTTATAGTCTTTTTCACCCTGTTATTCTTCTTAATCGGATTCCTCTTCGTGCGAGCAGGAATTGTACTCTGGAAGTCCGGGTCCATCGATATCATTGCCAATCCCGCAGGAGTCGCGCTGGGAGTTCTGGGGGGTTATTTCATTTTGGGATCGCTTTTTGAAGCAATATATCTGTCTACATCAGGATACGTTGATTCGATTATTGCAGGTGGGAAAGTGCCTAAATTAATGGCCCTCTCCACCTTTCTGAATAACGCGATAAAAGTGGGGATGGGTATAGTTCTCATCCAGATAGCCCGCCATTTTCGGAGAAATAAGCTGGAAGTCGGGTACTTGGCGCTCCTCGTCATCCTTATGGGATTAACGATTTTGAACCCATTATGGCTATTCACTACGTTAATATCTATGACTGAGATAAATCTCCCCAGCATCTCTTTCAAAACGTTGACCGGCTTAGTATTGATTGTTTTAGGGATAAAGCTGTGGCGTTCTGGGACCACCGCTGAAGGGGGAATTCACCTGCCTATAATCGTTGCGGCAGCGGGCATTTGGACAATTAAAAATGCCTCTTTCATCTTCTGGCTGAACCTTGTGCATCAGCCGTCTGCGATGCTCAAACTCGCAGAAGCTACCAGTATAGACTCTTGGGCGGATATTGCCATGGTAACACTTATTTCAGTCCTCAAGGTTCTCTTCGGCTTTGCGCTTTTGTTCCTAGCTTACAGATTTTACCGGTATGAGGTCCGTCCTGGAAGCTTATAACATTTTCGTCAGGTTTAAATGCATTGCAGTGTAAGAAGTAAAAAGAGGCTATTGCACAGACAGGCACCTCTGCCGGAGGGAGCAAAGTGAGAGTTTACTGGAGATGCGTATTTCTCTTCATTTTCTTCACCAGCGCCTTTTTGCTGGTTGTAGGTCAATCTTCAGCCTGCTTTAATCCCACCGACAGCTTCGCCTTTGAGGTTCTGCTCAATAAGCCTGGTATAAAATTTGACCTATCCCCCTTCAAAAACGCAGAAAATGTCAGAGCTGGCGGAGATTTGGGCAGGGCCGGAGCAACTCAGGTAGTGCAATACAGGTCCCACTATAATCCACACGTTGCAGTCGTGCTCTTCGCCGACTCAACCCCCGAAAAAGACAGGCAGTTTCTGAGCGTAAAAATTCAGGTGCCCACAAAAATCGTTAATATAACCTACCCTGAAACAACAATAAGAATAGAAACCACCAGGAGCCTGAGCTTTAACCGCAGCTTTATCCGCTCTCTGGGTTACGAGTACATTGGGGTGCTGGAAGAGGGCAGGCTGAAGGTGGAGGCAAAAAGGGACAGCATTTCCATTGCCATATGGAGCATTAAGGTGGATGAAAATAAAACACGGAGCGGAGTTCACATCAGGGTTTTAAATGAGACACTAACGCCGGAGCGGGAGCAGGAGTTCAGATTGATTCTGCATTCCTTGGGAATAGCGGAGCTCTGGGAAAGCGCCACCATAGCAACACGAAACAGAACAGACGCTGACCTGGAGCCAGTGGTGGAATTTACCGACAGAGATTTCGGGGCGGCGATGAAGGCAGAGCTGAAATGGCTGAAAGAGAATGGGATAGTTTCCGGGATAACGGACTCGGATATACAGGAAATCTCAGAGCAGGGAAGAGCCGGCCTCGCGGGACGCAACTCTAGGATAGTCTTTTATGATGGAAAGTGGGTGCCTTACCATAAAACCGGAGGAACGCTGATAAAGGGAGCTCCTGACTGCTCAGGATTTCCCGAAGAGGCGCTGCCTGAAGGACAGGTGAATTTGGGTAACAAAGCAGGAACAGCAGGCGCTGTAAATTATGTGAATCTTTTTTTAATTTTTCTAATATTCGGAGCAATTTTGCTGATAATCAAACTGAGGGTCAGAGGAAATAAGCGGGAGCGGTAGAGATGATGAGATATCTGAACATCGCTGCGGTTATGTTTTTTCTGCTTTTAGAATTTGTAGCACCAGCTTCAGGCACCCAGTCCCCAATTCCGGCTCTTACCGAGGGTGATAAAATCAAGGCAAAGGAAATCGCGCTCAATGACCCAACGGTTCAGGAAATTACCTCCCATTCAGCACCACAAATAGCCCAACCAGCGCAGTGCTCAGCTCCACGATGCCGGTGAAGTTCGCCGAAAATACCCCCTGACGTTAAATAGCTATATGCATATATCGATATAAAAATATGTTGCGGGGTGGTGTACCTGCCGGAATCAACTACAATAATGGTAAAGGAGGACGTGCTGCAGGCGCTCAGGAGGCTGAGGAAAGAGCTCGGCGCTGAGTCCTACGATGAAGTGCTCAGGATTATAATCAGACGCTTTAAGAGCCTTGATAGGTCGCACTTCGGCACTCTGCCGGAGCTCAAGCCCTTCAAGAGGGAGGAAATTGACCGTTTTGATTGACTCCTGGGCGTGGGTTGAGTACTTCAGGGGCTCTGAGGCCGGGGAAAGAGCAAGGGAGTTCATAGAGGGGGAAGAGGAAGCGGTGGTGAGCACAATTAACCTGGCAGAGGTGTACAGATGGATTCTGAGGTTTTATCCGGATGAGGTGGCGGAGGAGAAGGTTAGAGCCATGAAGCAGAGGTGCATGGTACTTGAGGTCACCGAGGGGATTGCTATAGAGAGCGCAAAGCTGAAGCACAGGCTGAGGCTCAGGCTGGGAGACGCGATAATCCTGGCAACCGCAAGAGCGACAAAGGCGAGGATAGTTACGGGCGACCCGGATTTCGGGGATATAGAGGATGTGGTGTTCATAGGCGTGGAGGACTAGCTCATTTCAGAAGATTTTAAAATATAACCCTGGCATAATTCATCGCCTCTGCAAGCGAGTAAACCTCGCCGTCGCTCAAGCCATCGTTGTCGGTATCTGCGTAGTTCAAACCTGCTTACTCGATAGAGAGTTCCCACCCACAAGGGTGCAACATCTCTATCCATTTTCTACTTAATACCAAGGTGTGTTTCAACTTCTTTTTTCTTTTTATCTACTTCATTGATATTCATTGGATTAGGTGCGAGAACCAGCAATATTCCACCATCACCGAGCTCCTCTATTTTCCAGGCTGGAGCAGAGAGGAGCTTTTCTCTGCCAATTTTTTGAACAAACACACGAGAGAAAAAGTTTGCCCAACAGAGATGTCTAATATTTCCTGAGAGGATTTCATCTTCGGATGGGATCTCTCTCCAACCAATCCCATATTCCCCAAATCCATAAATTGGACTAAGATACTCGTACAATTTTCTACCCAATTTGAGTATAATTTCAATGTTTGTTTCCGCTTTTTGATTCCAGTCTGGGATATCTCTAAGATAAACTCTATTGAAAGTTAGACTAATAATACCCAATTTTTCATCATTTGTTGGTTTTGGACGTATTCCGAGGGTAAAACACATTTTCCCATGCCATAAATTGATGGCTCCCCCACCATCTATAGAAATTGTATGGATCGCTTCAGATAATGGACGCTCCCAAAACCAATCACCCTTTTTATCTGACCAATATCCACTCTTAAAATAATCCCCTGGCTCGTAAACACATCCTGCTTTCAATAATACATCTAATACTCCTTTAATAAACCTTTGATTGCAATCTATCGACTTAATATAAAAAAATATATCACAGTTATCCGACATTACTGGATCACCTCTACAATAACACCTTTTTCATATTCTAACCATGTCTTAATATCAGGGTCTACTTTTCCTTTAAATATAATAATTTTTTTAGCAGTTGGGTCATAAGCGTTAAATCTCTTAATTTTGTTGCCTAAATCACTCTTTAACATATTATAAGCATCAGAACCTGGTGTGACTCTAGTCCAATCTATATTCTTTGCTTCAATTATTGTTCCATCCTTGAGTAGAACATCAATATCTGTTGATCCTTCAGGTGTAATTATATATTTCCCAAGCCATTCAATATTATTAGCATCTTTTGTAACAGCCACTTCAGCCTCGAATATCGCCCCTTTATCCCCTGTTTCAATTCTGTGCACCAATTCTTCATAACCTTTAATTCCTTTCAGTTCACTTAAAATCTCATCTAAGTATCTTGTGGATTTTGTCGGAAATCTCTTAAGGACAAATTCAATAACACTGGATATCTTATTTTTAAATGCTTTAGCAAACTTTCCGACTTTAACCACTGTCGATTCGGCATCTCCTATCAAAGGTACTAAACCAACCGCAGTCAGAGCAAAATCCAACTCATCTCCTCTTATAACAGTGCTGGGTAAGTCTCTCAAATCTCCAATAACGAGGTAGCCGCTTAATATCCAGCCACTCAAGTATGCAAGATTTCCATGAGTTGGGTCGTCGAGTCCAAAATCACCTAGTACAAATCCCCAGAATGCTTCCTCAATCCATCCAGGTTCAGGTTTGAATGGATTAGTACCCTGTTCTAACTCCAATTTGTCATTAAATCCATCGCCATCGGTATCCGCCTTTCTGGGGTCGGAGTTGTACTCGTAGTGGTAGCCGTCGTAGGGTGGCCAGCCGTACTTCCAGCGCAAGCTGTTGTACAGAAGCTTGTTCCAGTAGTCGTAGACCACGCTGCCCATCTCCTCGCCGTCGCTCAAGCCATCGCCGTCTGTGTCGGCGTTGAACGGGTCTGTGGTGACGTAGGCGTGCGGAAACGCTAAGCGCATGCCGTGGATCTCCTCATAGTCCGTTAGGCCATCGCCGTCGCTGTCCAGGTACCTAGAGAAGTCCCTGCAGGCGTTGTTGTTGCCCTCATCCAGCTCCGCTATTAAATTAGCCGGGTCCACCTTCACGTATATCCTCTCAACTCCTGCCTCAACCACCCACTCTATCGATGCGACCGCAGAGCTCCCTGCGGCGATGCTGGCTATGCTGGTGCTGCCTATTAGCTCTGAATCAGCGTAGAAGCTAACCTCAACGTTGGAAGCGGCGCCCTTGCCGAGGTTGTGGACCCTCGCCTTAATCCTCATCTTCTCCCCTGGCTTAAGCACCAGCTCCGGCTTCTCCCAGTCCACGTACCACTGGCTGAACCACTTGCTGGGCGATGCGACGCTGAAGGTGGAGAGGTGGGTTACATTGCCCCAGACGTAGTGCTCCTGCTCGTTCACCCCCTGAACCTCCACTAAGCGAAGGCTGTTGTCGCTCTCGTTGTAGTAGAACATCCGGAGCTCAGAGACGTTTTCCACCTGAGCGGGGTCGTAGTATATCTTTATGTACGCCGACTCAACCCTGGAGGCGGTGGATACCTCAACCACCTTTACCACGCCGCTGAGCTGGGAAAGCAAAACACTGGCGTTTTCGGCTTCTGCTATAACAATGCTCTTGCTGGCGTCACCCACCGCAGTTATTGTTGCCTCAACTCCAGCGGAAGCGTTGACGAAGCTTTGGGTGAAAGTCTCGTTGCCGTCGGCTAAGCCATCGCCATCGCTGTCGCTGACAAGCGGGTTGGTGCCCAGCCTGAGCTCGCTGTCATCGCTAAGGCCGTCGCCGTCGGTGTCATCGCTGAGCGGATTCGTGCCGATGCTCACCTCGTAGCCATCGCTAAGCGTATCGCCGTCGGTGTCATTGCCTAGCGGGTCAGTGCCCAGAGACTGCTCCTGCAGGTTGCTCAGGGCGTCTTCGTCCAAATCTTCCTCCGCATCACTCAAGCCATCGCCGTCGGTGTCGGCAGAGGTGGGGCTTGTACTTGTGCTGAACACCTCAAAGGAGTCGGTTAAGCCATCGGCATCGGTATCGCCCGAGAAGGGATTCGTGCCGAGCCTGAACTCCTGCAGGTTGTTCAGAGCGTCGCCATCAAAGTCTTCCTCGTCGTCGGGTATGCCGTTTCCTGCCTCGCTTTCTGGCGTTAGAGAGGAGTCGGAGTCGGCGTTTAACGGGTCAGTGGCAGTCACGTTTACCTCGTACCAGTCAGGCAGATTATCGCTGTCCACCAGCAAAGTTTTCTCCCACTCCGCAGAGTTGCCTGCCAGGTCAGTGGCTATGACAACAAAGCGGTTAACACCAAGGGAGATGCTGGCCGTGTATACTGCGGAGCCGTTTTCAAGTGCAACGGGCTCGCCATTCACCGTTACGCTGGCATTTTCGTTGACAGAAATTAAAAGCGGATACTCGGGGTTGTCTATCGTGGGATAGAGGTTCAACTCGGTTATGTGCAGCTCGGGTGGTGTGTTGTCGATGGTTACGCTTGCTGAAGCGTTTGCCACATTCCCGGCCTTGTCCACAGCCACGAGTTCGATGACATATGCGCCGTCCTCGTATGCGGAGGTGTTCCAGGTGAAGCTGGTCTCATTCTCGGCAACAACTGTGCCGTTGATCAGGAGAATGAATCTGTCGAGGAAGAGGTCTTCTGCCTTTGCTGTGATGTTTACAATTCCCCTCAGAATGGCGCCGTCGAGTGGGAAAATTATCTCCGCGCTGGGCGGGGTGTTGTCCACGGTAACCGTAATCTCCGTGGATGCGGCGTTTCCTGCTTTATCCAGAGCGGTGAGGCGCAGGGTGTGGTTCCCATCCCTGTAGGCGGAGGTATTCCAGAGGTATGGCAGGGCGGTGCTCACGTTAACGCCGTCTATGGTGAGGGTGATTGAGTGCAGGTTGGCGTCCCTAACGAAGCCGTCAACCTCCACAAGGCGCCGCACAAAGGCTCCTCCTGTGGGAGACGTGAAGCCCACCTCGGGCAGGGTGTTGTCGACAACCACCTCCACTGCATCGCTGCCAGCGTTGCCAGCTCTATCGTAGGCGTACACCTCAATGGTGTGGTTGCCATCCCTATAGAGGGTGGTGTCCAGCACGTATGGCAGAGAGGTGGCAAGCTCGACGCCGTCAAGCATAACAGAAACACCCAAAAGGTTGGCTTCCTCCACCTCCGCGTCAACGGTTACATTGCCTCTGAGGTATTTTTGCAGAGGTGAGGTGATTCTCACCCGCGGGTGTGTGTTGTCAACGGTTACCTCCACCCTCGTGGAAGCGCAGTTTCCTGCTTTGTCCCATGCCTCTAGGGTTAAGGTGTGGTTGCCGTCAGCATACATGCTTGTGTTCCAAGCGTACTGCGGAGAGCGAGCCACCTCTGCCGAGTCGATTTTCAGGGAAAACCCCTCTAGGTTGGCATCTCTCGCTGAGCCGTTTATCTCCACAACGCCCCTTACAAAGCTTCCCGCGAGCGGGTAGTGTATCGCCACCTCTGGGGGCGTGGTATCTATGGTGAAGAGCACCGCCTCGTAGGCAGAATTTCCTGCCAAGTCGGTGGCGAACACCTCGAGCACATACGCACCCTCTGCGGAGATCTCCTCGCCCGGGGTGTAGGCTTCACCGTTCAGCAGAATGAGCACCTCCGCCAGGTGCAGGTCGAAAACCTCAACGCTGGCGACGACGCTGTGGTTGTAGTAGGCACCTGCTTCAACACCACTTATGTTTATCTCCGGCGGGAGGGTGTCTAGGGTAATGTTTACTTCCGCATAGCCGGCGTTGCCGAAGTAGTCAACGACGCTCACACCTATTACGTTCTCACCCTCCGCCAGCTCAACCTCGGCGCTGAAGCTGCCATTCACCAGCCGGGCGGAGAAGGCTTCGCCGTTTACAGTAATGGTGACGTTTTCAATCAGAGACACCAGGTAGTCCAACACGCTTCCGGAGATCTCCTGGAGGGAGGAGTTGGTGTAGGAGTTGTTGGCAGGCGACTCTATGATCACCACCGGCGGGGTGTACCTGTCCATCTCCAGCAGGTAGGGGAAGATGCTCCGCCAGGCGTTGATGAAGAACTGCACCGCCACCACATACCTCCTGGCGTCGATGTGCTCTTGGGTTTTGGAGAGGTGTGCCTCCGCCCTTAAGAGGCGCTCTTCCAGCTCCTCCCCCTGTTCGCCGGAGAGCCATGCAAGTAGCCCCCGCGCCTCCTCTACTGCGATGTGGGCGAGCATCATATCCGCCTGCACCAGCTTCGCCAGCACAAGGCTGAGGTTCTCCGCATTCAGCGAAGACCTCTTCTCGCGGTTGAAATCAGTACCCTGAGGTGCTGCGCCGCCTGCATCTCAAGCTTCATCACCCTCTCCGAGAGGATGTGCCGCTCATCCAGCCAGAGGCTCGAAGTGAGGCTCCTGTTGATGAGCTGCGAGGTTTTTCGCAGCCTGTGGTTGTCCTCACCCCAGCCCTCAAGCGAATTCACCTCCTCCAGAGCCTGGAGTTTGAGTGTGTAGGGTGGCACCTCCGTAAAGGAAATGTTGAGGGTGATGTTCCTGAGGTTGTCGTGGGATTTGTTCACCCTAGTTTTGTTGTGCCCGCCCTTCAGGTGCTTTTTGTGCTCCCTTTTCTGATGGCGATCTGCACTAACCGGACCTCCTCCCTTCCCCCTATCGCTTCCCTTCGCCTTACCGTGGGCTCCTCCATCGCCGGCGCTCCCCTTACCCGGGCCGCCGCTTCCTCCACCTTCCCCGTGGCTCCCTCCACTCTTGTCCTTCCCAGCCTTGGTGTCCTTAGCTGCCTCCGCCAAGCTTACCGGTGAAATGATGAATATGAGGATTGAAAAGAAAACAACCAGCCTCCTCGCCCAGAGGTCCAACTCAGCCACCTCCCACCCTTTCAAATACTATGTCCTCTTCAGAAATCGCCAGGTCGGGAAGGCCCGCCACACTTATCGAGACTGATGCCGAGTCGCTCCCACCCTTGCCGTCGCTGACAGTTGCCGTAACAGTGTAGGTTCCAGCCACGCCGGGGGCCGTCCAGGTGACCTGCGCACCTGAGCCGGAGATGCTCCCGCCGCTGGCGCTCCAGGAGTAGCTCAGCGGGTCTCCGTCAGGATCAGAGGCCACGACAGTTATTGTTGAGCTGCCACCCGGCGGCACACTCTGCGGCTCTGCTGTGATGGAGGATATCACCGGAGGTTGATTTAAGCTGATGCTGAAGCTTCTGGAAGTGGTAATCCCGTAGTTCCCTGCCCTATCCCTCGCCCTAACGTACACGGTGCACATGTCGCTTCCCTCGTGCCTGCAGTCGCCGCTGGAGCCCACGCTTATGGTGACAGAAGAGGAGCAGGAGCGGAGGGTCCAGTCCCTTGTGGTAACTCCCCCGCTCTTGACCATATAGTAGCATGCATATACGCCGGAGACAGCATCTGAGTCGGTTACTGAGACGGTGAAGTCCTCGCTGTGCCAGGAGCCAGCAGAGGGGGAGGTGATGGCTGAACTTGGAGGCGTCCAGTCTATGCTGAAGGAGCGGTAGTCTGTGGCCCAGTTACCAGCCCCATCCACGGCTTTGCTGTACACTGTGCATACATCCCTGCCCTCGTCCTGACAGTACTTCCAGGAGTAGGGTCCAACGGATATCCACACGTCTCCGTTGCAGTCCCTGTCTGTCCAGTCCTTGGTTACCGTGCCATCACTGACCACCCTGTACTGGCAGTAGCTGAGGCCGGAGCCACCGGTATCAGAGTCTGAGAAGTGCACATAGAAGCCTTGGTTTTGCCACGAACCCGTGGAGGGTGAGGTTATCTCTGTTGTCGGGTCTTCAGTGTCTGGCTCGGTGTAGTAGATGTACAGGATGGGTCTGCGGTATGTGGTTGAGTACTCACTGGAGAAAAAGTACTGCGTGTACTTGGTAGGCGAATCCTCGGAGCTGTCCTTCACGTAGAGGCTTAGGACCCCATCGCCGGCGAGGTTGTTCTTCACAGCATTTATGAAGTTTTCTACATCCCTTCCAAAGTACTTGTAGCCGCTGTCGCCTATCCTGATGACATCCAGAACCGTTGACCTATATCCTGGCTGGTTGTTCCAGGTTATGGTGTCCTCATCCCAGCTGTCGTGCAAGGCCTCGCGAATCTCGATGTACCTGTCTCCAGAGCCGGTGCTCCCGAAGTCCTTGTAGAGCTGTAGCATGGCGTTTGTTACACTGTCTGCATCAATATATGAGGGGAGGGAGAATTTCAGTATCGCCCTTACGTCGGCGCCACTTTTGCTCTGCACCGCCAGATAAATGCTTGAGCCGTAGTTCCAGTCCGGGCTGTATTCAACCAGCTCGGCGTCGTTGGAGGGGTAGATGGACACTGCCGGGTCTATGTAAACCGGATATTTTCTGTTGCTGTCGTTTAGCCAAGCTTCGGGAACCTTTAAGGATATTCTCAGGTGGTTTCCTTCCCTTACAATTAGATAGCTACCATAGGTGAAGTTTAGGTTGGAATCGTATATAAAGGGATGGTTTATTTTAAATATTATTTTATCGCCGTATATGAAGGAAATGCTTCTGTTTGTTTCTATTTCTCCTTCCACCTCTTTTCCGTCCACCACAACCGCCAACTCAGGGGAGTGGTGCAGGATTCCGCTAAATTTTATTTTCTTGGATTTCGCTGGTGGTTTCTTCAGGATGTAGGTCTCCTTTAAAATTGTGGGCAGGTACTCGTACTCAACGTCAACATCCGGATATGCAAGTTTGAAGGCAATTTTGTGGCCCTTAATCTTCTCAGACCTTTTGATAAACGGCTTTTTAACATTTCCTACGTGCATATATTTGTTTTGGAATTTTATATAAAAGTCGTCCTTTTCTATCAATACAGAGGAGTCCCTGCCCCAGCGGGCTTTGTAGATTCCTTCGTCCACAAAGTGTCCATTTCTGTCAGACTTTATGGTTCCGTTGATGGGAACATATCTCCCGCCCTTTAGATAGTTGATCGGGAAGGTCGCTACCTCAACCACATGGATACCGTCCGGCAGGATATAGTCGTTGTAATTTAGACCTCGCTTGAATATCTTTCGCTCAGTGGTAATTTCAGGAGCAGTACCAACGATAGAGACGTTGGAGATGACATTCTTAGATGTCGCATGGTTTCCAGATACAGCAGTTTCAGCCGCCACTGGACCAAAAAGGCTGAAAATCAGAGCCAATATTAATATCGCATTAATAAGATGTGAATATCTGTTTTTGAGGAGCTTCCTTGTGCCGGCAGGAGAAGAAAGCATCAATCTATCAAAAAAGTTGGTCTGATATATAAAATTTATTAGAAATTCTCTTCAAATAAAAAGCTAAAATGGTTTTAGTTACGTTTTGTTATTGAGATGAGCTTCAAATGTTAAGTCCAATACCAGCTCTCTCGCAGCTCATCTATATCCTGCCAATTTGTATCATTTTCAAAAACCGTTCTTTTTAAGTTTTCATCGTCTGGAAGTTTTTTAATATTTATTCCTGATGAGATTCTCTCTCCAGGTGGGGGAAATTCGCTTGGAGGTGCTTTCTCTTCCCCACCTTCCCTCTCACCGATGATGATAATCCGCTCTACACCTCTTTCCATCAGAAAAGGAACGGGATCGGCCAAAAATTTATAATACCAGCCGGGCATGTTTACCGTTCTCAGCGCAATCAACAATCGTTCAATAGGGGTAAAATATGGCAAGACGACTTCTTCAACTTTGAAATAATGAAATAAATCGTTTAATCCGCTGGTGTGGTCCGCGTGCAGATGAGATAGAATTAGCAAGTTTATCACTCTGTTATTTTTGTCTATCTCATTCTTAAAGTGTTTAATTGCCGAATATACCAACCCTCTTTGAAATGAACCGCAGTCGTAGATGAAACGGAAAATATTTTGAGAGGAACTGATTTCTCCGGAATAAAAAAGCCCCTGCCCTACATTGTGAAACGTGAAGTTTGTATTGACCCTTGTCATCGTAACAACCCCCAGAATATTTTACGAATTTTCTGATTTTATTTTTTATATAACTTACTCCGGAAGCTTTACTCAGCGGTATCATTGGTGGAGCGCATGAGAGAACCCAAAACTTTCTGGGGCTGGTGAAGTTTCTGCTCTACAATCGCTTTGAAGAGTTGTATATCTCTGCTCTGCATTCCAGAGGTTTATCCTGAGGAGGTTTTCGTACCTTCCTGAGGTGGAATGGCGAAGTCTATAAGGGAACATAAGTGGTGGAGAGAAGGTCAAGTAGTGAAGGTTAGGTTAAATTCCTGTTACCAGTTCTTGAACCTCTCCTCCGCGCTCCTCAATATCTCTATCAACTTCTCTTCTGGCAGCATGTGGAGCATGTCTTCTATCGCTTCGGCAGCAATATGTAGGGGAACCAGCATCTCCACCGGGTAGAGCTGCATCCTGTAGATGTCGCCCTCACCTGTGCTTACCTTGCTCAGCCCTATCTTCTTCAGCCACATCTGGGCGTTTATCTCGGTGGCGAAGCGGCACCCGTCGGTAAAGGTGAAGGAGTTGTTGGTAGAGCGCCGGAAAAATGATATATGATTTAGGGGCACACTTGACCGGGAGGAGAACTTTTCAGTTTTACGGCGCTCCTGCACAAACGCCTTGTAGCTAAAGGGGAGCTATATAAATATGGGCGAGTTTAAGGTAGGCGATATAGTAGACATTGAAGGCACCATAGAGCTCGTCAGCAGAACCAAGGACTTCGGGAACAACAAACGCGTAAACATCAAGCTGAAGGATAGTCAGGTGGAATGGATATCATTTGTATCTACGCAAGAGAGAGTTGAGAAGTTCAAAAAGGAGTACACCTCGGGAAACAGAATCCACGCTAAGTGCAAGGTTCACGAGGGGAGGGACCCGTGGGGGAATCCAAGGAAGGAGCTCTGGATACAGGAGGTTTCTAAAGTAAAGAGAGTGGGGGCTGTGAAAAAGGAAAATATCCTGGAGGTGGACCAGTACTTTATAGACCAGCTAAAGAGAGTAGAGAAGATAGCCAAAAGGGCTGGAATGCTCACAAAGGATGGCGAGAAGTACGCTGGCATTGTGTCTTCAATATTCGCTAAGATTTCTAGGCACGAGTTCTACATTGAAGAGGAAATATAAGCTGCTAAAATTTCCCTTTTTAAGCTTCAACCATCTGCCAATATTGGTGTAACTTAATGGAAAGCACGGCAATTCTTGTGAAGCAGGACTTCAGCACAGCATTCTTATCCCTTTACGAGGAAATGAAAAGGCGCTTCAGGGAGAAGGGAATGCATGCTACCATCCAGACTTTAGAAAAGTGTCAGGCAATGCTGCTGGTGTTTCTGGAGAAGGGAAGACCAATAAGACCATACGAGCTGGTAGATGCCTTGCTCTTCAACCCTGCCTTCAGCAAGTGCAAAGACGCAAGGAGAATGGTCTTCTATATTATGGAGAAGCTGTTGAAGATAGGACTCATAGAGAAAGTGGATGTCAAGGGAAAAGATGGATACTACAGGATAGTGAAGAACTGTTTCGAGATAAAGATGTCGAGATCTGATGAAATCCCGCAGATCACAGAACCGCGGGTAATTCCACTCATCACCGGATGGAAAAAGGTATTCGAGCTGAGGAACATCCTAAAGCTCTGGGGGCTACCATCCCTGTCCCACGCCATTGTTTACGAGATTTCCTCCCTCCTCAATTATATCGATTTTCTAAAAGGTCAGAGCAACGATGAAGTCGATGCAAGACTGGAGTCTGTGGAAGATAATCTGAGGATGCTGATGGAGGAATACATAGCCTTCGGCAAAACCGGAGAGCTTTCGGAGAAAGAGGTGGGACTCTTCCATGACTGTGAGAAGGAGATACGCAAGTTCGCCGAGAATGTGATAAGATTAGGATAGAACGCTCAGAAAAAATGGCAAGATGATGCCTCCTAAAGTCTATTTATTTCCTCTATCAGTGAAAGCGCCTTCCTGCCTTTTTTGGTAATAGAGTAAATACTTCTAGGCGGTCTTCCCTTGACTATATCCCTTTTGATCAAGCCCGCCTCCTCAAGGTCAACAAGCCTATCGGAAAGCGTTCTCGAGCTTATCCTTGGCCTCTCACCAGCAAGGGTGCGTAGGAGTTCCTGGAAACCCATAGGGCAGGAGCTTAATTTCATCAGTATCTCTTTTGACCACTTTTTAGAGAGCTTCTCGAAGGTTGTCATTTTAGGTCACTTATATCTTTAAATAATTAAAGTTAATGTAGATAGAAAAATATTTATACTTTACCGTATAAAAAAGGACCGTAGGAAGCAAAAGCCGTCGTGGGGTTTAAACCTTCGGGCCAATGTCCAATGAGCAACAATGAAGGAGCAGCAGTGAAAGCCCCTCACTGGGCTTTTCAGAAAACAAGTGAAACAGAAAAACTTTAGTTTAAAAATCTGAATCAGTGAAAGGTTTCTAGAGCTCTGGAAAAGGCAAAGAACTGCCAGAAAAACTAAAAGAAGCGAAGCACGGCTGGTGCTGGAAAGAGCCCCGAGGGAACACGCCTGAGCCACCACAAAAGCCTGTTATGATTTTATAACTTCACTTTATAAAATTTTTTTATGATTAATAATTTGTAATGGGTTCTACTACATGTTTTAAATCTTTAATTATTTCTTTTTCGCTCTTTTTAAGATTTTCTTTCATTAAATCGACTACCTTAACATGAATTTTCAGCTCTCGTGGCATGTCACAATTTACATGACACTCATCACTGTGGAGAGGTATAGTTATTTGCTTTTCGCTGGTTTCTGAATAATTATAAGGCTTTGGATAGAGGAGCACGATCTCTGGACATTTTCCTGCTATACCATAGGCTATCATCTGATATATATCCTGATTTGATGGCTTAATCTTTTCTTTATGGTCAATTTTATATTTAGTGTCTATTATCATGTGAATTTTACTATTTTTTAATATAGCAATATCTGCTTTTGGTATTATATCCTCATGCTTATCCAAATTACCAATATTATACTGTAATTCAATCTGATAATCCACCAATCCAAGATCTTTTTTATGCTTCTTTATTATTCTGCCTATAAACTCTTCAAAGAGCTTGTTCATATCAAAAACTATCCCGCCATATTCAAATCTGCCAGAAGTTAAATCTACAGAGAAGTTCCCTATGAACATAAAGCACTTATCTATCACTGGCTTAAACTGAATATTCAGCCTATTGAAGTGGATTTTGTTTTGGTGATATGGCTGAATTACCACATCGCTTATATCATCAAATATGAATAGAATATTGTCAATTTTTCTGTGATTCTCATAGCTTTGAGATATCACTCTCAGAAGTTTCAGAGTATATTTTATTGTCTGGTTGATTAGATTGTCCCAGGTTAGCTCATCAAACTGACAGTAGGCAAGAGGAAGATTTCTGGCAGCGTTGCTCTTTATGTGCTTGGCTAAAAGCAACTTGCCTCTCACTGTTGATAGGTTCTCTTCAACGGTGATGTACTCCTTAAATATTGATGATTGCAGTACTTTTTCAAGCTCTGCCAAGAACATATTTATGTATATTTCAAGAATGTCGCCTTTTTTGAATAGAGATACTGGAGTTTCTCCAGTTCTCAAATCCATTGTGTACTTAAGCATGAAGTGCAGATTTCTCAGAGCTTCAGTTACTTTGCTTTCATCTTCCCCTGTACTTCTGTATAATTTTGGAAGTATCTGAATTCTCCTTTTGCCAACCTGAAGCACACCCACATAATGGTAAGTTCTCAGTCTATCTCCATGAAGCACTGTTATGATGTCAGTATCAGCCTTCAGCAGAGTTTTCAGCCTGTCGTTTATTTCTATTAATCTGTTTTTCTCTGTATCTGAGAGTGCTTGTGACCCCTTCAGCTTTCTGCACGGCTCATATTCGAATATGTTTATTGTGTTATTTGCCATGCCAGTTCTCCGATTTATTATACTTTCTTCAATGCTTCAATTAATTTTTCAGCACTTTCCAAATCTTTTATTTTATAACGCATTATATCTTCAAGGTCTTCATCTTTTTTGAGTATATCGTCCTCGTCTTTTTTTATTTCTTCAATAAATACATTACCAGCTTCACCAAGAACTTTTTTGATTTTCTCATAGTCGTTGTAGAAGTACTCCTGAAGCAGTGGAATTATCTCGTAGTACCAGATTCTGTGGAGGTTCTGCTTCCAGAGCTCTGGCTTATCCTTATATTCACCATTCTCATTCCTGAAGATGTTCAGGAAATAGGCATGGCCTATCTGTTTCTCTCTGTCAACATAGAAGGTTATTCTTCTGTTCATGGCTTTGAGAAGCTCTGAGATATCAAGACCATTTAATCCGCTTTTTGCGGCATCTTCAGTTATCTTTCCGTCTGATGCTTCTTCTAAAATTTCATAGAATTCTCCATCTTCAGGCGGAATTTCAACAAACCCAAACCTTCTTCTGAGGGCTATATCCACAAGGGCTATTGACCTGTCGGCGGTGTTCATGGTGCCTATGATGTAAAGGTTGGACGGGACTCCAAACTTCTCCTTGGAGTAGGGGAGAGTTACAATGGTCTGATGTTTACCGCCTATCCTCTTGTCGGGCTCCAGAAGGGTTATGAGCTCGCCGAAGATCTTTGATATGTTGCCCCTGTTTATCTCGTCAATTATCAGAACGTATTTTTTGAGGCTATTGTTTTTCATAGCGTCGCGTATTTTATCTCTGTTCTCGTATAGAATTTCAAATATGTTTTTGCCATTATTTTTATTGTCAGATTCACAATCTATACTCACAGCTTCACATAGGGCACGTGCTGCTTTAATGCAGATTTGCTTGAAGATCCCATCTTCCTTCCTAAATCCTCCATCATCTGGTCGATAACCCTCAACAAACTCCTCATAGCTGTAGGTTGGGTGAAAGGTTACAAATTTTATCCTCTCATTCTCTTCCAGCTTTTTATAATCTTCTTCAAAATCCTTCATATAAGCACTACCTTTGATGAAATTTGTGGTTATTTGTCTTGCTTTGAATGTTTTACCTGTACCAGGTGGTCCATAAAGGATCATTTGTTTTTTATTAGAATTAAATTGTTAAAATTCAAACTTGATTTAATATATCTGTGTACATTTTCTATCTTTTTATTTAATCCAAGTTTTTCGATTAAATTTTTAATAACTTCAATTGATTCGTCTTTTTTTAACTTAAATACTGGATCTCGGGATGTTATCTGCGGAATTTCATATCCTGCTTTATCAGTGAATACCCACTTTACATCGCGTAAGTGGCAGATATAGGTTCCCGGTACTTTTGTAGGATCAAAGTAATAATCACTGGTAATTACCCCAATCCCGACAATCTTCTTTAAGCCAGATCTTACAGCAACAATATCTCCTATTTTCATCCCTCTATAGAAGTTCCAAATATAATTAAATGTACGGCTTGCAGATTTTTCTGGATCCTTGTTATATTTTTCTAAATCGTCTTTATATACATCCTTATAGATCTCTTTGAATTCCTTTTCAAATTCGGCTTTGTTTTTGTAGCGTCTGAAGTCACCATATTCCTCATCACCAATACCAATTACTCCATGTTCTCTGCATTCTTCCCAATATTCACCTTTATAACCTGGTGCTACTACCCAATATTGCAGATTTTCATCCATCAAAACACCCCCAATTTTGGAAATTGGTATTTTTATTTGTTCATAATCATTTATGGGTTTATTTTTGTTATCTGTCAGCTTTAATAATAGACGATAGAATTCTTTAATGATAGCATCATTTTTGTATTGTTCTTTATTTTCCAGCGTATCTATTAGATCCATTCTTCTTTTTTCGTGTGAATAGTTCAACTTGTCAATAACATTAAATAGCTGATCAATTTCAAGATTAATTGGTACTTCATGAGCAGTACCTTTTGTTGCATGCCCAACAATTTTTTTGTAACATTTTTCCTTAAATTCATCGAAATTACTTTCAAATTCCTGGTAATCGCCTTTTAGTTTAAAACCGAAGAATTCTAATCCAGTTATAGAGGCATTATTCCTTATTGGGTGTTTGTCAATGTGTATTGTGCCGTAAAGTTCCCCAAAATAGCTTCTTAAATGTCTTTTTCTTCCTTTTTTACCTTTTAATGTGAATGTATATACCCAGCTCTCATTAAATTTATCAGATTTGTATATATCTAAAAATAAACTTTTTATCTCAGACGAATTATATTTATCTAATAAAAGCGTAGTTTCTGTTTTGCCTCTTGCATAAATTTCTTCTACAATTTTTCCGATGATTTTTCTAATTTCCTCATTATCGCCTGTATATTGTAATTTTTTGAAATAACTGTTCATACGTTTAATTTTCCCTTCGAACCCTGCAAAGTTAAAATGAAGGTTATTTTCTCCAGTATACTTTTTTGCCACCTCTCTCCACAATTCCAAAAGCTTCACCTTCTCCCCGCTCAGGTTGCATTCATTCATCCACTCGCCCTCCTAAACACATCTTTCACACTAAAAATTTAAATACCTTTTGCAACTTCAACATCGAATGTATCTTTTGCTTTAAGCTGAATAAGATTCGATTAAGAGCCACTATGTTGAAGATGCCCCATCCAATTTAAAATAAGCGATTAAGCCTTGTATTAGAGATTCTTGAGTAAATAAGTTCTGAATTTTTTGATTTTATCCAATCTATAGAATGAAAAATTAGATTACGATAGAAATGCTTATATACTTAATTTTTATATATTTAAGTGGTATTACTATGAGTGACTCTAAAAAACCTGTAGTGGATACTAAGAGGGGATTGGGAAAATTTGAGAGGATTCTTCTACCCCCAATAGTTACTATACCTAAATACTTATGGGAAAACGCCTTAAAACCTTTTTTCGAAAAATAAGCAATATCAACAGAAGATTATAATAATATTGAAAGGTTAATAGATAAAGCCAAGAAAAATGGAGCAAAATAAATTAAGTTTAAGTTGAGTAGAAAAGATGCTATAGGTTTACAAAAAAAATTATCAGGAAGATTTGAAGTCCTTTTAGGAGCTGAAAAAGAAGGTAAAATTGAAGTAACAATAAAATTTCAATGAAAAATTAAGCATCACTTTCCGAAAATATATTGTGTAATATTTGTTTTTTTATAAATTCATGCTAAGATGTTTTACCGCTTACTTTACAATTTTCCTCAACTTTCTCTGAAACTTTTCTTTCGGCCTTTTCCATCCACCAGCTCCTCAACAACTCATAAACCCGCTGCATAAAGCAATCTCTCACTTGAAGCATAAAAGCGTAAAAATCAGGTAAAATTTTGTACCACTAGATTTGCAGAATGAACCTTAGGTGAAAAATTCGCTGCAACATAGGTTCATCACTTTGCTAACACGGTTTGGAATGCAAAATATTTAGGTGTAACGCGAAAAACGAAGGGTTTACTTTCAACTTTGAAAGGTCGCAAAACGTTAGAAATAAAGCTACAAAACCGCTGATTCTAAGAATGTTGACTTTGCACCCCAGGTTTAAACCTATGTGTATATATATCTTGTCTTTACTTTTTTCTATCCTTTTCCTATATATCGCTTTTACTAACTTTAATTTCTCAAAAAACAAAATTTTTGGATTTTATATATCTTTTTAACGAATTTATTGACCTCCTATCTCCCTCATATAAACACCTCCTCCGCTCCCTTTCTTCTAACCACTTCCCTGAACTTCTCCTTGACTTCAGGGAATGTTTCTGCGATCACCTTCAGGAACTCGAAGAGCACATCCTCGAGCTTGTCGACGTTGTAGAACTTGCCGAGGGGCAGGCCGCACCTGCGGCAGAACCTGCTTGCAGGATCGTTAGGTTCTTTGCATCTCGGGCACTGCTCAGCTTTCAGCTTGGGTTCAGCGGCTTTGCTTGTATCCTTAATGCCGTAGATGCTCAGCACAGAGCTGTCTACATCTCTACCGCTGAGGTGGACGTAGATAGAAGGCATCTCTGAATCTTTGCCCCAGCCGAAGAACTCGCGCATCTCAGGCTCTTTTAAATGCCTCGCCAAAAAGGTAGCCCTAGCATGCCTGAAGGCGTGAGGATTAACCTTCTTCTTTACCCCTGCCTTGGCTGCCAGCTCCTTTAGCAGGCGACTGACAAAGCCGTAGCTCAGGTGGCGGTTCTTCCACTTCGGGTTGTTGGGCGTTGGAATCTTGCACCACAGGAAGGCGTCGGGGTTATTCTTTGCGGGGTGCTCCTCTATCCAGCGCTGCAACGCTAGGGTAGAGGCTACCAGGCGTATTCTTCTATCGCCTGTCTTGCCGGTAACCCTGAGCACAGCGCCGTAGTGGTCAAAACTCAGGTGCTTCAGCCTCAGCGGCAGAAACTCGCCTATTCTGGCGCCGCTCTCGTAGAGGGCGAGGACGAAAGCCTTGTCTCTCGTGGTGTAGGCTGCCTCGGCAATGGCTTTAATCTCCTCCTCGGTCAGCACCTCTTCAGGCAGCGTGCCGCTCTTGGGATGCTTTATCTCCATCCAGGCTACCGCTTCGCCTTTACCGAGCCAGCGCATGTAGCGGCGAAGAATAACCTTCAGGTCGCGCCTGGTCCACTCCTTGTAGTCGCTCCTCTGAAGCCAGGCGGTGAAGCGCTTTATGTCGTCTATTTCTGCTTCCTTGAAGGGTTTGCCGAGTCTCCTGCTTATGCTCACAAGGCTGGCGAGGTACTTGTTTATCCTGGCGGCGCTGTAGCCTCTCAGCAACAGCTCATCCACGAAGCGCCTAACGTCAGCTTTGTCTTCAGGAAAAAGCTTAGAGATGTAGCGCTCCGCATTCTTTTCAAAAATCTCCTCAAGCCCGTAAATGTCTACCTTAGCCACCATATCCTTAGCCCGCCTTTGGAGTTTTTAAAGCTCCAAAGGCTTTTGCGATGGCCAAGGCAAGCCCCGAGGGGGATTTGAACCCCCGACCTGCTGATTACGAGTCAGCCGCTCTTCCAGCTGAGCTACCGGGGCACTCCGTCACCCTATCGTGCTTTGCACGAAACGGGTAACTCCGTCACCCTGAGCGCTGCTCAGGGCAACTCCGTCACGCCGGAAGCAAGCTTCCGGGTAACTACTGCACAAATAGCATTTTCACGTAATATAAATTATTTATACCACGAGCCCAACCTAGAAGTATGAAAATTCTGGGCATCGACGAGGCTGGGCGGGGTCCTGTTTTGGGCAGCCTAATCATCGCTGGAGTAGCCTGCGAGGAAGAGGAGCAGGCCACCCTCATGAAGATAGGGGTTAAAGACTCAAAAAAATTATCACCAGAAAAAAGGGAGGAAATCTTCGAGGAACTTGTCTCATCCTTTACATACCGTGTGGTAGAATTTACGCCCCGGGAGATAGACTCAAGACACCGCCGCAGGGAGTCGCTAAACCAGATGGAAGCCAGAGCAATGATTGAGCTGATAAACCACTTTTCTCCAGATGTAGCGTACATAGACTGCATAGGTCCCAGCACCAGAAAATTCGCCAGCTTGCTTGCCAACGCAGGTATTGCCTGCTCGCTGGTAGTGGAACATCGCGCTGACGAGCGCTACCCGATAGTTTCGGCTGCCTCGATAATAGCCAAGGTAATACGCGACCGCAAGCTTGAGATGCTGAAGCAGGAGTACGGTGACTTCGGAAGCGGCTATCCCAGTGACCCGCGCACAGTAGCCTTTCTGGAGGAGCACATCGGCAAAGGCCTTCCTCCATTTGTGAGAAACTCCTGGCGCACTCTCTCCAGATTTAAAAACCGCAGCTTAGATAGCTTCGAGTAGCTACTTCTCTTCAAGACCCACAGCCCTGAAGAATCTATCTGTAATTGCCTCCTCAGCCAGCTTGAGCAGGGAATCCTTGTCCTTGACCCCACCGAATAAACCAAGTGGTATTTTCGCCGCCGCTGCAGTGGCATGCCCACCTGCGCTGCCGATGTTTCCAAAAGCCTTCTGCATGACCTCACCCAAGTTTATTCTTATATCCTTATTCCTACCCGAGATATGAATCACATCCTCGCCTATGCCATAGACGAGCACTGTGGAGATGCCCTCAAGACGGAGAAGATAATCGGCAGCCTGCGGCAGCGTATCGCGATCTCTAATGAAACCCACGTTTGTAAGGAGAAAGCTGCCCCTTATCTTCCTGTTACGTATCGCCTCGCTCAGCACATCTAAGGTTTCGGCGGACATCAGCGGAGTCTCAATCTTCAGCAGGAGGTCATGGTCTGCCTTGGAGTAGAGCAGCGCCACAGCTTGGAGGTCATCGCTGGTAGTGCCCCGGGTAAAGTCGTTGGTATCTGTCTTTATCCCATAGAGCAGTGCCGTAGCAAGCTCTGGAGTTATCTCTATGTTCAGATGGGTAAGGTACTCCGTGAGAATGGTGGAGGTGGCGCCCACTTCGGGGCGAATATCCTTGTACAGCGCCGTAACTCTGCTCTCATCCACCGGGTGGTGGTCAATAACTATGTCGGGGGTTACGTTCTTGGGCAGAGAGTTGTTCTCACCTGGTATCGAAGCCTCAATAAGAGCTATCTTGGAGTAGTCGCGAAGGTCACGCACCTTGGCTATGGGTATTAGCGTTATCCCGAGAAGGTTCACGAGGGCGCGGTTTTCCTCATGGCCTATTTCGCCACCGTATATTATATCAGCCTTGTTGCCGAGATGCTCCACAATCTGCTTCAATGAGAGGGCGCTGGCAATCGCATCTGGGTCTGGGTTATCCTGGGTTACTATCGCCACACCTTTTGGAGCATCCTCTATTATTTTCTTAAGCAGCTTAAGCTTCTTTTTCAGGTCAAGCTCCTTGAGTGACTCTATCGCCTCGTCAGCAACTACGATGGTGGGGTATATAACAACGTCAATGTCGAGTGCCTTGAACTCCTCAGCGCTGCTATCCTTGCCTGCACGGAGTATTATAGGAACTTCCTTGCTTAGCTGCCTCACCGCCTCAGCGGCGCGTTTGTTCAGTTCCACATCGGTGGTTAGTATTAGCACCGCCTCTGCCTTGTCCACATTCACGGCCTTTAGTGTTGAAACATCAGTAATGTCGCCCTTTATAACATTCTCAAAATTCCTTTCCTTCAGCGTTTCTATCCTCTTTTCGTCTTTATCGATAATCACCAGGTTCTTCTTCAGCTCCTGAAGCTTGCTTGCCGCAAGGTAGCCAGCGGTGCCACAGCCCAGTATTACGTACATGAAAACCACCTGAAAAAGGCTGGGTGTTAACTTTCATAAACCTTTCGCAGACAAGGTATATAAAAGGTAGCGAGGAGTTCACCAAAACATGACTGAATACTGGCGCATAGAAACCTTTATTAGACTCCCGGGAGTTACCTTTTACCCACACGTTCATTTCTGGAGGCGTTGAGAAGAATGAAGCTTCTGATTCCTGGTCCCGTGGAGCTGGACAGCGAGGTTCTCCTCGCCATGGCAAAGCCGCTGATGGGGCACCGCACCCCTGACTTCGAGGAGATACTCGTGGAGTGCTGTCGCATCCTGAAGGAGGTATATCAGACACGCAACGACGTGGCTATAATTACAGGCTCCGGCACCAGCGCCATGGAGGCGGCAGTGGCTAGCGTTATTAAGGAAGGCGATGAGGTAATCTCAATCACCGGCGGAAAGTTCGGCGAGCGAATGGGGGAAATCGCCCAAGCCTTTGGCGCAAGGGTTAAGCGAGTAGATGTTGAGTGGGGAGATACCTTCTCCCTAGAAGAGGTGGAGAACGCAATCGCCGAGAGCGACGCCGTCGCTATAACCTTAACCCACAATGAGACCAGCACAGGCGTGGTGCACGATGCAAAGGCGCTGGGTAAGCTAGCCAAGGAGTATGACCTTCTTTTCATAGTCGATGGGATTACCAGCGTGGGTGGCGATGAAGTTAAAACTGATGAGTGGGGCATCGACCTGTGCATCACGGGTTCGCAGAAGTGCCTAGCAGCGCCACCTGGCCTGGGTTTCGTGGCAGTGAGTGAGCGCGCGTGGGAAGTAATAGAGAACAACCCGCGGAAGCGGGCGTATTACCTAGACCTGGCGAAGTACAGGAAGTCGCTGGCCAAGAACACCACACCCTTTACCCCATCGGTCACCCTCATATACGGACTCTACGCGGCGCTAAAGAAGATAGAGGGGGAGACGCTTGAGGCCAGGATAAAGCGCCACCGCACGCTAGCAAAAGCCACCCGCGAAGCTGCGAAGGCCATGAATCTGGAGCTTTTCGCAGCACAGCGCTGCGCCAGCAACACAGTTACGGCGATTAAGATCCCATCCGGGCTAACCGACGATGACGTGCGCGGTGCCCTCAAGCGGGAGCATGGCATCCTTGTGGCAGGTGGGCAAGCGCAGCTTAAAGGTAAAATCTTCCGCTTAGGGCACATGGGCAACGTTCGCTTCGCTGACCTTGTGCAGGTGCTCGCTGCGCTGGAGCTCGTGCTTAAGAAGGCTGGGCATGAGCTGAAGCTGGGCGAGGGCGTTGCCGCCGCTGAGGAAGTCTTCGCCTCCCAGGGATGAGTAGCACTTCGTCACACCGCAGGCGAAGCTTGCGGGTAACTCTCGACGGCTACATCTCAGGTAGTATCTTCTTCCTGTGGGTAGCGCTCGCTGGTTACGCCCTTCTCAGCGCAGATCTTGGCGAAGCGGCATACCTCTGTGCTGTGATGCTCTGCAGCTTTGCGGTGAACACCCTGCTAAAGCTGGCGTTTAAAAAGGAGAGACCCAATGAGATAGACGCCAAGAGCAGAAAATTCTACCTGGGTGTGCAGCGCTACTCCTTTCCCAGCGCCCACGTCCAGCTCGCTTTCACAGCTCTAGCACTAATTCAGGGTTTCTTCCCCTCCCTCTTTGAAAAAGCGCTGCTCTTAGCCATTGCTACATTTCTCTCCCGCCTCTACCTGGGGAGACACTGGCTGAGCGACGTCATTGCGGGGGTTGCGCTTGGCTATGTGATTGGCTATGCCGGGGTCATGTTGTGGGGAGGCATGTCATAAATTTTACCTGACAACCTTGTATATCTTCACCTCCCCAAGACCGCTTTTATTGCTGTCGTACACCTTTGTGAAGTACCTCTCATCCTCGAATTTCTCTAAGTATACCTCAACGCCATACTCTGTGGCAGGCTTGAAGTAGCTCAACAGATTGCCGTACTTTTCCATGTTTTTGGAGTAGAAGATGTGCGTAGCGTTGTAGCGCTTTGCAATTTCCCAGGCTTCCCTAGATGAAGAGGTGTTGTAAAGTATGTAGAGATCGTTCTGCACCTGCCCCGGGGCTTTTATGTAGGGGTAGTCCACATTGCGAAGTGGGAACATTCCTCCAAGTAAAGCCCTGCCTGCGGTTACACCTGCGAACATCTGAGCGCGGTAGTAGTCGGCAATTATCTTCGCCTCTTCGCCTGTGTTATCCCTGAACCAGAGCGCTGCCCGGTACTCCTCCGGCACAAGCCCTGAGGCGAGGAAGCGGGAGTCCAAGCCATACTCGTAGCAGCCCATAAGAAGTAGCCCCGCTAAAGCAAGGAGTACAAATTTGCGGGCGCCTCTCCAGTATTTCGCTCTGTCACCATGAGCCGCGCTCTGGGTAACCCATCTCATCGCATCGCTTGCTAAAACTCCCACAGCAATCGCAACGGGCTGAGCGAGGAAGGGATAAAAGCGGAAGCCTTCGAGGGGCTTCGCCAGAGTATGCCAGGTAAGGTCCACCCTTCCCAGCGCATTCAGAATAACTTCGTTCTGGGTTTCAAGGAAAATCGGCAGCGCCCAGAGGAGAAGGGGCGCATGCTTGCGTGGGTAGCGGAGGAGCAGATAGAGCATACCAGCGAAGCCTAGCAAAGCGGCGATTATGCCGTACTCTTCCAGCTGGCGTTCCACAGGGTACATCCCGCTGCTTGTAACGAGCGCATTAATCCACCACCAGTACAGGTTGCGCGGAAACCACCACGGGGCAGCGAATACCTGCGAGATGGTGATAACAGCTAGTAGGTCCAAGAGCAGGCTAGCTTTTGCCTCTTTTTTGATAATGAGCCCAATGCTCACCATCAGCAGAGAGAGGAGCACCAGGAAGTAAGAGAGATGGAGCAGGAAGTTTATACCAAGTACGATACCTAGGAGAACAAGCTTGGGTATACTCCTTCCCTGCGAGGAGTACCACATCCAGTAGAGGATGTAGATAGGGAGGGCAAACAGGGTGAAGCTCTGGGGGTCGGCGATGCCACTCCAGAACACAAAGTTTGGAGTTAAAGCGATGGTGATGGTTGCGACTGCTGCGGCGAACCTTCCGGCGAGATGCCTGGCAAGGAAGTAGATGGAAAGGGGGGTGGCAGCTTCCAGAAAGGGGAGCACCCGGGAGCACAGCGTAGGCAGATCAACCCCAAAAGCCAGGCTTCCCAGCGCAAGAAGCAAAGGGGAGAGCGGAGGATACCACATGGGAACATAGCCATAGGTGCGATACCTGAGGTCTGGCTCAGGCAGGGCATGGTAGTCTAAAATGTACTGAGCCATAGCTAGGCGGTACCAAATGTCACCCTGAAAGGTGAGCAGATGCGGATCCACGCTCAGCCTTGGGATAAGCCTCAGCCCAAGACCGAGAAGATACACGGCGAAGAGAAAAGCTGCTTCTCTCCTTTCGAGGTACAGCAGTGCTCTGAAGCTTTTAACGAGCATCCTTCGTCCCCCTATCGCTACGCGAGACGGGTAAAGCCAAAAAGGTTTATGCTCTCAAGGGTTAAAAGCATAACCGTGGCAAAGCTGAATTTGATAGCGGACATACATGCGAATCTCCCTGCGTTAGAGGCGGTGCTGGATGAGCTTCCCAGGGCAAAGACCATTCACCTTGGCGATGTGGTTGGCTACAATCCTTACCCCAGAGAAGTGATTGAGCTTTTAAGAGAGAAGCGCATCGCCTCAGTGCTCGGAAACCACGACCATGCTGTGGTAACAGGCGACACATCGTGGTTCAATCCGGTGGCTGCAAGAGCTATAGAGTGGACCCGCGAACAGCTTGGTGACGAGGAGCTTGCATACCTAGCATCGCTGCCGCTGGAGATTAAAAATGAAGTTTACGCAGTGCACGGCAGCCCGCGCCGCAAGCTGGAGGAGTATGTTTACCCAGATTACCCGGAGGAAGTGCTCAGCGCATTCCTGAAGCTTGCTTCTCGCGCTGTGTTAGCGATGGGGCACACGCACATTCCCTTCTCACGAAAGCTTAGGGGCACGCTTATTGTTAACCCTGGCAGCGTGGGGCAACCTCGCGATGGCGATGCGAGGGCGAGCTTCGCATGTATAGACCTCGCAACGCTGGAGGTGGAGATAGTCAGGGTGGAGTACGACATTTCGAGGGTGGCAAAGGACATACTGCGCGCGGGTTTGCCAGCGATCCTCGCACAGCGCCTATACGAGGGGTATTAGCCTTATAGAACCTCACCTAACCCTTCTTATCCTCCCCTCCTTTATCTCCGCAACATTCATGAAAAGCTCTCTGAAGCTTGAGATCTCCTTGGCGCTGTGCATCTCCTTATTGATAAAGCAGATGAAGAAGAGCCCCTCGTTGCTCAGGTGCTCAGCGGTGCGGGAAATAAAGCGGTACGCATGCTCTGCACCAAGGGTGAGAACCACACTTGACAGCGGCTCAAAGATGAAAAGCGCACCAGCGGGCATCTCCTCAAACACGGCATTGAAATACTCCAGGTTAGCGATGGGCACCTCTTCTATCCCCGAGTCGCTCTTTGGTGGCGAGCCCTTGGTAGCCAGGTTTATCACCCTCACCCTGCCCTCGCCTATCAGCTTGGCAAACTCCCGGCGATACGCCTCAGTGCGGGGCTGCATGCTCACAAGAAACACATCACGCTCATTTGCGATGTGCTCCCTCACTATGCTCGCCACTACCTCGCTTAGCCTGGCGTCAGAGGTGTACTCAATTAGCGCAGACTCGCCAAAAATAACCTCCTCTTCCTCGGGGGTTATCTCCATCTCTTCAGCGGTAGGCTCCTTTTCCTTGGGAGCCTTCTTTTCAGCAGGAGGCTTAGTCCTCTTGGGCTTAGCCTCTGGTTCAGCTTCCACCACTTCTGCTTGTGATTCTGCCTCAGCCTCTTTCTGATGCTCCTCTGCCTTTGTCTCCTGTTTTGGTTCAAGCGCTACAGCGACGACATTCTCCGCGAAGAGGCTTATGGGCCTGGAGTATCTCTCATAGCCTGCGGCCTCAACTTCCAGAAGATACTCCTTTACCTCAAGGGAGTCGAAGTAGGCTACGCCTAGGTTATTGGTTCTTGCCTCCTTCCGAAAACCATCGCTTATGAGCACCACTCGCGCGTCCCTCACAGGCGTGCCCAATCCACGGCGGCTCACCACCACGCTCAGGTCGCTGGCTTTTAATTTTACTGCGAAAACCTCGCCGTGGTCCATGCTTATGTAGCGCTCGTGCTCTTCTGGCGCTATTCCCTCACCATCTATGATAATGCGATACAGTCCCGGAGCAATCCCTTCAAAGGTGCACCTGCCACTGGAGTCGCTTACTCGAACCTCCTCCAGTCCTGTATCTCTATTCTGAATTACCACCCTCGCACCAGAGATGGGATTCTCCATCTCGTCGGTTATCATCACTGTAAACCTGTGCCCTCTATACGGCTCCTCAAACTCTTCCTCCTCTGGCTCCTCCTGCTCCACGTGGGCTCGCTTTCTGCTAAAAATCCCACCTATTGCAGAGAAGAGCGTGCGCAGGGCTCCGGCTGAGGCAGAGAGCAACCTGAAAGAAATTTTGAGAGAAAACTTCAGCATGCCTTTCAGCGGGCTCAGCCTGAGCCTGGGGAGACTCACATTTACCCTCGCGAGCTGCCTCAAAACAACGCTTAGGTATAATGCACCCACAAGGAATCCAATCCCGAGAAGCATGCTAGCCTCAAATGCTGAGTAGTAGAAACCCGCAATAAGAAACAGGGTGAAAATCAGGAGCCTCTCCGCTCTGAGGCTCAGCCAGCGGGTTACCTCAGCACCGTATTCTGTATGCAACGCTGCCCCCACCACGAGAAGGAGGAAGAGAAGCATGTACTCCCGGAGGCCCACCCATGGCAGGAGGAGAGGCGGATTTATTGCCATGGAGAAGGAGTAAAGCGCAGAGGCATAAACCACAAAGTCAAGGCTGGTGTCGAGGGCACGCTTTATTTCCGAGGCAGAGGTAAGGTGGCGCAGTACCTCTCCGGAGAGTGCGCTCAGCAGCAGGGTTACAATCAGCCCAATTTTCAACCCCGCTGAGTAAGGATCCTGAGTGAGGGAAAGGTAGAGGAAAAGAGACGCCAAGAGCACTGTGGCTATAGAGAATAGAATAATATATGTGCTTCTATCCTCTTTATCTTTCTCTATCAGGTACACTAAACCTCTTGCAATGGGAGCAAAAATCACTCGTGCTATCATATGGCATCTCAGTAATGTTTACTATGGGAATCTGCAATATTAAACTATGCTGCCTTCTACACTTAATACCCTTTCTGAGCCTTCAGTTCGAATCTTTGCCATAGACATAGGCATGGGAACGCAGGATGTGCTGGTCTTCGACTCCTCGCGCAACCTGGAGAATAACCCGAAGCTTGTGCTTCCCTCGCCAACGCGTATACTTGCCGCAAAGGTGGCAAGCACCGCCAGCGATCTGCTGATAACCGGCGAAACCATGGGCGGTGGTCCTTTCGCATTTGCTCTGGGAGAGCACCTGCGCAGGGGCTACCGCGTGGTTATGACACCCCGCGCTGCGATGAGTGTACGCGACGATTTAGAGCAAGTCAAGGAGATGGGGATTGAGGTAATCCCAGAGGAGGAGGTGGAAAAGCTCAACGGCTTCGCCAAGCTGGAGACCGGTGATATTGACTTTGAGCTATTCCGGAGCATACTTACACAGGTGGGTGAGCCCTTCAGCTTTGATTATTTCGCTGTAGCCGTGCAGGACCACGGCAGAGCGCCTCGCGGTAAGTCGGATCGCGTTTTCCGATTTGAGAAGATTGCAGAGTTTGTGAAGCAACGCAAGCACATGCTCGATTTGGGTTATGAGTCGCCACCGGAGTACTACACCCGAATGTGCGCCGTAAGGCGATTGATAGAGAGGAAAACTCAGGCTAAGCCTTTCATCGCAGATTCGAAGATAGCTGCAATAGTAGGCGCGCTCCATGGCATAGAGGAGCGCCCGGCGATATCTATAGATGTGGGCAACGGCCACACCCTCGTTGCGCTTGTGGATGAGGATAACCGCGTCGCAGGCTTCATGGAGCACCACACATCGCTGCTAAATAAGGAAAAGCTGGAGCAGCTTGTGGTCCGCTTCGCCGAGGGTGAGCTTACCAACGAGGAGGTATACAACGACTCCGGGCACGGGTGCGTGATTCGCGAGGGCGTTGGTATAGATAGGGTGAAGAGGATAATGGTCACCGGCCCAAACCGCGGTATGCTTAGTAACTCCTCGCTTAAGGTGGAGTTCGCTTCTCCAGCTGGAGACGTGATGATGACCGGCGCGGTTGGGCTTGTGGATATGGTGCTGCACAGGCGCTAGATAGCCTCAATCACCCGCGAAACACCCGCCTTCTTCTCCACCACCAGAAGCTTGTCCGCCGCCTGCTCGAACTCCTTGTCGTGGGTTACCACTATCGTCTGCGGTATTGAGGAGAGCTTCTTGATTATCTCCACTAGCTCTTGCCTGCGCTGGGCATCGAGGTGAATCGTGGGTTCGTCGAGCATTATCATCTCCATGGCGCTGCCAGACAAAGCTTTTGCTATACCCAGTCGTAGTGCTAATGCAAGGGCAATTCGCTCGCCGCCGCTTAGCATTTCAGCGCTCTCCTCACCCAGAGGCCCAAAAACGGTTATGTCGAAGTCCTCGCTCAGGGTAAGCTCGCTGTAGGGAAGGTTGAACTCCTCAAACACCTCGCGGGTGTACTGCTCTATCAGCGGCAGCGCTCGTCTGCGAAGCTCCCTCTGCAGGTTATCACGGTGGAAGAGACTGCGTATCTTTTTGAGAAGTGCCACAAACTTCTCAAGCCTCTCCTTTTCCAGTAGCTTTTCTTTTAGCGTGTTTATCTCAGCTTCAAGCTCCTGAATCTCACCTTTAACCCTCCTAACGGCCTCCTCACCAGCACTTATACGCTTCTCAAGCTCCGTAAGTTTCGCCTGCGCATCCTCACGCTTCCTGCGCACTTTTGCGAGATGCTCTTCAGAAACCTCATACCCGAGCTTCTCCTCAAGCTTCTTCAGCGACTCCTCGATGCTCTTAAGCTCCCTCACCGCCTCTTCCATTTTACTCTCAAGTGTATCCCTCTCGTGGGCGTGCTTCCTCAGGTAGCCCCGTGCCTCTATGTACTCCTCATACGCCTTTGCAAGGGAAGCCTTCTCCCTCTCAACCTCCTCAACCTTCTTAGCAACAGGCTCAAGGAGGCGATGCTCTTCCTCGAGTGCCTTAAGCTCTTCCCGAAGCTCCTCGGTTCTGTGAATCAGCCTCTCCCTCTCCTTTGCCCTGCTCCCTATAAATGAAAGCTCAGCCTTTAGACGGGTCGCCTCCTCCAGCTTCTTCTCAACGTAGCCCAGCTCCACCTTCTTATCCTCAACCTCACCCTCCAGCTTTTCTGCACTGCGAAGCGACTCAGCAATTCTGCGCCTGTATTCCTTACTCAGGCTCTCCTTGCGCTCCTCACTCAGGTAGCTGTCGCAAACAGGACAGCGACTCTCAGCCATCAGCAGCTCTTTCAAAGCCTTCTCAACCTCCCTGGCGCGGCCACGAAGCTTTGCCGCCTCCCTAGCAAGAGCATCTACCTCCTGCTTTATACTTGCCCGCGTCTCCTTCATCTCAAGCAACCTGCGCTCAAGCGTTGCCTCTAGCTCCTCCAGGCTAATAGACGGCGCACCCAGTGTCTTGCAGGCATTCTTTATGGCGCTTTGAATATAGTCTTCCAGCTCCGCCAGCTTTTTCTCTGCCTCCTCCTTCTCCCTCTCCCTCGCCTTAAGCTCAGCTTCCAGCGCTGAGAGTCTCTCCAGCCTCTTCCTGAGCTCAGCTAACTTAGCCTCAAGGGAAAGGTATCTTTCTCCCTCCTCTCTCACCGCCTCTAGCTTAGCCGAGTATCGCTTCAGCAACTCCAGTTTCTCCTGGATATGGGTGAGCTCATTTGCCAGCACCCTCCTCCGCTGCACAAGGTGAAGGCCCTCCTCAAGCTCTGCCAATTCACCTTCAACCTCTGCCACAGCACGCTCAGCATCGCTGCGAGCATCTCGCCACTCCTCTAGCTCACCCTCAAGCTTCTTTATCTCAGTGCGCTTCTCTTCGAGCCTCGCCCTTGCCTGCTTAAGCTCAGAATCCACCATCTCCAGCGCTGCCAGGCGCCTCTCAAACTCCTGCACCACCTCAAGCATCGAGGTGTAGGCTTTCTCCATATCCTCAGCGCCCAGAAGCTTGCCAATAAGCCTCTTCTTCGCAGAGGGCTGGGCTGATAGAAGGGCATCGATATCCCCCTGACGGATGTAAATAGCACTGGTGAAAAGCTCTGCATTTATTCCCAGGATGCGCTCAATCTCGCGAGTTACCTCCACCTCACCTTTTGCTCGCAAAACCTCCTCCTCGTCCTTGAGCTCGTAAAGTGAACTTCCTGCGGCTCTGCCCTGGCGGCGCTTCCTGACAACCTTATACCTTCGACCACCCTCGTGGAATACAAGGCTTACCTGCGTCTCAGTGGCACCCCGCCTTATTAAATCATCCACGCCAACACTGGAAGTTTTAAAAAGGGCAAAGTTAATCGCCTCGAGTAAAGTTGTCTTTCCAGAGCCGTTCTCCCCAACTATGACTATAATGCCATCGTTGAAGCTTACCCGTGTTGTGCTGTGGGACCTGAAATCCCTGAGGTACACCTCCTCCACAATCATCTGAAGCCCTCCAGGCTAAGCTGCCCTCTTGAGGCAGTTGCCCGGGAGCTCTGCTCCCGGCGTGACGGAGTTAACCGGAGCCCAGACCCAGGTGACGGAGGCTGAGGAGCCGCGTTGCTCGTGTCACTCTCATACTGCTCAAAAAATTCCCTCGCCGCTTGCAACGCTGCCTCCACCTCGCCCTTTACAAGCAGCCTGAATAGCTCAATCGCCAGCTCCTGCTCATCGCTAGAGTGCTCCTTCAAGCTCTCCCGGATAAGCTGCTCCACGCTTATTCTTCCAACCTCTCGGGTCTTAGTCTCTTCGCGGGAGTTATGCTTCTTAACGTCTATGTAAAGCACCTTCTCTGCGAGGTGTGCCAAGATTCGCTGATAGATCCTCTGAAACTCGTGGGAAGGGCAACGCACCTCTATTCGCAGTACAGGTTTGCGCTGATCCAGCGTATCAGCCAGAGCGTAGATGTCCTCCTCCCTCTCAACCTCCACCCTCTTAAAGGGACGCACCTTCTCAAGAGCAACCCACTCCACGCTCGCGGGCGAGATATCCTCGGTATCAACTATGAAAAACCCCTTCCCGTTCTTCTCGTACTCCCTTATTTCATCGCTTCTCCACACCTCTGTTGAGCCAGGGTAGGCGAGCAACCCCATGCCGAATTTGTCCACTATTCTTTTATGGAGGTGTCCAAGCGCATAGTAGTGAAAGCTCTTCGGCAGATCGGCTAAGTCAACCTCATACTCAAGCTCAAAGTACTTTCTTATGCCCTGATGCAGGAGAAGTATGCGAGTTTCATGCTTCTCCGCCTCCCGCTCCAGCTGTGAAAGCTTCTCAACCAGAACCCTACGGTGAATTTTGGAAAAGTAGGGCAAGCCAGCGATGAAAACATCTCCGTACACGCGGCTCGGCTTCGCAGGCGTAAGAAACTCAATCTCCCGGTAGAGCCTCTGAGGAGGCACAGCTCCACGCCTCATAAGCATGTCGTGGTTGCCAGCAATGCAGTAAAACTTTATTCCGGCGTCGGTGAGCCTCTCTATGGCTTCGCGCACTCGCACAAGGGCTTTAACATGCGGTCTGGGCTCGTCGAAGAGGTCGCCGCTGTGCACAACAAAGTCACACCCTTTGCTTATTATCTTATCCACTGCCTCATCAAAGACGGCGTAGAAATCCTCCTCCCTTTCATCCAGATTATACTGTCTGTAGCCCAGGTGGGTATCTGCAAGGTGAGCAAAGAGCATATCCTAACCTCACCTTTACCGCTTTAAAGTTTGCTTATTGGGCTACACCATCTTCCTGTGGAACATATGCACCTTTCCTGAGAGCGGCGGAAAAGTAAAAAAAGAGTTAGGAGCCCTCTTTCTCTATCTTAGCACCGTCAATCAGAACCTTGAAAAAGTAGCCGGAGCCTATATCAACGTTGGTCTTAAGCACGCCACTCACAATCACAACGTCGCCCACTTTAAACTCCTCGCTTCCAGTATAGGTTACTGTGAGCTCGTTCTCGCCTGTGGCATTCGCTACTGTACCGTCCTGCAGGTGTATCCAGGTCTTGTCAAGAATGTTGGGAAGTACCTTCGTTACTACTGCTCTGAATTTAACTTCCTTGCCAGCTAGTTCCTCGCTTCTCGAGAGAATCTCAGCTATTGTATAGCCATCCTCCAGTTTCTCAACTGAGATGTTCACTGGTGGCGCTGCGCTGGTTGTGCCATGGAAGGAGTAGGGCTCACCCGAGGCGAAGCTCTGCACCATGAGGATGACATCCAGGGTCTTATTCAGCGACGGGGACTCAAAACCAAGAAGCACAAGGGCACCGTAAATCTCCACTTCTTCACCCGTTTTGAGGTCAGTTCTTGGTCCGGCGACCCATACCTCGCCTGTGTCGTCTTTTATTCTGGCGTATGTGTAGCTTTGTGTAGATACCGTCTCCTCAACTGTACCCCTGGTAGAAACATACTGGTTGTCCAGCTTTTGGGCATTTGCAAGGATTTCCCCAATCTTTAGCTCAAATACCTCAGGCTCAGCCCCAAAGTCCTGAACCTCTCCCGCAGGGGTGCTCACATACTCCCTCTTCTCAGAGGTACAACCTGAAAGGAGCAACAGCACCGCAAGACCTATTAAAATTATTCTGCTGTCCATACAAATCCTCTTTAATATTTTTCAGGTGAGCAGTTAATAACGAGGAAAAAATTACTTGACAGCGCGCATATAAATATGGAGAAGGCGGATAACATGCCCACACCTTACGCCAGGCTCGCCGAGATTGCAGAGAAGCTTTCACAGCACCGCTCAAGGCTGGAGAAGCTCCGCATCCTCAGCGCCTTTCTCGCTATGCTGGAAAGCGAAGAGGTTGCGCCAGCAGTGAGGCTGCTGCTTGGGGGGAGGATTGCAGAGGCTCCGCTTGTTGTGGGGTGGGCTACACTTAAAAACCTGGCTTCAAAACCTCAGGCAACTCTCACAGAGGAGCCCCTCACCCTGCTCCAGGTCTGGGAGACACTGCAGAAGGTAGCAGCGCTCCGCGGCAGTGGCTCCCGGAGGAAGAAGGAGTCCCTGCTCCTAGGGCTATTCTCCAGGGCGGGCGAGAGGGAGGTAAAGTACATTGCAAGGAGCATTCTTGGCGAGATGCGCACCGGGGTGAGCGAAGGTTTAATGGTTGAGGCCATTGCGAAGGCTTTCAATGTTAATTCTGAGAAGGTTAAGCTGGCGCATGCACTGCTGGGAGACCTCAGCGAAGTGGCGCGTCTGCTCGCTACGCAGGGAAGGCTGCCTGAGCTAAAAATCAGTCTGTTCACTCCCATTAAGCCCATGCTGGCACAGCCGGCAGAGAGCCTTGAAGAGGCGGTCCGTGGCGAAGTGGCGCTAGAGTACAAGTACGACGGCGCGAGGGTGCAGATACACCGCCGTGGGGATCAGGTGAAGGTGTTTTCGCGACGCCTGAGAGAGCTCCATATAGAGGAGGTGACACTTGCGGCGGCGCAGCTCAAAGCAGAGCAGTTCGTCGCTGAAGGCGAGGTAATTGCGCTCGACAGGAGAGGCAGACCTCTGCCATTCCAGGACATAATGCGCACTCTGGCAAGTGAAGGTGCAAGGCTCAGACTTTACCTCTTCGACCTCCTCCACCTCAACGGGAGAGACCTTTTGAGCGTAGCCTACGCGGAGAGGTGGGAAATGCTGCGTCGCATAGCTGGCGAAGAACTGCTCGCCACTCGTATAGTGACAAGCGACCTGTGCGAAGCCTCGAAGTTCTACCAGCAGGCGATGCGCGAGGGTCATGAGGGTGTGGTGGTGAAGAGGCTCAACGCCTGCTATGAACCCGGGAAGCGCAGCAGTTCGTGGTTAAAGGTGAAGCCCTTCGTAACCCTCGACGTAGTGGTGATTGCCGCGGAGTGGGGGCACGGCAGGCGCCGCGGCTGGCTGAGCAACCTTCATTTAGCGGTACGCGACCCCGGTGAAGAGCGCTTTGTGATGGTGGGGAAGACCTTCAAGGGATTGAGCGATGCCATGCTGGATGAGATAACCCGGGAGCTTCTCAGGCACAAGGTTGAAGAGCGAGGCAATGTGGTGAAAGTTGCCCCAACCCTTGTAGTGGAGGTTGCCTTCGACGAGGTGCAGCGTTCCCCTCGCTATGAAAGCGGCTTCGCCCTGAGGTTTGCCCGCGTTAAGCGTATTCGCCGTGACAAGAGCGTTGAGGAAGCTGATACTCTGGACACGCTTAGAGAGATATACGAAGCCCAGCTCAAGAGAAAGGGCAAGTTATAGTTGTTAGTGTTTAAAATGAGGGTGATGATTCACTTTGAGCGCGTAACAAAGAAGTTTCATGATATAACGGCGCTTCAGGAGCTTACGCTGAGCGTCAGAAAAGGAGAGATTTTTGGGTTTGTAGGACCCAACGGCGCCGGCAAGACCACGGCGATACGCATCCTGTGCGGTGCCCTTAAACCCACATCAGGCAAGGTAACGGTAGCAGGTATGGACGTAACCGAGAGGAGCACAGAGGTGAAGCGCCTCATAGGCTACCTGCCGGAGGAGCCCAACCTCTATGAGCGAATGACTCCAAGGCAGCTTCTTCGTTTCTTTGCGTCGCTCTACGGCGTAGCTGACGCTGACACGAGAATAGATGAACTCCTTGCGCTTGTGGGAATGCAGGAGAAAGCGGACGTGAGAATAGCAACATTCTCCAAGGGTATGAGGCAGCGCATCTCAATCGCCCGAGCCCTGCTGCACGACCCGGAGATACTCATTCTGGACGAACCCACCATGGGGCTTGACCCCCTTACAGCAAGGGAGATACGCGAGTTCATCGCCTCTTTCAATGGAAAAAAGACGGTGCTGCTGTGCACCCATTACATGCCAGAGGCGGATCTGCTCTGTGACAGGGTTGGGATACTTCTCAGCGGGAAGCTCGTCGCTCTGGGTGAACCTGAGCAGCTTAAGGCAGAATTGGTAAAAGAAGGCTACGAGTCGCCCACCCTTGAGGATGTGTTTCTGAGGTATACAAGAGGGGGCTGAGTTGAGGGCTCTGATTATAGCAAAGCGTGAGCTGTGGGAGATACTCAGCAACAAAAAGTTTATGCTCGCCTTTATTGTGCAGACGCTGCTCCTCCTCGCGCTGTTGCCTGCGTTTGGAAACCTGTTCGCCGAAGGTAACCTCGCCCTGCCCACGCCCTCGCTGCGGGGCTTCATCCCCATGGGCGTGGTGGTGGAGAGCGACGACTGCGAGGTGCTGCTTTCAGCCCTCGAGGGAAATGAACGGCTCAAGCTTTATCACTTCTCCTATCCGCCAGAGGAGGAGCTGCGGCGAGGGCTGATTGCAGGTTACCTCTTAATCCCCTCCGAGTACAGTGAGAGCTCTCTCAAAGCACTGGAGGTGCAGCTATTTCTCTCACAAAGCATCAAAAGCCCCTCCGCACTGGATGCGGTGAAAGAGAGCGTGGATGAGGCGAGCAGAAGGCTCTCCCTGGAGAGGCAGAGGCAGCTCAACTTACACCTGGGCAACGCAATCTCGCTGAAGAGGGAATTTCTCAAGCCAATGGTGGTGCAGAAGGGAGATGACAGGCGGTTTTCAAGCTTCTTCCTCGCCTACCTCGTACCCCTCGTACTCTTCTTCCCTATATTCATGTCCGGCGGGCTGGTTATAGATATGATAGTTGGAGAAAAGGACCGCAAAACAATAGAGTCGCTCCTCACAGCACCCATTTCCAGGCATGAGATAATCACCGGTAAATTCCTCGCGCTTTGGGGCTTCGTTACCGCAGAGTGTGGAGTGTGGATTGCTGGCGTCGCGGCAGTAGGTATCCCCGTTGCAAGACCTCTTGAAGCATTTTTACTGCTGGCAGCGATTAATGCTCTTGTTATTGCCATCGCTATGGCTCTGGCCCTGTACTCACGAAACCTCAAGGAGGCGAACATAGCTCTAATGCTCTTCTATGTGCCCCTGTTTGTGGCGCTAATCTACGCACTCACCATAGAGTTCTTCTCTCCCAGGGAGTTCTTTTCCTACATTCCCTTCAACCTCATTTCCCGTGCGGTAAGCGGCGAAGCCTTCGCTGACTATGCCTTTTCGCTTATCATAGCTCTTCTTAGCCTCTCTGCTCTAGGTACGCTCGGCGCTGCCGCTGCGCTGAGCTACAGAGATGACATAATCTTCGGACCCAGGCCCAGTGTGGCCAAGCTGCTGGAAGATGCAGTTGAGGCGGTGCTATCCTTAAAACACCCCCACCTTGCCAGCGTGGCGTTGGCACTTCTCCTATCTCCGGTTGTGTTTCTTGCAGCCACCGCCATAGAGGTTACACTCGCTGTTGGCGCTGCATGGCTGCTGGGATATTCCACCTCGTCCCTTTACCTTATAATCCTCTTTTCAGCTGCTGTGGAAGAGGCTCTGAAGCTTTTGCCCGTATTTTTAATCCTCAGAAAGAGACGGAGGTGGGTTAACACCAGAAGCGTTGCGCTTGTTGCAGCCACCGCTGGGGCAGGATTCTTCCTAGTGGAGACCGCCCTAGCAGGCGCGATAGCGAGCCTGCTCTTCAGAATACCCCTGACAGCACTGCTCTACTCCAGAGTTTCAACAACATTGGTGATGCACCTCGTGGCGAGCGCCATCGCGGGAATAGCAATTTACCGACGTGGCAGACTTGGCTTAGCATTGCTTGCCCTCGCTGTGGCTGTGCACACGCTCTTTAACCTCCTCTTAGTGGAGGTGGCACTGTGAAGCTTTTAACCCTGGCAAAAAAGGAGCTTGAGGATATCCTGAGCGAGAGGCTTTATCTCCTAGCCTTCGTGGTGCAGCTTTTTATCGTGGTGAGCATAACCTTCGTGGCTCTGCTGTACTCCTCCCTAGCAAACCCGGAGGTGATACAGGGGTATATTCCGCCCCAGCAGGTGCGCCTCGGTGTTGTGGGCGACGCCTCGCTGCTTGAGATTGAGAACCTCATGGTGGTGAGGCTCAGCGAGGATACTGAGCCGTGGCGGGCGATAAAGGATAATCGCTTAGTGGCGGTGCTTGTGGCACCTGCGAATATGAGCGAGGCTCTCGCAAGAGGCGAGGCTAAACTGACGCTTTACATCGACAACACCAATGTGCTCTCAGGCTATGCCGACGCTATGGTGACAAAGGCGATTATAAAGCTTGAAGAAAAGGTGAAGCGAGAAGTTGCCGCGAAGCTCGTGGGCTCCCCTGAGGCACTGCTTGACCCTATAAAGCTGGAGGTCAATGGTAAAGGCGATGCCATGCACGCGGAGTTTGTTGAGCTGATGTACGGCTTACTATTGCCCTTCATCCTTCTGCTCCCCACCTTCCTCGCAGCCAACATGACCACTGACGCAATCGTCGGTGAGAAAGAGCGAAAAACCTATGAGCTTCTGGTGGTGGCACCACTCAGCTACAGGGAGATAATCCTAGGGAAAGCTCTCCCTATAGCAGGAATCGCCCTTGCTCAGGCAATACTCTGGGCGCTTCTGGTTATGCTCAGAGGGATTCCGGTGCATAACCTCTGGTTGCTCCTTATTCTGCTTGCGCTTCTTGATATTCTCTTCATCGCCCTGGGCGTGGCTCTGTCTGCGCTCTCGGACAGCATAAAAGATGCCAACGTTGGGGTTACTGTGGTTCTTATATTATCTTCTCTCGCCTTTTTTGTTCCGGTGTCTTTTAAAAATGCGCTGTATGAAATCTCACCAGTAACCCTAATCGCAAAACTCGCCTCTAACCCGGCTGTGCATATAGAAGAAGTGCTACCTGGTTTTGCGCTCCTCGCCCTTGCTGCAATTGTAACGCTGATATTTGGGGAGAAGCTGCTGGAGTATAAGGAGAATTTGAGGGTGTAAATTTTGTCATACGAAGGTGACAACCATCCCTGTGAGGATCCCAAAGGATATGCTGGAAAATTTAAGCTGGAGCTGCTAAAGCTGTAGAAAAAACATCTCTTTAATAAATTAAAATAAAACCAAAAAATAAGAAAAGGAAAAAAGCTTCACTGCATTATAGCAGGAAGCTCGTGGCACTTCGTACAGGTCGTCTGGATATCGTGGCACTCACTGCAGAAGTTCTTGTGCCCATCGAACTTCTCAAACGCCACCCTGTGCAAGCCGCTGCGCATGTCAGCCAGGGTAGGAGCGTCGTGGCACATGTCGCACTTGCCCTCGCCGTGAAGCGCCGCCTCCTTTGTTTCACCTGCCCCTTCCTTTGATTCAGCCGCTTTCTCCTCAGCCTTCTTCTCCTCCTGCGCAGGTGCTTCAGCGGCAGGAGCGCCGCCCTCAATCAGCCTAACCCCCACGTAGGCATGGCACTTATTGCAGAACTTATCTGGCTGATGGCAGTTCTTGCATGTATCCTCGCTCACCTTGCCGCTGGCGACCTCGTTTCCATGGTTCGCCTTCCAGTATACCATGTCCACCTTTGGTGAGGGATGTTCCTTGAGCGACGAATCCTTAACAGGCTTCTCCGGTGGTGCTACACAACCGCTGAGCAGAAGGATGCCCAGCATCGCAATGAATATCAACACCTTTTTCATATTTACCTCCTCCTGTTTGCCATCATATTTTTCAGCCTTCTCTCGTAAAGCCTAATAGCGCGAAGGATCCTGTTCTCGTACACCCACTTCGGCTGCGGTCCGGGTACGCCGTTCACAGGTATGCCCTTGTAGTAAATTATAAGGGTGGGCGGTGCTATTATCCTGTTAGCAATACGCACCGCCTCATTGGCGTCGATGTCTATCTTCACGAACTTGAGCTTGCCTGCGAAGCGCTGCTCATACTGCTCGAGCAGACATTCTATGTCCCTGCACGCTGGCGACCACTCCGCATAGAAGTGCACCGCAACGGGCGTACTTGAACAGGTAACCTCTGTGAACCAGGTTGCTTCGCTAATCTCCTTCATTTTTTCGGCTCGCAGGCGAGATCACACTGGTCCTTGGAAATCTTATGCTCCTTCTCCGCATGCTCGCAGCACTCGTCCATAGTGGCAAACTCCGCATCACAGAGACCACATACGCTGGGAGCGGCTTCCGCTGAAGCAGCACCCTCCTTAGGCTCGCAGGCGAGATCACACTGGTCCTTGGAAATCTTATGCTCCTTCTCCGCATGCTCGCAGCACTCATCCATAGTGGCGAACTCCGCATCACAGAGACCACATACGCTGGGAACGGCAGCAGCAGCCGCCTTTGCAGCCTCCTCCTCTGCCTTCTTCTTCGCCTCGAACTCCTCCTGGCCTTCGAGGATGAGCGCTTTGCCCACTAAGTCGTGAATTCCGCCGACCTGCACAGGTATTTCGTAGTGCTCCATCACAAGGGGTAGCTGAGCCTTGTCGATAGCACAAGGCGCTGCAAGGTAGTTGACATTGTGAGACTCAACAACCTCCTTCACCGCCGTTGCTCGCGGCAGCCCGCCCTTCATTCTCAGCTCCATTATCTCTTCTGTGAGCAGGCCGCCACCTCCGCCGCAGCAGAAGGTCTTTTCCTTAATCACACTGCGGTCCATGTCCACGAAGTTGTTGCACACAGATTTTATTATGAATCTGCCCTCCTCCACAAGGTCCCCTGCTCTCGCCATGTTGCATGGGTCATGCATTGTGACGATAACGTCGTCGTTGCGCGATTTATCTAACTTGAGCTTGCCCTTGCGTATCAGCTCAGCGGTGTACTCCAGGATATTCATAAACTTGAAGGGCAGAGGACCGTTCATTGCCTCCATGTACTGCCTCGCAGCGCGCCATGCGTGGCCACACTCACCGAAGATCACCAGCTTAGCGCCTATCTTCTTCGCAACCTCAACAACGCGCAGGTTTATCGTCTTGATATCGTCATAGCTGAAGAACAAACCGAAATTGGCTGCCTCGCTGGCATAGGTGCTCATGGTCCAGTCGGCACCGACGGCGTGGAATACCTTTGCCACACCTATCATTGTGTCTGTATTTGTAAACAGGTCTGCGCTTGGGGGAAGGTACAGGATTTCCGCCTTTTCCTTATCCACCGGTATCTTAACGTCTACGCCCGTGCTCTCCTTAATCTCCTCCTCAAGGAACTGGCAGTTGTACTTAAACGCCGCCTCTGGTATGCCCAGGTTGTTGCCGTGCTTGTAAACCTGCGAGATAACTTGGGTGATGTATTTCGTGGCTAGGCCAACACTGTTCAGCACCTCTCTGCCCGCCATTGTAATTTCCGCCTGGTCTATACCGTAAGGGCAGAAAACTGAACAGCGCCTGCACTCTGAGCACTGATAGAAGAATTTATACCACTCGTTCTTCAGAATCTCAGGGGTAAGCTTTTGCGCTCCCACCAGCGAGCCAAACAGCTTGCCGCTTATGGTGAAGTGCGCCCTGTAAACCTTGCGCAGCAGCTCTGCCCTACCCACAGGTGTATTTTTCGGGTCGCCAGTACCCAGGAAGTAGTGGCACTGCTTCACGCAGGCACCGCAGCGCACGCATATATCAAGGTAAAGCTGCAGACTCTTCCTCTCCTTGCGGAGCTGGTCAAGGCGCTTTAGCGCTACTTCCACCATCTGGTCATCTGGCAGGGGCTCGGTGGGCATCTTGTTGGCCATCTTCTCAGCGAATTCTGGCTTAGTAAGGTTGCAAACATAATTCTCACCCGCCCCGGGCTTGAGCTCCACATCGAATATCTTTTCAAGCTGCTCTCCCATTCTCACGCCTCCTCAAGCTGCTTTGTATGCGCCTCACCACCAAAGTGGTGGGTTCGCGTGGGCGAGAAGAATATCCCGCCGAGGTGCATCACCTTGCTGAAGGGTATGTACATCGCCAGCACCTGCACCAGGAAGAAGTGCACCAGGAATGCTGTGTTCAGGGTCACGGTGTTCAAATCCACAGGTTTAAGTGCCATCAAGCTTCGCATCACGTACTTCACGTCGATCACGAACGGGTGGGCGAAGTACTTGGCGTATAGCCCTGAGAACACCACGCTGAGTATCAGCAGAAGCACGAAGTAGTCTGCGGGCGTTGAAATCCACTTAATGTCCGCGTGTACTATCCTGCGCAGCAGCAGATAGAGCAGGGGTATGCTTATCACAAGCGCAGCAGCTATGCCTATTCCCTGAACCGCTGCCACCCAGCCGGGCACTGCCTCAGCACCCAGGAAGTAGCGCAAATGGCGCAGCAGAATGAGGCCGAAGCTTATGTGGAAGATCCACGCGCCAAGCCACAATATGCGATTTCCCTTGAACTGCAACAGGGAGCGGAAGAAAATCACATCGCTTAGCACCCTCACTATTGCGCTGCCAACGCTTCGCTGCCCGGGAAAGACGGCGATAGGTATCGGCGATGGTCTGCTCCACCACACCGCAATGCGGTATATAACCCCCACAACAAAAACTATGAAGGTTATATACGGTAGCACATTTACAACAAAGTTTGCCAGGACTCCCATGGTACCACCTCACTCAGATTTATTTAAAATTAATATAAATACTTTACCATTTTTTTTATAGTATCATTTTCTGCTGTATCTCTACAACAAATAAAAAACATATGACCTAAAAAACCATCACCATGTCTGAGCTTTCCATGCTCTTCTTGATTTCTTCAAAGCTCACTGGCTGAATGGTCTCCTCTATGTCAAACTCCTTAGCATCGGTGAACATGTCTTCGGTAATGCCATAGCGCTCCATGTCTTCCTTGCACGCGAGCACCTTCACTTCGCTCATAAGGAGCATCTTTATGCGGTCTTCAGGGGTCTCAATGCCATAGGTGCCCATGCCATCCTGCCCGCGAAGGCAGTTGAGCACACCAGCCTCGACAAAAGCTACGATAGGCTCAACTTCGAACTCCATTACTGTGAGGCAGCCGAGGGCGTGGTCAATGGCAGTGTTGGGAACCTCCTCCTTAAAAGTCTTCCTTACCAGAAAGAATACCCTCTTATCTGCCATTTCACTCCTCTCCTATCATAAGCGCAACATCACTTGAGAGCGCATTCTCCATGAACCAGGTCATGGTTTTTACCTGAACCCCGTCAATCATCTCTTCATCGTTTATTCCACGGATGTAAACGCAGCTCTCGCAGTTAACCACCTCCAGGCCCTTCTCTATAAGCTCCTTGAGTTCTGCCTCAAAGTTAAAGCTCTTCTGGTACTTGTGCTGCCCCTTCTTTGCAACCGTCGTAGCATCGCCGCTTAGCCAGAGCTTGACACTGTGCCCCTTCTCCAGGGCAGCCTTCGCCAACCTGAGAGCAAAAGCTATGTTCTTTGAGCCGTACGGTCTGGTAAGAAGTCCTATTGTCAGGGCTCCCATTATCATACCTCCTCCTTAAAGCCATATTACTTTCCTATACTCCTCCATGAGCTTGTCCACAATGTCGCCGTAGTCCACAACCTCCACATTACTTGGCACGGCATCTTCAGCGAAGCCTCGAAGCTTGAGGTCGTCCTTCAGCACAAATACCTTGGACACCTTCTCGAGAAGCGGTGAAGGCTTGCCATTCTCTTTAACAACGGCGTTGTAAACCCCATCGTGCACCAGAAATACGCCTGTCTCATCGCTTGCTATGCGGTCTAAAAGCTCTGCGTCGTATTTAAAGTCGCTGATAAAGACACCAAGCTTCATGGTACCACCTCGCGCTAATCCTCGAGATTGTGATATTTAAATTTTACTTCAGGACGAATTTTAGACCAGAGCATGCGAAGCTCCACTTTAGAAGCAGCATAAAATAAGCGAAAGCAGAACCTGAGCAGAGTTCGATTTTTGTGAAAATAAAGTTTAAATAAAAGCAAGCATAGTTGTAATCGGTGGTTGACATGGGAAAGCTTGGCATATTTGTATGCACCGACAAGCACGGCGAGGATGTTGAAGGACTGGTCAAAGCGGCTATTGAAAAGGGGCATGAGGTGAAGGTGTTCTTCACGGGTCCTGGAGTTAAGCTGGTGCCGACAGAGCATGCGACGGAGATAGTCAAAGCGGGCGCAGACGTTGCAATGTGCCTCCACAGCTTTGAGGAACTTGGTTTCAATGAGGACGAGGTTCCAGAAGGGATAAAAAAGAGTACTCAGGACTACAACGCCAACATGCTCAAAGAAGTGGATAGGTATGTAGTGCTATAGGAGGTGAAGAGGATGGTTTCTGTGGTGTTTATAACCAACAGCGAGGATGGATATGTCCAGGAAGAGGCAAGCCGCTCAGCCCTTGGAACAATGCTCGGCGGTAATGACCCAAGCTTAATGATTATAGATGTGGACTACGATGTTGATCGCGGAGATACTGCAGAGAACCTGGAGTGGATAAAGGACAACGACGGGCTGGTTGTTTCCAACAATCCAAAGAATGTCGAGAAGAGCGACTACATCGATGAGATGAGCGTTGAGGAGATGGCAAAGAAGATGCTGGAGTTCGATGTGATTATACCCTACTGAGGTGATGGAGATGAAGGTTCTTGAGATTCTGCGCTCGGAGCCCAGCGAGAGGGTTAAGGAAATCATTGAGGTGCACAAGAAGGAGGCGGACGTGGAGATTTTTGAGCTCTACAAGAACAAGGACTACGCCCAGCTGGTGGACAAGATTTTCGAGGCAGATAAGGTAATAAGCTGGTGGTAAGCCCTTTTTTATTTTATTTTTATTCTATTCCATTTCTATCTCAAACACTGGCGGCTCAAATTTTTTTGAGTGCACCCTGTTTTTTGAATTTATGGGTATAATTTTGAAGAATGACTCTTGTCTGCCATCTGCACGTACCTCTATGGATTCCTGCAGTATCCTCAGGCTTATATCCCTCTCAGAAGCCACGCCCGGCAGGTAGATGCGCATGACCACCCTCTCGCCCTTTTTGAAGCTCTCCATCCTCGGCTCAACAACTTTCTTTCCCTTCTTCGCTCTTCTTGGCAGTCTTTCCTTCAGAGTATCGTAGTACTCGCGCAAAATCCTCCAGAGAAGGAATAGAGCGAGAGCAAAAATTGCGATGCGTAGCAGGAATAGCATGCAGCTACCTCCCTTCAAGCTCTTCAAGCAGCCTGCCTATAGCTTCAAACTCCCTTCCAAAACCAACTAAATCTTCATTACGGAGCGCCTCTCTGGCGGCGGAGTAGTGGTGGAGCAGCTGCCTTATTATTTCCTCCCTGTCTCCGGTAGTGGGTGGTAAAACCATCTCCTCAGCCTCCTCCGGAGCCCTGCCGAACACCTTCTCTATCGCAGCGTCCAGAGTCTCTTCCATGGCGATACTTTCTCCAAAAGCTACAATTACCCTCTTGAGCTCCGGCAGAGAATCGTGCTGCTCTGCCCGCAGGAACACTGGCTCAACATAGAGGAGCGACTCGCGAATTGGTATGATAAGCAGGTTGCCCCTTATAACCCGGGTGCCTGCCTGATCCCAGAGAGTGAAGTACTGGGAAATCTCCGGATTCTGGTCTATCCTCGCCTCAATCTGCATCGGTCCATAGATGAGCTTATCCTTAGGGAAGATGTACACTATGCGCTCACCGTAGTGCTCGCCATCGCTTCTGGCAGCGAGCCAGGCAACGAGGTTGTTTTTATTCCTGGGTGTAAATGGCAGCATTAGAATAAACTCCGCCTTCTCCTCGCCAGGTAGCTTGGTTATCAGATAATACGGCTCCATTTTTACCCTGTCGCCCTCGTAAAGCTCATCAGGGATGTTCCACACATCCTCGCGGTTGTAGAACACTCGGGGGTCGAGCATGTGGTAGGTGGCGTACTTATTCGCCTGAATTAAAAAGTAGTCCACAGGGTAGCGGATGTGCATTCTAAGCTCGGGGGGCATCTCTTCAAGGGGTTTAAAAAGCTCCGGGAAGGCTTTTGCATAGGTTTTGATTATCGCATCGCTCTCATCGGCGATGTAGAAGTTCACCTTACCTGAATAAGCGTCCACCACAGCCTTTACCGCATTGCGCACATAGTTTATCCCCCTCGTGGGCTCTGAGTAGGGGAAGTTGCTGCTAACCGTATACGCGTCTATTATCCAGTACAGCCTGCCCTCTGCAACAACGAGGTATGGGTCGCTGTCGTAGACCAGGAATGGAGCTAGCTTGCTCACCCTCTCCCTTATGTTCCTGTAGTACATTATCCTGCTATCCTGGGTTATTGAGTTGCTTAGGAATATCTTGGCACTACCAAAGTACATGGCGTAGGCGAGCCTCTTTAAGCCTGAGTCAAGCACCACCCCACCATCGCCTTCGTATGTGGTATAGACGTTCTCATCCCCGCGGGGATAGTCGAACTCTTCCGTCTTAGTCTTAACTATCACGTAGGTATCAGTAAGCTCCCCGTAGTATATCTCCGGGCGGGTGATATTAATGTAAGGCGACCTTGGCGGGATATCTTTCACCACAAATACGGGTAAACCTTCGCTTGAAACCTCATTAACAAGGCTCATCGTTATGCCATACCCGTGGGTGTAGACAAGGTGCTCATTTATCCAGGTGAGGGACTGCTCAGCCAGAAGCTCTGTGTTGAGTTCCCTCGCAGCCAGCATAACCTGCTTATATTCCCCGTTCAAAACATAGCGGTCGACATCGACGTCTTGGAAGGCATAGTAGGTGCGGATTAGCTGAAGCTGCTCCAGGGTGCGCTTCAGCGGGCGATAGTCCCACAGGCGGATATTCCTTATGGTCTCCTCGTTATTTTTAATGTCCTCAATGGTTAAATTCTGCGTTGCAGGAAACTCCACCTCTTTTATTCTATCCAGGTTGTACGCAAGGCGGGTGAACTTTATGCTATGCTCTATATACGGGCGCTCATAGTTGAATTCGTCCGGTGCCACCTGGTAGTGCTGCACAGTGCCTGTTAAAAAGCTGCCTCCTATCGCTACTATCACAGCAAGCGCAGTCATTGCAACAGGTATCTTAAAGCCCACCCACCTCACTGCGAAAAAGAGCACCGCCGTAACCACGGCTATTACAGCTAAGAGAGAAAGTACAGGGAGGTACACATTAATTTCGGCATAACCAGCGCCAAAGAATGTGTCTTTAGCTGTGAAGAGCACGCGGTAGCGGGAGAGGTAAAATTTGGTGGCGAAGAGCAGGGCAAACAAACCAGCGATTGCACCTGCGTGAAACTTCGCTTGGATGGGAAGCAGCGCCACGATTTCACCGAATATTCTCTCGCGTAAAACTGCACCTGCGCCGTAGAGGTATATGAGTGCCGTAAGCGCTGCTATGAAAACGAGGGAGAGAAAGGCAAGGTTCCAGAGAAATTCATAGAAGGGCAGGTTAAACACGTAGAAGGAGATGTCCTTCTGAAAAATGGGGTCTGCTATGTTAAAAGGAGTCGCTTGTAAGTACCACAGGAAAAGCTCCCACCCTCGCGATGCGCCCATGGCAAGGAAAAGACTGAGAAGGAGGGAAACAGCCATGTAGAGCGCTCGCGGTGGCGTCGCTGCGCCGAACTTCCTCGAGGCGATGAGGTTTATGTAGGCTGCGGCAAAAAAGAGCATCGCCACCAGAAATGCGAGCAGAAGCCTCGTCTTCCAGATTTTAATAAAAACCTGCGCATAGCCAAGGCTGCTGAACCACAGGTAGTCGGTGGCGATGCCTACGAAGCTCGTCGAGAAAAGCGCTGCAAGCACCGCAAGGTAAAGAATCAGCTCTCCTCTTCTCATGACCTTCCTCCAGCTTTAAAACCTCTTCCCCTTCACCTTTTCCAGGTTGAAACGCGCTGTGCTTGCTATTGCCATGACCGCCATCACACCTGCCTGCACCGGGTCGGTGACCACGAGATCAGCCACCTCAGGCACTGAACCTGCCATATTCAGGGAAATAACGGGTATGCCGTAATCTGCCTTGAGCTCCTGCACCGCCTCTGTAACCTCTCCACCCATAAGTGAGCCCGCCAGCACAAGTATGGCCGCGCGGTGAAGGCGACCGACGGCACGCACCGCCTCGGCGATCTTCTCCTCACCCACCAGGGGGATGGTATCAACACTTATCCTTTCGCCTCGAAGGTTATGGCGGTCTGCCTCGCTCACAGCGCCGAGCACCACCTGCGCCACCTGAGCGCCGCCTCCTATAACTATGACACGCTTGCCGTAAATCTCCTCGAAGGGCTTGTGCACCTCAACCTCAATTACATCGCTAACCCTGAGCAGGTCTGCCTTCAGCTTCTCAAGGTTGCGCACACCATCAAGCTCAAAGTATATCTGCACCACATCGTCCTGCATGAACTGCTGGATGTAGGTTATGTTTACGTCATGCTCCGCTATGACAGTGCTCACATCGCGAAGCAAACCCTTGCGGTCGCTTGCGAACACACTTATACCAACAATCTCACTACCTTCCATAATACACACCTATGGGGTGAGCTCTATTCCGTAGTCGGTTATTGAAAACTTGAAGGACCCAATTACATGCTTGGTGCCGCGCATCTTGCGTATTGAAATCTTCCTCTCCTGGGTTTCTGTGTCCAGGCGAAGGCTAATCACACCGTCGAACATGAAAGTTTCTATAGGAAACTCCTTTATGCCTATATCCGCACTCCTCGCCTCTGTGATCACCAGGCTGGTGACTTTTCGCATGCTCAGCAGATTCGACAAACGAAGCAGTTTTGTACGCTTTTCAAACTCATCATAGGCGTAGAGCCCCATCACAGAAAGCGAGTCTATAACCACACGCTCAGCGCTTATAGCGGAGATAGCGTCGTCAAGGTTGGCGATGAGGTTATCCACATCTAAACCCGAGCGCAGCGTCTCCTCATCCACATCGCCCGAAATCCTGTATGTTACAGCATCCATAATTATGAGCTTTTCTTTCTTTTCCAGCGCATCCAGGTTCCACCCAAAAGAAAGCATGTTCCTCCTTATCTTCTCCGGGGTCTCTTCAAAGGTTATAAATATCCCGGGCTCGTCGTATTCTGTTATTCCAGAATACAGGTACTGCATCCCAAATATGGACTTCCCACTTCCGGGACCACCTATTAGCAGGATGGAGTTCCCCTTCGGGAACCCTCCAACCGCAAACAGATTATCCAACCCCGGAATCCCAGTCCTGACCACCTCCATAAGAGCACCTCTTAAACCACGCTTCCACTGCCAGCAAGCCTCAGTCCACGAACCTCAGGGCGGGCAATCACAACAGTATCGCCTGGTGTTAACACAATAGGCTTCTCAGTTTCCACCACTAACCTAAGTTTATTGTCACCCGCTTCATATATATCTTTTATTACTGCAGCCCTGTAGCTCAGCCCAGCGCTGAGCATGCATTTTATGCCAGCTTTCAGCTCGCCCTTAAAGTAGGAGCACCTGACAAAGTCCAGCTCCACTTCCCTTGTCACGCTGAAGCTTTCAGGCTCAGATGTTAGCACGCTTCCCCTCTCAATCTCATCACTGCTCACCCCTTTAAGCGCAAGCCCTACACGGTCGCCTGCCTCCGCGTAGGCTACATTCTCATCCTGAATCTGAATTGACTTGACGAGAACCTCCTTGCCCTGAGGCAGAAGGGTGAGCTTCGCATGTTTTTCTATTCTCCCGCCCTTTACACAGCCCAGAACCACAGTACCAACGCTCTTCACTGTAAAGGCATGGTCCACCTCCACGTGGACAGGAGGCTTGCTTTCATGGGAAAAGCCTCTGAGCTTAGAGATTATCGTGTTGAAGTCTCTCTCGACCGCTGCGTAGCCCTCAGCCACTGTGCCCTTGAGCACAGGAAGCACCTGCTCCCTCACCAAGCCCTCAAAGATAATTAAGCCTTGCCTCTTTTCGAGCATGTCCAAGGCAAGGAGCATCTCACCAATCTCTGGGGTGAGAGCATCTATTCGCACTATTGCCGCGTCCGCCATTGCTATAGCCTGAAGCATTGCTCCGAGCTTCTCTTGATTGGGCTCCACGAAAATGAAAATCTCCTCGCCCATCTTGCGGTTGTACAGGGTTATGTCGCTGGCGGTGCCCCGCTTACCCAGAAGTCTGCCCAGCTCAGGGTCGTTGAGTATAACCGTGGTCAGGGTCATGCTCACGCTTTAGCACTGCTGAAAATATAACCTTTTTGCAGATGGGAACCTCCACCGGGTTCCCATTCCCTCCAGGAACCTTATGATTCTCAGCTATATAGGGGCGCCGCACCTGCTCACTGGGGAAGAAATGGGAAGCAATCAAAAATTATTATGTTACCGCTTGGATATAGGTGACAGGAGGCGCTGACATGAAGGCAGGATTTATCGGTCTTGGTAACCTCGGCAAGGCGATGGCAAAGAGGCTGATTTCTCAGGGTGTGGAGCTGGTTGTCTGGAACAGAACCAGGGAGAAAGCTCAGGAGCTTGGGGTTGATATAGCAGAAAGCCCAGCTTCGCTTTTATCTGAGGTTGACTTTGTCTTTCTGTGCCTCTTTGACAGTGATGCAGTTAAATCAGTCGCTACAGGCAAGGGAGGGCTTCTGGAGGGCGAGTGTGAAGGAAAGGTTATAATTGATACCACAACAAATCACTTTGAGGCGGTGACGTACTTCCATGAGGTGTTTAAAGAGCATGGCGCCTATTATCTCGAATCCCCTGTGCTCGGGAGTGTTATACCTGCATCCCTAGGGAAGCTTACAGTTCTGGTTAGCGGTGAGAAACAAGCGTACGAAAGAGCCCTGCCATATATTGAAAAGATAGGCGAGAACATCTTCTACCTGGGCGAGCCAACCCTGGCAACGAAGATGAAGCTTATTAATAACCTTGCCCTTGGCTCATTCATGGCAACCATTGCAGAAGCTCTCGCCTTCGGTGAGGCCATTGGGCTAAGCAAGGAGAAGGTGCTTGAGATTCTTTCCGCTGGCGCAGGAAATTCCATGGTTTTAAACGCCAAGAAAGAAAAGCTGCTCAAGGAGGATTTTACGACGCATTTCTCATCTGCGCTAATTTACAAAGATCTTCACTACCTGCAGGATTTGGCAAGAACCTTAAAAAGACCCTTATTTATGGGAAGCATTGCCAAAGAGCTTTTTGCCATGACGTTCCCAAAAAATATGGACAACCTTGACTTCTCCGCAATTTACAGGATACTGAAGGAGTATTAGCTATGTCTCACAACCCTTTGTGAACTACTCACCGTCAAAAGCGGTGAGCTTCTGCCTTCGGTGGCTTCTCCAGCCACCTCATCGGCAGTTCGGGCAGGTTCACGGCTGCCCCCGCTCCTTTGCGGAGCACCTGGTTCAAGCCTCGCCACATTATGTTTCTGGCTGCGTTGATGTCTCTATCTTCGGTGTGCCCGCAGTCCTGGCATGCAAAGTTTATGCCATCAACTTTCACCTTGCGCGAGCCGCAGGCGGAGCACAGCGCCGTAGTACCATTCTCGCTGATTATTACTGCAATGTTTCCGGCCTCAAGAAGCTTCAGCCTTAACATCTCCGCCAGCTCCCTGAAAGCCCATTGATGCACCCTCTTTCTTAGTCTTCTTCTTTGATTGCCTCTGAAGTGCTCCTCTCTAATATGCTCTGGCAGGCCGATGAATACCAGAGCACCGGAGTAGCTATTTGCCACAAGATTTACCAGCTTCCGCCTGAAGTCCCTGGCAAGGTTCTTTCGCTTCCTTCTGAGCTTCCTGAGCACCTCGAGCTTGCCCAGCCTCTGGAGCCTTGCGATGCGGTTGTTCAGCTCGCGCATCCTCGCAAAGAAGCAGGCGAACTCTTCTCTGTGCAGGAGGAGAGCACGGCTCCCCTCCTCGCCAACCTCGTGCACCGCAATGAGCATCCTCATGTCAAGGTCAATCCCCGCGACGGAGCGGGGCTTTATGCTGACTTCCTTCTCCACAACGACATGAACCTCATACCTTTTGAGTTCCAAGTTCCACACTATCTGAAAGCTCTTCACCTCCCACTCTCTCAGGTGCTTCTCAGCATAGGGATAGGAGTGAAGAGGAATGTCAACCCTCTGCCCCCTCTTTAGTGTGGAGATAGTAAGCCATAACTTGAACTCCTTAGCACTGCGTGAGAACTCAACTTTGATTTCACCCATTCGCCTGTCGATCATCACAGGTATTTTGTCTTTCACCCCGGGCGGCTGAGGCTCTCTTGCGAGCAACTTTTCAAGCTTTTTCTTCAGCTTCTTGCTGTCTTTTACCTCAAGCTTCTTCCTGAGCCTTTCCACCCGCCTCTCCCACTCCACGTGTAACCTCAGGTAGCTCCTGTACATCCAGAGCGCTGTATCGCGGCACGCCTGCGCAAAGGCGGAACTCAAACCAGTCTTTGCCTGTATCTCCTTCCTGAAACTCTCCGCTCTGGCTCGGCTCACAACATTCTCCTCTACAATCTTCTCCAGGTAGAGCTGAACGCCGTAGGTGAGCCTCGCCATGAGCCTGTCCAGAATGCAGAGCTTCCCCCTGGTTATTTCCTCAGCCACAGGAATCTTGAGTGTTTTCCTGACCTTCATGGACGTATAGAATCCAGTGTAGTTCCACTTAAGTCACTTTGCTTGGAGCAGAAGAAAAGTGAAAGGTGGCAACGGCATTCATCACACCGTCAAATACGGCGTGTCTTCAGCCGCAAATTATTATAAATGTTATAATTGGAGTAGGAACACATGACTTTAATGCTTGAGGCAAGGCGAGGCGTTGTCAGCGAGGAAATACGCCAGGTGAGCAGAGCAGAGGGAATAGACGAGAAGGTTCTCCTCCGAAGGTTGGCAAAGGGAAGGGTGGTTATACCCAAGAACAGCTCAGGGAGAGAATTTGCGCCAGTTGGAATAGGCGAAGGGCTTAAGGTGAAGGTGAATGCCAACATCGGTACATCGCCGGAGCATGTCAGCATTGAAGAAGAGCTGGAAAAGGCTAGAGTAGCGGTGAAATATGGCGCAGATACGCTTATGGACCTGAGCACCGGCGGGGATTTGAAGAAGATAAGGAGGGAGATTCTCAAGATTCCTGTACCTCTGGGCACTGTGCCTATTTATGAGGCTGGCGTGCTCGCGGCGAAGCGAGGTAGCGTAGTAGACATGAGCGAGGATGAGCTCTTCTCAGTTATAGAGGCTCAGGCGAGAGAAGGCGTGGACTTCATGACGGTGCACGCCGGAATTACGCGAGAAGCTCTCGAGGCGCTTGAGAAGAGCCCCCGCGTTACCGGCATAGTGAGCAGGGGTGGAAGTTTTCTGGCAGCGTGGATGAAGCACAACGAAAGGGAGAACCCCCTGTATGAAAACTTCGACTACCTGCTGGAGATAGCCAAAGAGCACGACGTTACCCTAAGCCTTGGCGATGCTCTGCGCCCGGGTAGCACAGCCGACGCTACCGACGAGGCGCAGCTCCGCGAGCTAATGATTCTGGGCAGGCTGGTTAAGCGCTGCCGAGAAGCTGGAGTGCAGTGCATGGTTGAAGGGCCAGGGCATGTGCCTCTGAACCAGATTGAGGCAAATGTCTTGCTGGAAAAGCGCCTCTGCGACGGCGCGCCCTTCTATGTGCTCGGTCCCCTGGTTACCGACATCGCCGCCGGCTATGATCATATAGCAGCGGCGATAGGCGGGGCAATCGCCGCCTACGCGGGCGCAGACTTCCTGTGCTACGTCACGCCCGCGGAGCACCTCGCCTTGCCCAGCGTCGAGGATGTGCGCGTTGGCGTTGTGGCGAGCAAAATCGCTGCCCATGCCGCAGACCTGGCGAGGGGAAAATACAGAGAGATAGACGAAGAGATGTCAAAGGCGAGGGTTGAGCTCAACTGGGAGAAGCAGTTCAAGCTTTGCCTGGACCCTGAGCGGGCGATGGAGTACCGCAGGCGAAGACTGCCCAAAAAGAGCGACGCGTGCACAATGTGCGGCAGCTTCTGCGCCATGAAGCTAACGCAGGAGTTTTTGGGTGGGGGTTAGATAGCCAAATATCTTAAAATAAAGTAATTGTTTTCAATTTTTTATTATTTTATTCTATTAAATGGTGGGAGTTCCAAATGCTTCTTTTCGAATTCATCTAAAAGATCTCCCTCATATTCTTCATATTTGTCAGTTATAATAAACCTAAATTCCACTTTTGCATCGGGAAAATTTTTTATATAATTCCTAAGTCTCGGTCTTACATCATGAAGCCAGATATCGTCTTTTTTAACGTCCTCGAGCTCCTCAAAACATGATAATCTATCATAAAAATCCCCACAGCCAATGTACAAAATATCTGTTTCACCTTTTAATCTTTTAATTGGCAAATTTGTTCTAAGTTGATAAACCCCTTTTTTCTTCGGCACTTTCTCTAAATTTTCATCAGTAATTTCTGTCCATTCCGACCATCTCTGCATTTAACCTCCACCTTTTTAATAAATACTCTCTACAACTCTCCATTATCTCAAGAAACTCTTTATCTTTTTCCAATAATTCTTCTATCTCTTTAAGAGCCACTTCCTTTAGCACCTCTATTTTTCAAGCTTTCCATTTTTTAACACATATCTAATGAAGGTCTCCATTTTCAAGCCTCTTGTAAATATTTTCTAATCATGCGCATAGTTTCTTTTGCCCATATACTCCCTATGTCACTGATATTTTCTGGTTTTTCACGTATTTTGCCTGCCGACTTCGGTAAATATATTCTCTCAAATTCTCTAAGAGATCTAATCACACGCCTCTTTTTATTAAATCTCATTTCTGGCCCTCCTTATAATAATTTGCAAAAAATTGTGGATTTAGCTCCGCCTTAAAATAATATTTTCTTTTAATCCATATAAAACCATCGCCCTTAGAGATTACTGCTACATCAATAGGTCCACCCACAGTTTCACTTTCCATCGAAAATTTTCGTTTCAGAGATGTAAGATTAACAAGCGACTCTGCCATTGCTGCAAGTTCATCTTTTGGAAGCATCGAAACCACACTCGTAATTGGACTAATATACGTTTCATGTCTAAATTCTTCTAATCGTTCTTTAAGATCTTTGAGTATTTTATTTCCAATGTCCAATAATTTATTTTTCAACCTAATTTTTTCTTCTTCAGTGTATTTATCTAAATCTTCGATAACTATTTCTGCATACTCTTTGAAAATCTGTGACAAATAATCTTCTTCTACTACTATATACAAGGGATCAACTCCCTGCATAAATGTATCAACCATTTCCCTTTGAGCAAATGGAACGATTAAAGCATCGGTCTCGTAATCAATTTTTGCGGATATATGTTTTTTATGCTTTAATCTGTTTTCAATTATTCCATCAATATGAAAAGAAATAAGTGATGGAAAAATATCCTCTTCTCCAAAACCAGCAACTACTATGCCAGATGTATTTTCATTTCCGATACCTTCTGGAAATTTTGAAAATAAATTTCCTGATATTTTCCTCAATTGGTTGTAATGAATTTCTGATATTGGCAGCTCCTCAAAAATATCTTCTATAGCTTTATCAATTATTTTAATATATTTTTTAATAATATTTTCGCTAAAATCCTCTGGAATAGTCGGAATACTATCAGCTTTTTCCCATTTTTCATAATGTTCTTCTATTGTTTCTGATACTATCTTTTCAACGACCTCATCTAGGATTTCTCCTTCCTCATCAATTATAGAGTGGACTTTTTCTACAATTTTACTTCTAATAAATTCAAAATATCCGTATATATAATTTCTCAGATATTCCTCCTGTACAAAATCGGGAAACATAGGATTGCCATTATCTAAAAATGATATAAAGTCCATAGCATATTCTTCTAAAGTGTTAAAACTCTTTTTCCCCAATTTATTTCTGTAAACTTTAATGATTGTTTCCCAAGGGACACCCATAAATGTAGCATTTCCATAAATCATTATTCCAACAGGATGATATTTGGACAATGCAAAAAGTTTGTTAACTGAGGTAAATATTTTCTCGCCAGATTCACTCACTGCAGTAACTGCACTATCAGATGCAAGAGCTATTGCCTCTTTGTTCATTATTGCAATTTCAGAAGTCATCTAATATCCCTCTCAATATTATCCTGCTCAAATTTAAAAGTATTAATTGCAGACGTTTCACAAAAATACATCACCGCCCCTCCACCACCTTTATCTCCACCTCCGTCAAGCCATACAACCTGTAGACTATCTGGTCAATCAGCCTATCCTCTCTTCAATCCTCTCAAGCAACGGTTTCAACTGCCTGTGGAATCGAGGAATGCTCAGCTTTTCCTCAGCTCTTTGCTCGCCAGGTCATGCGCTCAGCCAGAAAGATTGCCAGAAAAGACTAAATTGAGGATTACGATTGAAAAATCAAAGTTTCGGAAGTTTTTTGCTCATCCCTGCCTCTTCGCCACGTACTCCTTCTGCATCGCATCACGGTAGTACTCTGGCAAGACGTTGAAGGCGCAGAATGGCACAACGCGCAGGTCTGGCGTAACATAGTGGATGGTACATCTCTTTACGCGGGCGATGTCGTAGTTGTACAGGTCCATGAAGTGCATCATCCCTATAAACAGGGCGTTGTGGTGGAACTTCGCAAGGGCGCGGTAGTCGTGGCGTACCAGCGCAGCGAAGAGGAGCGAGTACACATTCAGACCCTTTGGCGCTTTGCCCGCGTCGATAAAGCGCCTTATTCCTGAGATAAGCTTTATCCTCTCCACCAGCTTGTTGCTTCCGCCATTGATTCGCTCTGCGCTCTCGTTGAGGTACTCCAGCAGCCCCTCAACATCTATAAACCGCGTTATCGGCACAACGCGATTGCCGTCTCTGAAGACGTACGTCGCCATACCGCACGCGAAATGCGTTGTAAGCTCGTACTGCTTTATCCCCGTGAGTGCCTCGACTATGTGGGAAATTGCAGTAACGCTCGGCACAGGGTAGAAGTCCTCCCGCGCTATTGCTCCAGCGGTCTGCTCCTCAAGAGCGCGAATAACATCAGGTATGGTTATGCGGTGCTTCTCCCGCTCCTCCTGAGGCATTCTACCAACAAGCGAAACAGGCTGGAAGTTGACCCCGCGCACCACATCTATATTATTGAAGGCAAACTCCACTATATACCCGAGCTCATGGTCGTTGACGCCTCGTATCACAGTAGGCACCAGCACCAGCTTCATCCCTGCGCTTCTCGCATTCTCCAGTATCTTCGGTATGTAGCGGTGATTCTTGGGATTGGTTTTAGCAGTGACGCCATCGAAGCTTAAGTACACCACTCCTGCCCCTGCCTCAACTATCGCCTTCGCAAGCTCAGCGTCTTGAGCAAGCTTTATCCCGTTGGTGTTGAGCTGCACATGGTCAAAGCCCAGGCGTTTTGCGAGTTTAATAATCTCCACTATATCCTCGCGCAGCGTGGGCTCGCCGCCGGTGATCTGCAGAGCATTGCACGGCACAGGCTTCTGTGCCTTAAGGTAGCGCAACATCCGCTCTATGTCCTGGAGAGAGGGCTCGTAAACATAGCCCGCTCGCTCAGCGTAGTAGAAGCAGTACCAGCACGTTAAGTTGCAGCGGTTTGTCACCACTAAATTGGCGAGAGCAGTGTGAGAGAGGTGGGCCTCACAGGGACCGCAGGACAGGGGACAGTGCTTCTCTAGCTTCGTCGTGGGGTTGTCAAAACCCTCGCCATCGTGAGCAAATTTGCGTGCCTTCTTGTAAAGCTCATAATCACCCCAGTATAAATCTTCAAAGGTCCCGTGCTTCTCGCAGTGCTTGCGTATGTAAACCCTGCCATTGCGTTCAAAAATCTCAGCTTTAAGCAGAGCATGACATTCGGGGCATAACGAAGCAGTGGTGGTGATGAGCCTTTCAGCATGCGCCTGCTTCTGAGCTACAAGCTGCATGCTATCACCTCCTTCTTATAATATTTTTTTCATGTCTTGCTGCGAGAAGCTTTGGAAACTGGATAAAGCGACTCAGCACCACCAGGTTGCATAGCACCGCCAGCAGGAGAAGTACTGCGAAGAGCTGGTTCACCACGCCAGCGAGGAATATCAGGAAGAGCCTCATGTCACGTTTCATGAGATTCTCTGTGAGGTTGACAAAGGTCACGCCATATAACTCCGCCCTTGAGCCGGTGTAGCTTATTGAGTAGCTGCCCAGCATAGCCAAGCCGCCCACTAACCAGAACTTCTCTGGCTGCGAGGCGATGATGCCGAGCAGGATGAGCATGTCTGCATATCTGTCGAGGGTTGCATCGAGAAAGGCACCGTATGGCGAGGCGATGCCTTTTAAGCGTGCTATCTCCCCATCGCACCCGTCTATGATAGACGAAACCTGCGCCATTATGCCAGCTAATGCAGCGTGACCAAAGGCAAATAGAGCGCCTGACAATGCGCCAAGCAGAAAGCTGAAGATGGAGATGGCATTTGGTGTAACAGGCGTTGCCACCAGCATGCGGGAGATTCTCAGGGAAATCTTTCTGTTGATGTGCCTGGATATAATGCCGTCAACCGGTTTAATCAGGCTGCGAAGGAGCTCGTCCTCTGCACGCTTGAGCTCCTTCTGGGTGTCAACATCCCACCAGAAGTGACCGGTTACATCGAAGGCGTGCAGCTTTCTCTGAGCGACAAGCTTTTTCATCACGTCGCTAACTGTAAATTTGCCGGTGAAGCTCCTCGCCGCCTTGAGCACATCTTGGGTGCAGTAGAATATGCCCGTGTCCAGGGCATTGTACACCTTTATCTCTTTTCCAATGTCTAATATTTTCCCATCTTCTCCAACCAGTACTTTAGTCGCCTCCTCCAGGTCGCTACCCTCAAAACTTCTGTCAACACAGAGCGTTGTCGTAACAGGCTCTGCCTCGAGCAGCTTAGCCACGATAGCAGGCTCAAAGAGATGATCGCTCATCACAAGCACAAAGGGCTCACCGCCAGCAGCTTCTGCGCCCTTGAGCAGGGAGTAACCGCCTTCTCTCTCCACGTTGTCGTTGTAAACCAGCTCTACTCTGCCCTCAAGGTGAGCCTTAACACGCGGGTGGCTGTACACCACGATAATATCCTCTACCCCGGCTTTTTCCAGACTATCAATAACCCTGTCGATGAGCGTTCTTCCCAGAACCTTAACAAGGGGTTTGGGGAGGCTTGATCCAAGCCTCTCCCCTTTGCCAGCGGCGAGAACTACAGCCTTCATCGCCTACTCCTTCAGCGCCAGCTCTGGCGCCACCTTGGTTCTGGCGTTCTCTCTGATGAAATCCTCCACCATCTGCTTTGCCACTGCATCGGGATACTGTACCGGCGGGTGCTTGAAGAAGTAGGCACTCACCGCCTCAAGCGGGCCTGCGATGCCGTTGTCCAGCGCCAGCTTAGTGGCGCGTATCGCGTCGACGGCGACGCCAGCGCTGTTGGGCGAGTCTTCGACAGAGAGGTGCACCTGTATCGTCAGTGGGATATCGCCGAACTTTCTGCCCTTTACGAAAATGAACGCCTGCTTGTTGTCGTTGAGGAACGGCACGTAGTCGCTTGGCCCAATGCGTGTGGGTATATCGTAGCCCACAACGCTGGTTACAGCCTCTGTCTTGCTTATCCTCTTTGACTTCAGTCTGCTCTCCTGGAGCATGTTCAGGAAGTCAGTGTTCCCGCCTATGTTGAGCTGGTAGGTTTCCTCCACTTTGACCCCGCGGTCTTTGAGAAGCTGCACCAGGGTTCGGTGGAGTATGGTAGCGCCTACCTGGGATTTAATGTCGTCTCCTGCGACGGGCAAACCTGCACGGGTGAACTTCTCAGCCCACTCTTTGTCGCTGGCGATGAACTCTGGGATGCAGTTCACAAATCCGCAACCTGCGTCTATCGCTGCTTGGGCGAAGTAGCGCGTTGCCTTGGCGCTGCCCACTGGAAGGAAGTTCACCAGCACGTCGGCGTTCACCTCTTCCAGCACCTTGGCTACGTCCACTGGCTTCTGACGACTGCTCACAGGTACTGTGCCGCGCAGGTACTTGCCTATGCCGTCGAGCACAGGTGCTTTGAGTACTTCGACGCCAAGCTCTGGTACGTCGCAGAACTTGGCTGTGCAGTTGGGCTCTGTAAAAATAGCCTCGCTCAGGTCTTTGCCCACCTTGTTTGCGTTTACGTCGAAAGCTGCGACGAATTTGATGTCGCGAATGTGGTAGCCGCCGAAGTTCACGTGCATTAAGCCCGGTACAAACTCATCGTCTTTTGCATTCTTGTAGTACTCAACACCCTGCACCAGCGAGGAAGCACAGTTTCCTACCCCAGCAATTGCCACTCTCACTTCACCCATTTCATCACCTCCTCTACCTTTTAAGTGACTAAATTAGCATGACTGCATCTCAAATGGACAAAGAGACACAATACAGCTATGTTTCAGTTATATTGCCAAGCTTGCTGTGTTTTCCCAACCCGACAACCTTGAGGAGTGAGCGTCTTTCAGACTTGTTTAGGTTAAGCTCTTCAACAGCCTCCCTACCTGCCTTCCTAACCTCGTCGAGCACGTCCTCTGCCTTCTGGAGGGCATCTTCATAATACATTATTTCCTTTTTTACATCCTCTGCAATTTTTGAAAGCGCCGCAAGCCTCTGAAGGGGATCGGAAATCGATTTAGCGCTCTCCAAGCGAAGGGTATGCACATTGCTCATCTTTTCTCTCTCGCTCTGAGAACGCGTCCTGAGCTTCAATGAGAACTCTTCTGGCGAAATGTCCACCTTGAGCTGGATATGTTCAGCTATCTCGTAGTACTTCCTGGGCCTTCCCCGCTTTATCTTTTCCTCCTCTACAGTGAGTATGTTCGCCCTTGTCATGGAGTCGAGATGCCTCGCAAGCGCCATCTTCTCAACGCCCGTCTCTCTGCTCAGTTCGGAGAGGCACTTGGGCTCTTCGCTGACCAGCTTAATTATCTCCCTCCTTGTGCGATTCCCCAGAATGTCCAGAAGTTCATCTGGGCGCATTTTTCCACATTATGTTACTTTAATATCAAAGGAAAGGTTTATTGTACAGCTAACCCTCTGCCTCTCGGCTCTCCCTGTAATCGTCATAGCCTATCCAGGCCATGACAAGGCCAGCGAGCAACAGGGCTATGCCGAAGCAGGCGGCGAAGGCGGCCAGCAAAGCGCGCCAGAAAGGCACCAACGTTCCGGTACTGAGTACATCGCTAAGCACTGGTATGCGAACAAAGTACCACACTATTCCCAGGATGATCAGCACCACACCTGAGAGTATCTTTACCATCTCCCCGCTCATTTCCACCGCCTCCAGATAGTGAGAGATTAGGTAACATGCTAAAATTTTTTACAACATAATGTTACTATAACATGTTGTTACTTTAATTTTTTATCAGAAGGGTTTGCAAGCCGAGTGGTTTGCCAGTTTTAGTATTCCAGACCTACTTCCTAATCACCCTTACCTTCATAATTCTCCTCCCCCTCATCTTCTCCACCCTCAGCTTAACACCGTCTATCTCCACCTCATCTCCAGGCGAGGGTATCCTGCCAATAGTGTTGAACACGAGCCCACCTATGGTGTCGAACTCCTCCTCGGGCAGGTTGATATCCAGAGCCTCGTTAACGTCGTGGATGCTCATCCTCGCGTCGACTATCACCTGCTTTTCATCTATGTGCTCCAGTGGCTCCTCCTCTGCGACGTCGTACTCGTCCTTTATCTCTCCAACAATCTCCTCCAGAATGTCCTCAAGTGTAACCATGCCTGCAGTGCCACCGTACTCATCGACGACTATTGCAATTTGCACCCTGTTCTGCTGGAATTCTCGGAGCAAATCGTCCAGCTTCTTGGTCTCGGGCACGAAGTACGCAGGGCGAATAATCTCGCGAAGCGACTTTGGTTTAGCCCCCTTTGAGTTGAGATACTTTAGCAAATCCTTGGCATAGAGGATGCCAATGATGTTGTCTATGCTCCCCTCATACACAGGTATCCGCGAGTGTCCTGTTTCAAGAATGAGCTTCCTTGCCGTCTCAATGCTTTCCTTAGCGTCGATGCACTTCATGTCTATGCGCGGCACCATTACTTCCCTGACGTCGGTTTCTCCAAACTCAAAAATGCCGGAAATCATCTCCTTCTCTTCTTTCTCAATCGCCCCTACCTCTTCGCCTACCTCGACCAGCATCTTCAGCTCTTCCTCTGTAATAAAGGGACCAAGCTTGACCTCACCACCAAAGCTTTTCACCAGCAGCTTCGCAAATTTGGAAAGGAGCAGCACCAGCGGGGCGAGAAGCTTCATTAGGAGGTATATTGGCCTTGCCACAAAAAGCGCAACCTTCTCAGCATTAGTCGCAGAGTAACTCTTCGGCGTTATTTCCCCAAAGATGAGTACTATTAAAGTGACCACGCCGGTAGCTATACCTATCCCCTTGCTCCCGAAGGCTTCGATTGCCAGCGACGTCGCGAGAGAGGCGGCGGTGATATTCACCAGATTGTTGCCCACCAGTATTGTAACAAGCACTCGGTTGGGGTGCTCTATCAGATGGAGAAGAACCTGAGCACGGGGATCGCCGTCTTTTGCAAGCTTCCGTATCTTAGCCCTGCTCACAGCAAGGTAGGCAGTTTCAGAGCCCGAGAAGAAGGCAGATAAAAGGAAAAGCAATGCTAAGCTTACAATCTCACCGTACCAGAGTGCTTCAGGCACCTTACTTTATTCCTCCTGGAGGAGCAACCCCTCTATGACAGTTTTGCATCTTATAACAACACTTAATAAGAAAAAAGGAATATAAAAATTTATGCCTCATTCTCAAGAAGAACGGCATTAACACTTCCATCCTGCCCCGGTCGCGAGGTTACCCTCGCCTCACCAAGCTCTGTGAGAATTATAGCCCCCTTGGTTATTATGTTTCTCCTCACATAGTGGGGATTTGCCTTGTTTTCGACCACTCTCTTTATCTCCACCTTCTGGGTTTTGCCCGTCTTCGGGTCGACGACGTTCGCATACTGGGTCTCGAAGAGCCTGACCTTTACGTTCCCCCCACGCACGCGTATAACCTTGGCGCGCACCTTGCCTATCCTGGTCTCTGCCTGCTCTCTGCCAAGCTCAAATTTGCGCTTCTTCCTGAAGCGCTTGTACCTGCCGCCAGTGATTTTCCTTACAGATCTGCCTTGCCATCTTGCCATAAAAATTTCCTCCGGTAAGAATGAGCGAAATCAAGGCAATCCCCACGGGGTAACCACTTAAAATTTTTTGGAATCACCTGCTGTAATCAGCTACATTCAGTTTAATATTATTCAGGCTTCGGCAAGGGTGAGTTCTCCAGCTTCAATGGGGTGTAGAGAGAGCTTACTTTCGTGGAACTTCTTCATTATATTGTCTATTTTTCTTGAAATTTCGGGTGTGAAGTATGCCTCACCACATTCATCGCATATGTAAGCGGGAATCTCTTTAATAGATATTATTCTTCCCTCAACCTCCACAACAATATCAGTCACACCTCTTCTTAATTTACCTTTGCATAAACTGCATTTTTCTGGTTTCATCGTTAAAATCTCCTGATCCTATAATTTATCCATTTTCTCTCATCTGGTATATAGACTGTTACTACTCTAACGTGGTCAAGACACTGGGCAACAACCACGTGATGAGGTTTTCCACTTTTAAATCCTAATATTAGGGCAGATGGGCATGGTTCGTCGTCTTCATACTGCTCTATTATCTCCCCACCTATCGCAGGGGTGGCAGGCTGTATAGCTTCCCGCTCTCGCTTCATACTGCTCTATTATCTCCCCACCTATAATGATACTTTTAATGTCGTCTGTGGAAATGTTTCTCTGAAACATCCGTATTCTTGCATGCTTTGATATGACAAATTTCTCTTCGAAGATGTATCTCTTAATAGTATCAAACTTTATGGCCGCACTCACCCACCATAAACCCTGTCCAGAATCTCCCTAGCGCCCTTCTCGAGAAGCGCCTCTGCCGCAGCTTTACCCAGCCTCTCGGCATCGCTCACCTTGCCTTTAAGTATTACCTCCACGCGCTCGCCTCCATCTGGCGAAAGCACAACTGCGTGAATACTTAGAGTATTATTGCTAACCTCGGTGTACGCACCCAGTGGCACCTGGCATCCCCCGCCAAGGCTGCTGAGAAGAGCACGCTCCGCTTTTACGCGCGCAAGGCTTTCCTCGTGGTTTATCGCCCTGAGGTAGTCCATTACCTCGCCGTCTCTGCGCGCCACTACGGCGATGGCGCCCTGTCCCACGCTGGGCGTGAATTGCTCCACGGGCAAAGTCTGAGTTATCTCATGTTCAAAGCCAAGGCGTTTAAGTCCAGCTTTTGCCATAACAATGGCGTCGTAATCCCCTGCTTTTAGCTTCCTCAGTCTCGTGTCCACATTGCCACGGAGGTTCTTAACCTCGAGGTCTCGCCTGAAGTTCTTCACCTCCGCGATTCTGCGCAGGCTGCTGGTGCCTACTACAGCGCCCTCGGGTAGCTCCTCTATAGGCAGCCCTTCGCGCGATATTAAGGCGTCGTTCACCTCCTCCCTCTCGGGCGTCGCAGCGATGGTGAGCTCGGGTAAAAGCTCTGTAGGCACATCCTTCATGCTGTGTACAGCGAAGTCAACATCACCGCGAGCGACTGCCTCGTCTATCTCTTTGACGAACAAACCCTTGCCACCTATCTTCGCAAGAGGAGCGTCGCGAAGCTTGTCGCCGGTGGTCTTAATTATCCTCTTCTCAAACTCCAGATCCGGGAAGCGCTCCTTGAGCAGAGAGGCAATGTAGTCCGTCTGCCACAACGCCAGCTTGCTCCCGCGGGTGCCTATCACCAGCTTCATTTCAGTGCCCTCAGTACCTCTTCAGCCTTCTCCAGCGTGTAGTCTATCTCCTCCTTACTGTGGGCGTAGCTCAGGAAGTTGCACTCGTACTGTGAAGGCGGGATGAAGACCCCGCGTCGAAGCATCTCCTGCTGGTAGCGCAGAAACAGTTCGGCGTTTGCCTTCAACGCAGAAGTGTAGTCGTACACCTCGCTGCCAGCGAAGTACATCTGGAACATCGAGGCAACGCCGTAAACCTTTGTCTCAAACCCGGCGTCCTGGCTTACCTCTTCCAAACCCCTGCGGATGCGCTTGCCGAGTTCTTCCAGTTTGCGATACACCTCGCCCTTCTCCAGCTCTTCTATTGTTGCCAGGCCAGCTGCCATGCTCAACGGGTTGCCGTTAAACGTACCTGCCTGATAAACCTTGCCCACCGGCGAGAAGTTCTCCATAACCTCACGTGAGGCGGTGATTATGCCTATAGGTAACCCACCCCCGGCGATTTTGCCAAGCGTGGTTATGTCCGGCGTAACACCGTAGTACTCCTGCGCACCTCCCAGGCAAAGCCTGAAGCCGGTGATAACCTCATCGAAAATCAGCATCGCTCCTGCCTCAGAGGTAACCTCGCGCAGGAACTTCAGGTAACCGTCTTTGGGTAGAATGCAGCCAGCGTTGCCTATAATTGGCTCCAGAATTACCGCAGCGATCTCTTCGCCTTGTTCCTTAAAGAGTCTCTCTATTGCAGCCTCGTCGTTGAAGGGCGCCAGCAATGTGTTGCTCGTGGTCTCCTCGGGTATGCCTGCAGAGGTGGGTACGCCATGCGTCGTTGCGCCGCTACCAGCCTTTACAAGAACATAATCGTGGGCTCCATGAAATGCGCCTTCAAACTTGACAATCTTCTTCCTTCCCGTTACCCCTCTCGCCAAGCGTATCGCCGCCATCGTCGCCTCAGTGCCAGTGTTCACAAAGCGCACCATCTCTGCGCTGGGCACCGCCTTAACAATGCGCTTCGCAAACTCAAGCTCAAGCTCCGTGGGCGTACCGTACGCAGAGCCCTTCTCCAGCTGCTCCTTAACCGCCTCCACCACTTTGGGATAGGCATGACCAAGTATCAGCGGCCCATAGGCGAGGCAATAGTCGATGTAGCTATTGCCATCCACGTCGTAAAGCCTTGCTCCCTCTGCACGAGCAGTGAAGAAGGGGTAGGGCTTCATCGCCCTTACCGGCGAATTAACTCCACCAACGAGGTAACGCTTAGCCTCATTGAAAAGTTCCTCAGAACGTGTCATACTACTCACTCCTCTCCAGCCACGATGCCACGTCTTTAGCGTGGTAGGTTAGAATCATATCAGCGCCGGCTCGCTTTATAGAGGTGAGAATTTCCAGCACCAGGCTCTTCTCATCCACATAACCCATCGCCGAGGCTGCCTTCACCATTGCATACTCGCCGCTCACGTTGTACGCAGCGGTGGGCATGCGGAAGCGCTCTTTTACCCTGGTGATTATGTCCAAGTACGCTAGTGCTGGTTTTACCATAACCATGTCCGCACCCTCCTGAATGTCCAGATAAACCTCCCTCAGAGCTTCGTTGGCATTCGCTGGGTCCATCTGATAGCTTCGCCTGTCCCCAAAGGCGGGTGCACTCTTTGCAGCGTCGCGGAAGGGTCCATAAAAGGAAGAGGCGTACTTGGCAGCGTAGCTCAGTATCGCCACGTTTTTGTAACCAGCGTCGTCAAGCGCCTCACGAATCTTTGCTACGCGCCCGTCCATCATGTCGCTTGGCGCAACTATGTCTGCGCCCGCCTCAGCATGGGAAACCGCCTCCTTAGCGAGCAGCTCCAGAGTGGGGTCATTAAGAATCTCTCCATCCTCAACAACACCACAGTGCCCGTGGGAGGTGTACTCACACAGGCAAACGTCGGTAATCACAACCAGATCATCGCCTACCTCGTCCTTTATCTCCTCAACAGCGCGCTGGATAATGCCCTCGCTGTTATAAGCCTCGCTTCCCACCTCATCCTTGTGCTCAGGTATGCCGAATAAGATAATCGCAGGTATGCCCAGGCTCACCACTTCCAGCGCTTCATCGCGCACCTCGCTCAGAGGCAGACGGTATTGTGCTGGCATACTCGCGATCTCAACGCGCTCCTCTATGGTCTCGTCCACAAAAATTGGGTAGATGAGGTCGTTCTTTGTAAGCACAGTTTCGCGAACCATGCCTCTAATTTTCTCGGTCCTCCTCAACCTCCTCATTCTCCGTGTTGGAAACATTCTACGCACCCCTAAACCACTTCTCAGCCACCTTCACCGCCTCCTGGTCGCCTTGCTCTGCGGCTTTACGAATGCTATCAGCTATGGGCGAGGTGAGGCGGTTCACAATTACGCGGGTGAGGTCGTCAATAATGCGCTTCTCCCTCTCCCCCAGCCCGTTGCCAAGCATGCGCATCGCCTTACCAAGCTCACGCTGGCGAACCATCTCCGCCTCTTTAAATAAGTCGCGTATTATACCTTCCACATCGATGCGGTAAAGCTGCCTGATAAGCAGCGCCATCTCCCTGTCTATAATCTCCTCTACCTTTACTATCTCCTTCTCCCTCGCCTTCTTGTTGCGCTCAGCAACCTCACGCAAGCCGTCTATATTAAAAAGGCGCACTCCTGGTAGCATAGCAACGTCCTCGCTAACATCGCGAGGAATGGCGACGTCGATTATCACCAGCAGGTTTTTATTATCCTTTCGCGCTGTCTCAATAAGCTCCCTTTTGATTATAGCCTTTGGCGAACTTGTGGCGGTGATTATTAGGTCGCTCTCAGCTATCGCCTTTTGCAGTGCTTCGAAAGGTATTGCCTTTCCACCCAGCTCCTCGGCAAGCATCTCCGCCCTCTCGTAGGTTCTGTTTGCCACTAGAAGAGACTTAAGCTTGTGCTCAGCCAGCGACTTGGCAACGAGCTTGCCCATCTCACCAGCGCCAATGAGCAGAGCAGCCTTTCCTTCTAAACTCCCGAAGACCTGCTCTGCCAGCTCTACCGCTGCGCTTCCTATGGAAACCGCACCTTTATTTATATTCGTCTTGGTCCTTACTACCTGCCCCACGTGAAGCGCTTTGGTGAAAACCTTCTCAAAGAATGGACCTACTGTACCCAGCGCTTTCGCAAGGTTGTACGCATCCCTCACCTGTCCCAGAATCTGATCTTCGCCGACAATCATCGATTCTATGCCCGCTGATAGGCGAAGCAGGTGGCGCAGCGCGTCTGTGTGGTACTCTACCTCCATGGCGTCGTGGAGTTTTGCAGAGAACTCCACAATGTGCTTGGTGAGCAGGTCGGGAGGCACGCAGGCTTCGTCGCTGTGTTCAAAGAGCTTGCGGGTGCGCATTCGCGAGATTACATCCTCCATCAGGTAGTCCACGATGTCGTGGTATGCGAGGTTCACGTCCTCTGCGGCGGCGAAAATCTCAACGCGATTGCAGGTTTGGATTATGACGCACTCCTTGACGGAGCGCAGGGCATGGATATCCTTGAGAGCCTTTTTTACGTCGGGAAAGGCAAACACTTCGAGCGTTGCAACGTCCGCGCGGTGGTGGGTTACGCGTATGTTCACCGTGTGCATCTCACGCCTCCAGATACTTGAGCCCCAGGGCTTTCGCCCCTTCTAAGTCGCCCCTTCTCAGCATCTCAAGAATTCTCTCATCTTGAGCAATTGCCTTAAGCATGCGGCTCCTCTCAGCTTGGCTCGGTATTCTGCGCTTCAAGGCTTCTCTCAAAAATTCTTGTAACTCTACCAAGAGAATATCTTCTTGTGTCACGGCTTTTTTTATTCTCCTTTTTATTATTTTCGCAACCGCAGGGCTTCTACCTTGAGTAGACACGGCTATAATGACGTCGCCCACCTCAAAGGAGGCAGGTACAACAAAGTCGGCAACACCATCTGCGCGGTTCACAAGCTTGCCCTCGCGCCTTGCCAAGTTAGCTATGGTTTCATTCAGCTCCGCATCGTCGGTGGCAGCGAAAACAAGCAGAGCGTCGCGCAGGTGTTGTGCTATGCTTGCTTCGCTGAGCTCCGCCTCTATGAGGGTTAGATTCCGCCCTTCGAGCTTTTTGATGGTGCGGGTAAAGCTTTTGCTCACCACCTTAACCCTAGCGCCTGCGCTGAGAAGCTTTGCCACCCTTCGTTCAGCCACTTTACCCCCGCCAAATACCACTACTCGCCTATCGCGCAGGTTGAGCATCACTGGAAACATAGCAGCTTCCCCTTTTCCATGAGCTTCTCATCGTCGAGCCAGACGTCCGGGTTGAGCATAACCCCATCGAGGTGCACCTCAGCACGCGTCGCGCCGCCGAAGGTGTGGTTGTCTCCAAAGGCTACGTGGATGGTGCGGAAAGCCTTCTCATCCTCGAGAACGTTGCCTATTACATTCGCCATAGGATTGACGCCTATCCCTATCTCGGCGACGTTGCTGGCGTTGGCGTAGCGCTGGAAGAGCGCGCTTATCCTGCCATCATCCCCCGCGACCTCAACCGCCTTTCCCTCGGCTACGCGTATCTTTAAAGGCTTTGTTAGCTTCCCTATCATGCCGAAGGAGCCGTCGAAGACGAGCACTCCCTCGCTCTCGCCCTCTACCGGTGCTATGAAACCCTCGCCCGCCGGGAGGTTGCCGAAATCGCCTGGCTTTGTGAGTATCCCGGTGTCGGCTAAGGCTTTTCTGCCTTTTAAGCTGGCGGTGAAGTCTGTGCCAAGGTCTGTTTTTATCCGTATGCTCTCTGCCCTGCTGAGCCTCTCAGCAACCTCTTCGGCAAGGTGCTTAACCTCGCGGTAGTCAGCGAGCATCCCCCCTGAAGTTAGCATCTCCAGTGTAATCCCAGGTAGTGTGGCTACTCTCGCCCCTGCCTCACAGGCGCGCTTCCTTGCTGCGGTATGGCTCAGAGATTTGCTCGTTGGGGCGACGACGACGCTTGCATGCTTCATTGCCTCAGCCACCACGCGGGGCGGCTCCTCGCCATGCATTGAACGGGGCTTCATTTTAAGCACGAGAACCTCGTCGCTAAGTTCTCGCAGGGCGCTCTCTATGAGCGAAGCCACCTCGAGCATGGCGTCGTCGGTGACAAGCAGCACCTCTTCCTCACGCTTAATCGCCAGGGTGGTTTTGAAGATTTCCGCAAGCTTTTGCATGAGTTTTAAATTTTACTTCAATGCTTATATCCCTTACTGAGCGGGTAACTCTCAATCTTATTACAGGTGAGGCAGAATTTTATACTGATGTGAGCCTGGGATTTCAAGTAGAAGGTAGAAGGGTGTGGTCATGAACGCGCGTTCACTGGCTTACATATTATTATCAGCCATTTTATTTGGGATCAGCCCACCAATAGCCAAAATCCTTGTGAAAGAGATTCCACCGGTAGCTTTGGCTGGTTTTCTCTATCTTGGCGCCTTCCTTGGCTTATTCCTATTCTGGGCTGCCAAAAGAAGTCTTGGCGCGGAGAGGAAGATTTACCTAAGAAAGAAGGACATACCCTGGCTGGGAGGTGCCATAATTGCCGGCGGTGTGCTCGCCCCCATCCTGCTAATGAAGGGGCTGAGTTTAATCTCAGGTTTTGCCACCTCCTTGCTGCTGAACCTCGAAAGCATTGCCACCGCCTTAATCGCATTTATGATATTCAGAGAGCACACAGGAAAACGCTTCTGGGCGGCTCTCCTCTCCATGAGCATAGGTGGAGTGCTCTTAACATGGGATTCCAGCCTGGGGCAGTTTAATGTTCTGGGCTCATTGCTCGTGGTTCTTGCGATGTTTTTCTGGGGCCTGGACAACAACTTAACAAGCATGATATCTGATAGAGACCCCATTTTTATAGCAATGAGCAAGGGCTTAGCTGGCGGGCTGATATCACTGGGCATTGCAGCATCACTTGGCATTAGCCTGTCCCTCAGCGGAACGATAATTATTGCCCTGCTCTTCGGTGCCTTCAGCTATGGTCTCAGCCTGGTGCTCTTTATTATGGCGCTTCAGGGACTTGGCGCTGCGAGAGCGGCGGCGTTCTTCAGCCTTGCGCCTTTCGTGGGCGCTGCCGTGTCAGTCTTGATTCTGGGTGAGTGGATTGGCTGGGTTATGCTCCCTGCTACTCTGCTCATGATCGCTGGAGCTCTGCTCATGGTGAGCGAAAGCCATGCGCATGAGCATCACCATGCTAGGGTTGTGCACGAGCACTACCACCGCCACGACGACGGGCACCACACCCACGAGCACAGCGAGGGAGTAGAGGGTTACCACATCCATGCGCATGTGCATGAGGAGGTTATACACACCCATCCCCACTGCCCGGATACACATCACAGGCACTTTCACTGATGTTCGAGGTTAGCCTGAGAAAATACATACAGAGTATGACAGTTAAGCGCTGTGTTAAATGTAAGGAGGAGGTTGCCCAGGAGGTAGCAAAGCCTAAAACTCTGGCAGTTGGCTTAAACATAGTCTCTGGGCGAACCTCAGTTTATTCCTATCCCGCATGGTACAAATAATTTATTTTTTTCAAACTGTAAAAAAGAAAGATTTTTATTTAGTATTGTGTTAGTAAAGGACGTTCTGATTAAGTCCATGCTCCACACATGTGGCATCCGTATTTCACTTTCACAACGCTCTAAATCAAGGCTTAAATAATACTTCTGTTTAAAAGTAAACAGGATGATTGCTTCGCTGAAAGAGAGCAGGGTGTTACCATGGAAATAAAGAGAGCCTCCACCGGAGTTAAAGGCTTAGATGAGCGAATAGGCGGCGGTTTGCCAACGCCCAGCGTTATTCTCGTCGCCGGCGAACCCGGCACAGGGAAAACCACCTTCTGCATGCAATGCCTCTTTCGCGGAGCGAAGCTGGGAGAACCCGGGATATACGTCACCGCCATCTCAGAACCCGTGGACCAGATTCACAAGTATATGGCCAGCTACCGCTTCTACGACCGCCGTCTCGTCGACGAAGGCTTGGTGAAGTTTCTGGACATTAGTGAGGTGCTCATGAAGAGAGGTGCTCGCAAAGCGCTGGACATGACCATAAACTTCATCCGCCGGAGCGATGCTCGCAGAGTGGTGATAGACTCCATAACCCCCTTCTCCTACACATTCACAGAGCCCCAGGAGTACCGCCGCTTCCTGCATGAGTTCTTTACTGTGCTCAAGGCGATGGAGACGCTAACACTGCTTGTGGCGGAGTTTTCTCCCGAGGCAACGACTGCGCCTGAGAGCTATATGGCGGACGGCGTTATATACCTCTACCTACAGCAGGGGGAGACGCCATCTACCTTTAAGCCGGGGCTGCAGGTGCGCAAGCTTAAGGGCACTGAGCATCCCAAAGATATACTCCGCCTGGGCTTTACGCGAGAGGGGATAAGGGTGCTGGAGTAGCTACCACCTCGCGCTGCCTGCTTTACCTATTCTATTCTTTTAACTCTATTACCCATCTCTGTAAGAACGGTAAATCTTCCTGGCAGCTTATTTTCCTGACCCTGTATTAAAGAGAGCAGATAATCTGTTCTTGTTTTTGGAACATCTCTTTTTAGTCTGAGGAGAATAGCCCCACTGCTGGGTTTGCGCAGCCTAAAAACAAGCTCGGCAAAATCTTTGTCATTGGTTATCAGTGTCCTGCCCTCTCTTTCGGCAAATTTAAGTACCTCATCATCAGGTGAGCCTGGAATTACATCGCTGACATAAACTGCGTCATAACCTTTCGCAATAAGGTTATTGCAAAGTTCCTTACCGGAGCTTTCGTCAACCAGGAACTTCACCAAGGTTTTTCACCTTGCCCGCCAGCAACTTTAGGAAACACGTCCTCTGAGCTCACCAGTTTTGCACTGTAAATCAGCGCAGTCCTTATGTCTTCACGGGTTAGTTGTGGATAGTCCTCCAGAAGCTCCTCTACATTCAGTCCCTCAGCAAGAGCTCTGAGAATTGCATCTACGGGTATTCGTGTGCCCTTTATCACAGGTTTTCCTACCATTATTTTCGGGTCAACAACTATTCTCTCCATATTTTAACCTCACTCCATATCATTTCTTAACATCCTACCATTTAAAGGATGCACTTTACCTACCACCTCGCACTCGCTTTGTATCTGCTCGCCTTTTCCCCTTCTGCCAGCTTCCTGAAGATATAGAGGTGCTCATGAGCGATTAGCAGAAAATCGTAGCTGCCACGCCACCTTTCACGCGTTGTTTTCATTTTCCACTGAAGCTTTATCACCTCCTCACGCAACACAAAGCCAGCGTCGAGGAAGGCTTGCAGCACCCTCGTGGCTATAGACACGTAGTGCTTGTGTTTGCGGGTATCTCCAATTAGCACGGCGCAGTGCTTCCCCGGCTTGAGCACGCGGTAGCACTCCTCAGCAACCTTACGCATCTCCTCTATGTAATCCTCCAGCTTGAGCGAGGATAAATCGCCGGGAACGCGCTTTGCAGAGTATGCGATTATGCCAGCGTATGGCGGGTGCGTTGCAATGAGGTCAACACTTTCGCTGGGTATTAGATTAAGGTTGCGTGCGTCGCCTACATAAGTTCTTATCTCCGGTTCCTCATACTCCTCGTCGATGGGGGCATAGGAGAAGTCGAGGCGGTTTCGGGTAACCATTACCGCGTCCGGGTTGATGTCCACGGCTATGCAGCGCCTCTGCAGAAGCTTGCATTCCACCGCCGTAGTACCTGAGCCAACCATCTGGTCGAGCACAAGCTCGCCTTTCTTGGTGTAGCGCAGAATGAGGTTTCTCGGTATGTAGGGGGACCAGTTGCCCCGGTAATTTCCGCGGTGCGTTGCCCAGTCCCCGCGCTCGGGGAAGCTCCACACCGTCGTCGTTTCAAGCTTGAAATCCTTTGGGGCGAATTTTTTTATAACATGACGCTCTGGAAGAGCGACTTTTACATTTTCGATGACGACATAAGAGTGAGTTTTGCGGAAGTTGAGGTAGTCTTCATGGGTGACCTCTTGCATTTCTCTGTACTTTGACCTGTCATAACTCATGGTAGGATATAGGAGTAGAAACATTTTAATTGTTGTGTAATAGATCAATCATGCCTCGAAATAATACTGTCCCAACTTTTGTCAAGTGGGCTGGCGGAAAAACTCAGCTTCTTGATCAATTCAAGAAATTCTTTCCTAAGAAGTTTAATGGTTATCTTGAACCTTTTGTGGGAAGTGGAGCAGTATTTTTTTATATAAAACGAAAATACAATCCAAAAAAGGTTATAATCTCTGATAACAACGAAGATTTGATAAATACTTATATAGTGGTTAGGGATAATCTAGAAGAGTTGATAAAGCTATTAAAGGTGCATAAAAGAAACCACTGCAAAGAGTATTATTATAAGATAAGAGAAATTGATGTAAACGAACTTTCAGACGTAGAAAAGGCTGCTAGATTTTTATATTTAAATAAAACATGCTACAATGGTTTATATCGTGTCAATTCTAAAGGAAAATTTAACGTTCCTTTTGGTAGATATAAAAACCCAAACATTGTAAATGAGGAAAATCTCAGAAAAGCTCACAAGTTATTGCAGGGAGTAACTATTAAACTTCAATCTTTTGAAAAGGTATTGGAAGATGCAGAAAGCGGGGATTTTATATATTTTGACCCACCTTATTACCCCCTTTCCAAAACCGCCAATTTCACAAGTTATACCAAGGATGCCTTCTTAGATGATGAGCAAAGAAAACTTGCAGAAGTTTATAGAAAGCTTGATGAACGAGGTTGTCTACTTATGCTAAGTAATAGTGACACGGAGTTTATTAAAAATCTATATAGTTATGATGGATTGAAAATACACAAAGTAAAAGCACGAAGAGCTATTAATAGTAAAGCTGATAAGAGAGGAGCTATTAACGAGTTAGTAATTTTAAATTATGAAAATTACTCACTCACAATCTAATGGCTCTATATATTTCACTCTAGGTGGATAATTTCGAACAGCTCCTGTTATGATTTTATCTATTTCATCGTCTCCAGAAGCAACCCATCTTATATATCCCATTAGGTAGGTTCTTGCAGGGTTATATTTGCTGCTTTTACATCCGTCTTTTCCATAATTGAAATCCTGCTCAATCATTAAAAGTTGAGCATAATACAAATTGACATCGCAATTATCTAATTGCATCCTAAATTTAACTCCTTCAAAATCCTTTGCCAACTTTTCAGGATCTTCCCCTCTAAAAACGTCTTCAAGTGCACAGAACAGCTTTTTTGCATTTTCACCGTCAGTTATCCTTTTCAGGTAAAGGTCAAAAAGAAGTCTCACATGCGTCGGGTAAAATTCTTTTCTTCCAGGTATTACCAAGCCTACTGCGAAGTCATGTGGACATATTTTATCTGTTCGTGTAGCAGTTACAATTGTGCCATCAAAACCTTTGTATACTTCTATTCTCTGCCTAGGGGCTAGTCTTCTTAATAATTGATAAGCTTCTTCGATACGCATCAATGAATTATGCTTGAGAAGCAGTTTAAAATAATGGTTACAAAAAATTATAATTAATATGTTACTAAATATTCAACAATTTAGGTTAAAATTTATTTTGTATTTTTAGTTTTTTCCAGTTTTTCTTCTTTGTTAAAATATTTAACTAATGAATCTTCGAGATTTGCAGAATTGGTAAAGGTCCACAACTTGTTTAAATATTCTATGTATTTTACTTTCCTACCTATAAGCCACCCTTCTCCATCAATTAAATATCGTGCTCATACCATTTTCCATAAGCGTTACGCGGATTTTCAGAAAATTTTGATACTTCATCCTCTGATGGTGACTTTATATATGTTTCACGATATTTTTTTGGGGAAATCCCTATATTAGGTGGTTTTCTAGGACCAATTAGGTCACTTAAGTCCATGATTCATAATATTTTTGAAAAAGATGATTAAATGTTTAATTACAAAATTGTATAACTAATTTAAAATATCGTAATAAATATTGTGTAAGCATGGATTGGAACTCTATAAGTTTCGTTATGTCTGGAAAACTTCGATTTAGAATATTAGTAGAATTGAAAAATTCACAAAAGACACCGTCAAATTTGGCATCTTCTCTAAAAGTGCCAAGAAGTCACGTTAGCAAAACATTAAAAGAATTAGAAGATAAAAATCTGATAATGTGTTTAACTCCTGAAAGGAGAAAAATGAAACTCTACACAATCACAAAAAAAGGAAAGGAAATACTAAATGAGATTAGTAAATTAACAAAATAAATTATAAATTTAGGTCTGTTTTACATCATTGGTACAAAAATATCACCACATTTAAGACATACAAAATCATCAAACCTTTTCCTGTACTTAAGTGAGGTTGAACCACAGTTTAGACATCTCGCTTCTTTAGGTTGCATCTTTATTTTGTTCATTTTTCCAACCACCATTACCAATTGTTACATTTTAATATAATTATTACATAATTACTATATAAATATTAGGCATACTACCTATTTGAGGGGTAAAGATTATGAATTAATAGTAACTTAAGAATCTAACAATAGCACCAAACCAAAACGGTAGCGTTTCACGAATTGTGTCAGGAGGGTAACCTACCTCCGTATGCAATTGG
>MTME02000039.1:0-1634 GCA_002011115.2 Candidatus Pyrohabitans sp. JdFR-17
GAGGGTAAAGCGCCGAAGCTGTTCGGCATACCGACGGGCACAAAGCTGGACGAGCTGTTTTACAAGATTGAGAAGGGTGAGCAGGGCTATGAGCGCAAGCCTCTCGGAGGAATACCATACCTTGCGGTGATGAACATCACCGGCATACCCGACACCGGCAAGAGCATTCTGGCCGAGCAGTTCGCAGTAGCTCAAGCAAGCGCGGGCTACAGGGTGCTTTATGTTACAGTAGAAAGTCCGGCGAATTTTCTATACACAGCGCTAAGGCAGAAGAGCGAGGCGCTTGGCGCTGACTTCGCTACAGTGGAGAAGAACATTGTGGTGATAGACGCCTCGGATAACGAGGAACTGAGGGAGAACCCGAGGGCGCTGCTCGATACCATGGCGTACGCAATTAAAGAAAAGAAGATTACAAACGTAATTATAGACAGCATCACAGGTTTATACGAGCACAAGGAGGTCGCGGCAAGGCAGATTGTAAGGCAGTTTTTCAATTTCCTCAAAAAATGGCATCAGACAGCTCTTTTAGTATCTCAGAAGCGCTCTGCGCAGGCGAGTGAGAGCGCAGAAGCAGCGGGCGGCTTGGCTGTGGCGCACATCGTCGACGGCACCATAGTACTGGATAAGAAGATAATAGAGACCAGGTGGGACGTCTCGCTCTACCGCTTGCCTCTTGGGAGTGTGCTGCGCACACTGCGCATAGATGGATGCCGCCTGGCTCCGCATGACTCTCGTACCTGGGTGTTCGATATCTCCGACCTCGGGGTTATAAACATAATCGCTCCCCTTGAGGAGTATATAAAGAAGTAAAGGGAGGTGGTGGAAATGGAGGTTATTTCAAAACCCGTAGCTACTAGCATTGATACGATGGCAGAGCAGGTGTTTGCCGAGAGCATCTCCCTTCTTGGCGGGCTGAAGAAGCTGGTGGAGTACCGCAACCTCACCTGGCTTCCTTCCCTGGCAGAAGCTGCGTACGTGGTGGTGCTCAGAAATGAGGCGATGAAGAGCTATGCGGAGATTGCCAGGGAGCTCGGCATAACTGAGCAGACGGCACGGAACATAGCTACGGCGGACGAGGAGAAGGTTAGAGCCTACCTTGCGCAGGAGGTGGAGAGCGCAGATGAGCACATCGCCGGCGGTCTGGCCAAGCTCGCATACAGGAAGCTGAAGAAGGAGGGGCGCCTGGGCAAAGAGGTGAGGCTTGCACAGCGTGAAGCTGAGGTTCTTGGCATCGACTGGGCGGTGCACGTGCTGGCGCGCATAAAGGGGCTGAATTTCCCAGTAGAGAAGGAGCAGCTAATAGAGAGGCTTCGTGGGCTTGTGATAAAAGACAGAAAGGCGGAGGAGATTCTGGAAAAGCTGGAGTACCCTGTAAAAACGCCAGCGGAGCTTCTCCACAGGATTAAGGAGCAGCTTTAGCACCTTTCTTTAAATTTTATTGCTACAAGCCCAGAGGCAAATACATTCTTATATCATGCCTGCAATGTAATACTGTTTGAATTTTCGTGAGCTTAGGGAGGTGTAGATATGGGTGCCAAGAAGATATTGATGCTTGTGGGGGACTATGTGGAGGACTACGAAGCCATGGTGCCATTTCAGGCGCTGCAGATGGTTGGACACGAGGTGCACGCGGT
>MTME02000039.1:1734-10774 GCA_002011115.2 Candidatus Pyrohabitans sp. JdFR-17
AAGCCATGGTGCCATTTCAGGCGCTGCAGATGGTTGGACACGAGGTGCACGCGGTATGTCCCGACAAGAAGGCTGGGGAGAAGGTTCGCACCGCCGTGCACGACTTTGAGGGCGACCAGACCTACAGCGAGAAGCCGGGTCACAACTTTGCGCTTAACGCCACCTTCGATGAAATTAACCCCGAGGAGTATGACGCTCTGGTAATCCCTGGTGGGCGTGCGCCCGAGTACATCCGCCTCAACGAGCGCGTGCTAGAGATTGTGCGCCACTTCGCTCAGGCGGGTAAACCCATCGCTGCAATCTGCCACGGAGCACAGGTACTTGCCGCTGCAGAGGTTATTGAAGGCGTAGCGTGCACAGCCTACCCTGCGGTCTCGCCCGAGGTGAAGGTCGCAGGGGCTAAGTGGGTGGACGTGCCAGTGGACAAAGCCCACGTGGATAAAAACATCGTCACCGCTCCCGCGTGGCCCGCGCATCCTGAATGGCTGGCGAAGTTTCTGGAGCTGCTCGGCACCAAGATTGAGCCGTAGCCGAGCTACTCCCTCTTCTCCATCTCCACCATGTGGTAGAGCTTCTCACCCGAGTGCCTCTTAACCTTCGCTTTTAAACCAAGCGCATCAGCTTCCTTCAGAAGCTCCTCCAGCGGTATAATCTCAATCCCAAGCTGCTCTGCCCAGTTGTACGCGCCCTTGAGCGGGAATTTCGCGAGATATTCGCGGTAAATCGCCACGTGAAGCTTGCCATGCCTGCGGAGAACACGCGAAGCCTCGCTGAGCACACGCCGCCACGCTTTGCCGATATGATTTAGCCCGAAGAAGATTGTAACGCTGTCGAAGGCTTCAGTAAGCGTCAGTGGTGAATCACCGTCTAGGCTGCGCACGCTGCTTAAGTTAGACGCGTCTCCCTGGAGCAGTGTTATGTTCTCAAGGTTGGCGCCGTGCTTCTCCCAGAAGAGCCTTGCAAAGTCGGCGTAGCAGGTGAATTTTTCGCGGTTTGCGCGGATAAACGCCTGACCCTCCGGAAATCCGGGGAAAAGCTCTATCGTTGTGCCATCGATGTATATCCTGTCCTCCTCGTAGATTATGGGGTTTTTGTAGGCGCTGTCCAGCGCATAGACGTGCGCCCTCTCGCTGAGGAGCACCGGCACCCAGCCAAAACCGCTCGCCACATCCAGAACCTTCTCCCCCTCCACAGAGCCGCAGAATTCCCTGGCAAAGGCGTAGTTAGCGTCCGGCTCCGCCTCAAGCTCCTCACTGCTCAGCATCACCAAAAACCCGCGTTGCAGGCTGCGAAGCGAGGCGTTGCCCGTGACGAAGCGCTTCGCCTCTTCAAGCGCCGCAAGGGGAATCGCATACCCACGCCTCCAAAGCGCGAGATTATCCCTGAGCAGCTCAAGGGCATCGTCGTCAATCTCCAGCACAGGCTCAGGAGCAAGAGCAAGGTAAAGCTCCTCCAAAAACTCTCTATCATCCCTAAGGTAATCCCGTACCCTTGCCATAACCTCATCGCTGAGGAGCACATAAAGCTCGTGCATCCGGCTACCTCAGCGCAGGATTGGCATCTCTCTCGAGCAGTGCTTTTGCAAAGCCGTAACCCAGGCGTTCCATACCGGTGCCAAAAATCTCACTGAAGAGTGCCTTCCTCTCATAGCTCACCAAATGAGGCTCGCCCTCTATACCAGCCAGCTCAGCCGCCTTCTTAATCGCAACCCTGCGGGTGCCAACCTCATCTACCAACCCCAACTCCTTCGCTCGCCTTGCAGAGTATATTCTGCCCTCCGCCACCTGCTTCACGTGCTCAACGCTGAGATTGCGGTTCTGTGCCACCTCAGCGATAAAAAGCTCATAGAAGTCGTAGATTATTTCCTCTACCATCCTGCGCTCTTCCTCGGTGAGAGGGCGATACCCGGTGGAGAAGTCTTTGTACTCCCCCGCCTTGATTACAGTCATGTTTATCCCCAGCTTCTCCAGCAGCCTTGAATATTCCGGAAACACCGAAATTACGCCTATGCTCCCTGTGATGGTGCCGGGATCTGCGACTATATAGCTGCACGCACTGGCAACATAGTACCCGCCCGAGGTGGCGATCTCTCCAAGCCAGGCGACGACGGGCTTCTTCTCTTTTGCCTCCTTGATCGCCTCTGCAATCGCCTCGCTGGCAACGACGCTGCCCCCGGGTGAGTTTATCTCTATGAGAATCGCCTTCACAGAGCCGTCGCTCAGCGCGCGGTCCAGCTGGGATTTGAACTCCTCCGGCGTTGTCGTTTCGGTGGAAAACACACCCTCACCCGAGTCCATGGATATAACTCCATCAATCCTTATAACAGCAACCCTGTCACCGGCGATTATCCCGTCGCTTGGTTTCGAAATCAGGTAAGCGCCCAGAATAGAGATTCCAATCACCGCAACTACCACAGCCACTACTATTAAAAGATTCCTGTTCATCTTCCTCCTCCAAAGTAAAATATAAATATCACCTCTGTGAATATCACCCCTTAGTTAACTTCATACGAAATTTAAGATTTTCTGAGGTTACCCGTGTCACGAAGTGATAGCTCACAACTCTCACAGAGAGTTGATTCGGCTTCCCTCGCAAACGCTCGGGAAGCGGTGGCGAGGTTACCCGTCTCGCGAAGAAATAAGATGACATGCCTTTTGGAGGTGAGAATTTGGGAAGAATAAGGCAGAAGTACATAAAGCGCACCGCCCTGGAACTTGTGGACCGCTATGGTGACGCGCTCACCCTTGATTTCAAGAAGAACCGCGAGTTCGTTAAGCGCGTGCTTGACCTACAGGGCAAGATGCTGGCAAATAGAATAGCCGGCTATGTTACGCGCATACTGAAGCAGAGGCAGCGGGTAAGGGAGTGAGATGTTCCAAGGCTGCTTTACGGCGATTGTTACACCCTTTAAGGGCACTGGCGTTAAGCCTGAGCTGGACTTAGAAGCCTACTCTAGCCTGGTGGAGTTGCAGAATGAGGGTGGCGTAGCTGGCATCGTCGCAGTGGGAACAACTGGCGAATCGCCGGTGCTCAGCCATGAGGAGCACAACAGGGTCATAGAGACCACTGTTGAGCATGCGCACTGCGCTGTTATTGCCGGCACGGGTTCAAACTGCACCTGGGAGGCGATTGAGCTCAGCAGGCATGCCAGCGATGTGGGCGCCGATGCCACTCTCCAGGTCTGCCCCTACTACAACAAGCCGAATCAGGAAGGGCTGTTTCGCCACTTCTCGGCGATAGCGGAGCGAGTTGATATACCGCACATACTTTACAACATCCCCGGGCGAAGTGCTCGCGAGATAGCGCCCGAGACCATGGCGAGGCTGAAGGAGGAGCACTCGAATATTATAGGTGTTAAGGAAGCGAGCGGAAATCCCGAAGTCTGGCGCAGGATTCGCGAGCTTTGCGGCGAGGACTTTCTCATACTCTCGGGTAACGACGGCGATACCTTTGCCTTAATGCGGGATTACGCCGCGAAGGGAGTTATTTCTGTTGCCTCCAATTTAATCCCTGGGCGAATGCAGCGCTTTGTTGAGCTGGGCTTGAAGGGAGAATTTGCTGCCATGGAGAAGGAGCACCGCGAGCTGAGTGAGCTCTTTGATGTGCTCTTTATTGACACAAACCCGATACCAATCAAGGAGGCGATGGCGCTAGCGGGCTTGCCAGCAGGAGGCTTCCGCCTACCTCTGTGCGAGACCTCGCAGGAGAAGCGGGAGCGCATACGCGAAGTAGTTGCCAAATTGGGCATTATTTAGGTGGTGCCCTTGATACGAGTAGCTGTAACCGGAGCTCTTGGAAGAATGGGGAGCGGGATAGTTAAGAGTGTTCTCGCTCAGGATGATATGAAGCTGGTCGCAGCTATAGAGGCGCCGGGGAAGGAGGAGAAAGGTAAAGACGTGGGCGAGCTCATTGGCGTGGGCAAGTGTGGCGTAGCATTGAGCACCGCCGATGAGCTGCGTGAGGTTTTGCTTGAAGCAAAGCCAGATGTGCTGATCGACTTCACCACAGCCAAAGCATGTGTGAGCACAGCCAAGATTGCCGCCTCGCTGGGAGTTAACCTGGTGATAGGCACCACTGGATTTGCAGAGGAGGAAAAGCAGGAGATTGTCCGCGCTGTGGAAGAAAATGGCATCGCCGCGGTGATTTCGCCGAATATGGCCACTGGCGTCAATGTGTTTTTCAAAATCGCAGCGCAGATTGCGCGGGTGCTTAAGGATTACGACGTGGAGATTATAGAGATACACCACCGCCACAAGAAGGATGCGCCCTCCGGCACAGCACTTCGCGTTGGCGAGCTTATAGCAGAAGCCCAGGGGAAGAGGCTTGAGGAATGCGCCAGGTATTCAAGAGGGCGAGGCTTAATAGGCGAGCGCAGCGATGAGGAGATAGGCTTCCACGCGGTTCGAGCTGGCGACGTGGTGGGGGAGCACATAGTGATATTCGCCGGCGAGGGCGAACGAGTGGAGCTTATTCACCGCGCCCACTCGAGGCAAGCTTTCGTGGAGGGCGCTATAAAGGCAGCGCGCTTCGTGGCAAGGGCGGAGAGGGGCAAGGTCTACTCTACCTTCGACGTGCTCGGGATTTAAGTATGCCCTCGCCTAAGCTGCCACCGGGGCAAAAAGTGGTTGAGCACCTGCCTGTTCTTCATTTTGACGGTATACCCCACATTGACATCTCAAAGTGGAGCCTCAGGATATTCGGGCTGGTGAAGGAGGAGGTGGAGCTGAGTTATGCTAACCTCATGTCCCTCCCACGAGTTACAGTTAATTTAGACGTTCACTGCGTTACCGGCTGGTCGAAGCTGGGCTTAACCTGGAAAGGGGTCAGCACCCGCGAGATTAAGAAGCTTGTGCACCTTTTGCCTGAGGCGAAGTATGTTATGGTTCACTCCGCCGATGGCTACACAACCAACCTCCCGCTGAGTGAGTTCTTCGCTGAGGATGCGCTCCTTGCTGTAAAGCTCAACGGCAAACCTCTAACCCCTGAGCATGGTTCACCTGTGAGGCTCGTGGTCCCAAAGCTCTACTTCTGGAAGAGTGCAAAGTGGGTGGTAGGCATAGAGTTCATGGCTGAGAATAAGCCAGGGTTCTGGGAAGCAAGAGGATACCACATGCGCGGCAGTGCATGGAGGGAAGAGAGGTACGGAAAGCAGGAGCTATAATGTCGCTTCGCCCTCCTCGCCCTTCATTACCATCATTCGGTGTAGCCTGTCTAGAGGGAAAATCTCCACCTTATCCTCATACATAAGGTATAACACACCATCTGCGATATCGTAGCGATGTACCTCTCGCGTCAGCTTCTCCACATTCTCCCTTGTCACGTCAAGAAGCTCCAGCTCAACCTTCATTCACCTGCCTCCTTATTTGCATCAATTACACGATAGCTCAGCCCTGCTCTTTCAAGCTTTCTGAGCAGAAGGTGAAGCTCATCTTCAACCGCAGCCACGAGCACATGCATGCCGTGAAGCGCCGCCTCCACGCACGCATGAGGCGCGCCGAAAAAGGCATCGCAGCCTATGCCTGCTTTCTCAAGAGCAACCTTTGCCTCTACACCAAGCGCTGCAACAAACTCAGCACGCTCAGCTAAGCGCTTGAGCATGCTCAAGTTAGAGGCTCTGCTCCCTCCCTTCTCAACCCTGGGAACCTTCACAACCGTAATCATGCCTGGAGGTGGAGCCACAAGCTCGCGAACCTCAACAACGGCTACATCTTCGCCGCGCTGCGCTGCGCTCAGCGTTTTTCCCCGCGCCCTGCCACTTCGCCTGCCTGCATAGAGTAGCCCGCGCTCCATCCACAGGGAAACTTCCTCCTCAGCCTCCAAATCCTCGGCAGCAACTGCAGTGTACACGCGCAGCCCTGAGACAACCTCCTCCAGGATAAAACTCGACAGGTCTCTAAGCTCCCTTGCGTTGGTGAAGAGATATTCATAGCCCTTAGGTGTGAGGGTATAACTCCCCTTCCCGCTGCTCTCCACCAGTTTGGCTTTAATCAGCGACTTAACGCACTCCGACACCGCCTGCGCACTGATGCCCAGCTCCTTGGCGATCTCAGCCTGCCTCACGCTGGGCTGCCTCGCAGCTATTTCAGCGAGCACAAGAAAGCTTGTAGCGAGGGCGCGCATGCCAAATCAAGAAAACTTTAGCAAAGACAAAGAAATTAGCCACCGTCGCAGAGCCCATGCCTGCGGAGCCTGCAGAAGTGGCAGGTTATCTTTGTGACCATCTCCATTCTGTGGAGGCAGGCTATCTCTTCCTCGTCCTCTTCAACGTAGGAAATAAACTCGTGGTGGCAGGAGGGACAATCGCGGATAAAGCGCGGATAGCTGGTGCCAAACTTCACGCCGCAGGAGGCACACTGGTACTCCCTCCCTGGCTCCATCCAGAAACCTTTTCTATAGTGAGGAGGCATTACAGGTGACTCCATATTTTATTGTTCGCAAAGTTTTTTCACATCTAAATTATTAATGGAAATTTATTAATTAAAAACAGCTGTAAGAGGTCTGGCTAACGCTGAGGCATGCTAGCTCAGCTTTAGGCAACATCCTGTAAGAACTCAACTTCCACGTCTTTCACTTTCTCAAAATCTCTATCCATAGTGACTATTTTGAGTCCAAAATACTTAGCCACGCCATATTGATAGGCATCATCAAAATCCAAGTTCATGGTTTTTCTAAATTCTATAATCTCTTTATACATTTCTTCCGGTAATGAAAGAAGAGTGATATTTGGTAGTACATCCTCAATAAATTTCTGAAAGACGTCCTCTTTGCCATATCTAAATAGAATTACACCAATGGAGTGCAAAGAGAAATCTGTTATGTTGAGATTCCCTATGTTATTATCTAAAAACTTCTTACAATCTTCTTTTCTGTCCTGCTTTAGTAGAATTTCCAGAAATATATTGGTATCCACCAGAAACATCATCTCCACTCCAGTGCTCTATGTTGCAATTCAACCGAGGTGAATTTTTCCCTTATCTCTGATAAACCACCCTCCCACTCGAATTTAAATCTCCTTTTTCCAATCTTTTTACCCTTGTACTTCTTTAGAAGAAATTCAATATAATCCAGAACTTCCATTTTCAAATAATCTGGAAGTTCCCTTATTTTTACCTCAAGTTCTTCCTGGCGCATGGCTACTACCTCTTTTTGTTACTTACCTCTCCTTATATTTAAAAGTCAGCCTAACGTTTTGAAGTATGTGGAGTTTGCAGAGGCAAATTTGAGCGACCATAAGCGAGCTACATATCCACTTGTTGTTCAAATGCACTAGCACCGAAGCGAGCGATAGCGAGCAGAGAGTTTGGCTCAATGGCATACCTTTTAACAACTATACAGGCTCATTCATCGTATCTTCCACCCCTTTTTGATTACAATAGCGATGAGCCAAACGTGCATTAGAAGGTATTGTTTTTCCACCCCTCCAGTAATGTTCTATATGGTCGATAACAGCATCATCTATAATCATAATCTTGTTACCACAAATATTACATACAGGATTCTGATCATACAGTTGTTTCTTGAGCTCCCAACTAAAAGTTCTTGGCTCAGTTTTAGGTATACCAACAATTTTTTCTAAGGCATCAAGCCACTTCTTAAACCTTGTGTTCACCTTTACTTTGATTTTTAGTGTATCTGCTGAATCCAAACATAATGATTTCAAATAAACCTACGTTAATTTTCCTTATTTCCCATCTCCCATTAGGATCTTTTTCATCACCGGGGATAAATCTCCTGAATGCTTTGTCTCCAAATACACTTTTTACGAGTGAGACAGTTTCTTTGAAAACTTTTCTCAATTCCTTATTTTCTCATCTGAAATATTCCTGTTATTTTCCATCTCTCTATTCAAAAATTGTTTCATAGGTGGTTTATACTTCAAATAAGTTTGATTATAGAAAGCTAAAAAACGTAACACTAGTTCTCTGTCATACATTCTTTTATGCGGTTCTTTTAACCCTAATAAGAAAAGAAAATCTATATCTTCTGCTAATTCTTTGATTAAATCATTGTATTCTCCTCTATAAACGCAATTCCTTAATTCTTGATCATTAAGTTTAACTGCGCCTACATTTAACCTCTCAAATATTTCAAATTTAACATCTGGATGTGATTCTTTTCGTATTTCTATAACACGCAAAGAGAATTTTTTGAAGTTTCTTTGTAATTTTTTATCCAGATCTTTAAAGTATTTTCCATTAAGATGAGATAATACCGATAATCCACTGAGCTTAAATTCATTATTCAGAAATCTAAATAGAGAGCGTAATCTCTGTTGACCATCAATCACCGTAAGCTTACTATCATCTTCCTCCGATAGATATATAATAGGGATTGGTACTTCTAATAACACAGATTCTATTAACAAACTTGCTTTTTTATTATCCCAAACATATCTTCTCTGGAATTCAGGACCAAGAATTAAGTCACCCTCCTGCCACATCTCAAATAATTCTCGAATTGAAGGATCTCTTGGGTTGTGATAAACTCGCCTCCTATCTTCGGGTATTTCTATCGGTTGTTCCTCCTCAATTGTTCCTTCTAAAATTAACTCTTCTTGGTTTTCTTTTACCTTATTCATATTTCCACCTCCTTTTTTAAACCGCCAAGTCGAATTTCGGACAACTTAGTTATATACGAATTTCGCACCACATAACTCCCCCATAACATACAAACTCGCCAATCCTTTAAATCACCCCTTATTATTATCTTACCTAAACAGCTCTCAATCTCCTTTAAACCTTTCGCTTCTTTGCGGACGGTGCTGTCAAATTAAGGAACTTTCTACCTCAGCAGGATGGCGAATTTTTGAACTTCTGTTTCCCATTCAAATTGTGTTACTGTTCTTCTCCGGAGCAGGCATGACGTCTCTGGATAATTTCTACCTCCTCTAACATTCACTAATACCAGGAAAAGAACGCCTCCATCACTCATCTATAGCTTAAGTTGACAGCACCTTTGTGGACGGTAGACAAATTAGGTAGTGCCTTACGGTGATACTGCTGGAAGAAGATGGTAGTAAAGGTTTGCAGTTTTAGGTCTA
>MTME02000040.1:0-6016 GCA_002011115.2 Candidatus Pyrohabitans sp. JdFR-17
TGCCGCTGATTTTGTCTTCGCTCGCGGTGCTTTTCCTGGCTGTTCTTTCACCTCTCGCAAGAGAAAGGAAATATCGAGAGAAACCATAGCATTTTTTCTGACCCTATGAATAGCTTTATCTGCTCTAACTATATCCTCCTACGCCAATTTCTAAAGAAATCCCGATATAACTTCCTCAACATACAATCCTTGAGCCGGTTTAAACAAACTGAGGATTATGAGGGGCAGAAATACTATAATCCTCAGAGATAGAGGGTTAAGCAACACCATCCCGGCAACAGCCAGCTTCTTCAGCCCGCTGGGGATTTTCTCCCTTCTCCAGCGGTATTCTAAAAGCACAACCACAGAGCAAACGAAAGGATAGTAGATGATTGCGCTAAAGAGATAGGATACCACCAGAGTTATGAAGGGCAGCTTAGGTGGCGCGACGACCTCTACTTCGGGTGGCACGAACAGGTGAAGCCAGAGGTACCCTGAAAGCTCAATCAACCCCGGAAAAGCCAAGGCGGCGATAACCTTTTTTCTGTCAGGTTTGAGAAGCTCAGCTATGGCGGAGGTCATGATTCATCCGCCTCTAAAATCCTGGTGGTGGATAAACATCAGAGAACTGCTTTTATGTGTTCCTACCTCCTTCTCTTAACGGGATCTCTTCTCTAAAAGGATTGTTATAGTAAATATAAATTCATACCTTATATTTTCTTTGCCAGAGATCCTTAACTAAACTTAAAACTTCATAAAATCTTTCTTTGCCCTGTTTTATGTTCTCTTCCGGTTTCACGCGTGGATAAAAACTTTTTCCCAGGTCTTCTATCGCAAATAAAAATTCTTCAAACTGCACTACAGCATGATATGGGTTTTGTCTAATTACGACTTCAAGTATCACCTTATCAGAAGGTATCCAGCTAAATATTGGCTTCATGCTTGAACTCACCCATTTTCCCTCTAACCATTTTTCAAAGTGTTGTATAGTTTTTTGCTTAGGTTCAAATTTGTTAATTTTAGCAATAGCAGAATAAAGTTCTGCAAAATTCTCTGCTAAGGCATCAGAAGAGGTATATTTTCCCAGCCCCGAGAGATAAAATGGAGAAGGATGAAATATTATTTTAATATTTTGCTTATTAAGCAGCAGGTCAATTTTTGGAGCGGATACCCTGAACCCAATAACACATAGCTTTTTCCCTTATCTAATACTTCTTTTAGTCCAACTATAAAATCAATAGGATTTATTTTCACTTGCGCAACAATCTCCTTATTATTTTCATCAATTAGTTTCATTATAATTGGAAAACCCTCTACGTACTCATACCCTTCACTTATATCGTACTCTTCCAGCGCCGGTTCTAATTTTATCTTTTTCATAAGCAAGCCCTCGGTTTTAGTAGGTTACTAGGATTTACTTCATAATACTTTATTCCGGCTCCACACTTTTTACATATTTCATTTAATCCAGCAATGTAAGTTGTTATAACACCGTTTTTACCTAATATACAGTTATTTAAGCTTCAAATACTTTTTATATTTTTCAAGATATTTTTCCTTCAACTTTGATGAAGGGTCCCGCCCGTCCTTGATTTTAATGACCTTCTGAATTGCAGAAGTAAGCTCGTTCACAAAATCTTTATAAGGAACACTTACTATTAAATCTCCCTCATTGAAATCGAGATATATGTTATCTTTCTTTCGCTTAATTTTGATTGAACAATAGGGTCCTAAAAAGGTATTAAATTCTTGCCTGTTATTCAAGTCTTCTAAAATAGTGAGAAGCTCACGCAAAGACCCATAACATGTAATACTCTCATCGTTTAAAATGATTTTTATTTCTAAATCGTCTGGAACAATAAAAGTATCCCACCCTCCGTCAACATTTTTAACCTTAATCCTCACTGGTTTAATCATCATATGACTCCCTCAACGGGTACCGGGACAATTTTATTTTTCTCATATATCTTTTTAAATCCAGTTTGTCTTAAAATATGTCTAATTGCCCAGTCATCTGAATATCTATTTATATTCCTTCCCGGCATTGGAATATATGCAGTTTGAACATTACCGTTAGCATCAACAAAAACTACAACAATATATCCGCCCAACTTCTTCACATACATCCGATAACCATTTGCATCCTCATAAATTTCATCAGGATTTTCGATAACATCTCTGATGGTATCCTCTACTGATTTTTTTATCCTTTCCAATTTCAGGATGTTTTTTAATGATCTTTTCAATAGTTTCGTCATTTAAATTAACTTCTCTGCCCTGAGGATCATGAATTATAATCGCTCGATTAATAACTATATTAACCACAACATATACCCCTACCGCAACAGCCGCGACTATTATCACTTCTGGTGCGAGTAGCGAAGCAATAATCTCTGCCAGCGTAGCGGAGGATGTTACTGTCACACCTCCAACCACTACCCACAGCGGAACCATTGAAGAAAGCTCTGGATCACTCGGATTCGTCAGTGTAATTGTTATCTCTGCAATATTGTTATCTTCTCTAAGCTCGTCAACTTATGCAGGGCTTCACTGTCTCAACAGAGACTTAGCCTTTCCATTCCTGAAAAACTCAGGAATGGGTTTCTCGTTCTCTAATGATTAATTCTCGCCTTAAGTTGATACGTGTTTTGAAGTCGCCAAGTTTTTTAAAAATTTCCGGATTCTCTTCAACATAAAATACGCCTTTTTCATATCCGCTAACAACTAATTCCTCAACGAAATCCTTAACAAAATAATTGTAGTCGAGTTCATTAATTATGGCAAGCGCTCCCTGCTTGCTTTTTCCTAAATATTCCTTGGCTTTATTACAGTGTTCTAATGCGTTCTCGTATTCCTTGAGCTTTTGGTAAACCATAGCAAGCATTTCGCAATAGAGGCCGGCATCACCGTAAAATAGTTTGTTAGTTGCAGCTTTCCTCTCATAACTTCTTAATTTGATATCCAAAAAGTCAATTACTTTTTGATAAATTTTTTTAGCTTGTTCTTTTTTATTTAATTGTGAGTAGATATCACCAATTCTTTTTCTTGTCCAGTTTATATGAAATTCTATTCCTGGAGCTGTATATGTTTCTTCTGTAAGTGCAAATACAACAATACTTTTTTCATACGCTTCTATAACTTTTTCAAAGAGTTTCTTCGCTTCTTCTAATTTTCCCATTTTATTATAACAAAATGCAGCTGCTTTAAAAAATTCAGCAGCCCATATATATCCAAGATAGCTGTCTTCAGCATCTTTGTATTCCTCTTTTGCATACTCTAAGTATATCTTTGCTGCCTTTTCATACTCTCCTTTTTTTTCATATTGAGCAGTATTCACATTTTTATTTGTCATTTTTCCTCTCCTAACAACCTATGTTCTCAGGCACGACCCCTATTTTTGGATCTCTCAATGCCTTTTCCAAATTTTGATCTATTCTGCCCTTATATTTCGTATAATCTTGGTTTTTTAGCCACCTTGCTATTTCTTTCCACTTTTTTGGGCTTTTTAGCCCTTCTTTTCATGAAAGCCTTCCATCCTACTATCCTCTGCCCTCTATAATCAACCGATATTTATACTTTTTTGGAAATTTCCTTCAAATAAATCGAACAATTTCAATTTAGTAACCTTCTGTTATTGTAGCAAATTTACAATAACCATCTTCTACAACTCCCACCTCTTAAATACCCTCAGCTTAAAGCAGGAAAGCTGCGGCTTTTGTATGCCTTTATACTGCACCAGAACCTTGAAAATCTCACCCATGCTGCCCGGCATTATCAGCCTCTTCAGCGGTAGAAGCGCTCGCAGGTAGGCTTCTTCTCCATTCTCCTCCCGAAGCTTCAGCATCTCCCGCTCCAAACCGAGGCTGAGCAGAAAGCTTGCTAAGTCTGTGAAGCCCGCCACCTTTAGCTTAGCCTTCTCGCCAAAGTGCGCCAGCGCCGAGAAGTTCACATGTGAGGTAATGTCCTGCTCACCTATGTTGACGTAAGGGTTGGCGATGGCGCGGTGGCGGTGGTAGCACAGGAGCGTGCCCGCGCTGCGGTAGCTTGCGTAAAGCTCACTGCTGGGGTAGCCGTAGTCTATTGTGAGCAGAAAGCCGCGCTTCAGCACCCGCGAAACCTCGCCGAGCCAGCGCAGCGCCTCCAGATTAACCTCCGTGCGGAAGCCGTCGGGGAGGGCAACGCCCTGCTCGTGGAAGTAGCTCTTAAGCTCATCCCCAGCCGGCACCAGCACCTCCTTAAACCCGCTTTCGTCAAGGGTAACGTACACCTCGCAGAGCTTGCCATCTCGCACTTCCACCACATGCACAGGAAAAGCGTCCACGAGTTCGTTGGAGAAGATGCACCCCTCTACTTCACGAAGCTCTCGCAGAGATTCGACGATATCCACGCTGTAGTCTTTAAGTGCTGAGCGCTGCATGCGCCTCATGCTGGGAGAACGCTCCACTATAACATAGCGTACCTCGCAGCTCAGCGAAGAGAGAACATCCCGGGCGAGCGCACCAGTGCCCGCGCCCATCTCCACCAGGGTAAACTCATCGCTTTCGAGAAGGTGACGCATCTCCTCAAACTGTTTGGCAAGCATAACGCCGAAGAGGCGGGAAACGTTGGCTGCGGTGAAGTAATCTCCTCGCTTTCCTATCTTCTCCTTCGCTGAGCAATAGTAGCCATAGCGCTCATGGTATAGGGCAAGCTCCATGAAGTCCCGGAAGGGTATTGCACCTCGCTTTCTTATCTCCTCTTCTATAACCTCGCGCGCACTCATTGCAACCTCCCCTTACCCACGAGCGTTGAAAAGGTTATCTTCCTCCCACCCTCTTTAAAGTACCTGAGCAACCTCTCCCATTTCTCCGGATTCCACCTCCTCTTATAGCCGATGAAATAGGTCAAAGCGTCCTCATAGGAATCAAAGTAAACAGCCTCCTTCTCCACCAGCAGGTGCTCAACAGTAAACCCATTCTCAGCGAGGAGCTTCTTCATCCTCCGCCTGGAGTACGCGAATCTAGAACGCCACCCTATCTCTTTAAGGTTCTCCTCCTCTATGCACGCGAAGCACAAGCACTCGCCCTGCTCAAGCGCCTCCGCCGACTTAACCACGACGCTATCGTCCATAAAAAAGTGCGCTACCACCATGTCTGGAGCAAAGGCAGAGTAATCGCACTTCAAAGCGTCGCAGGTGCAGAAGGCCACGTTTGTTATGCCCTCGCGTTCAGCCTTTCTTTTTGCCTCTTCAATCACCCCTTCCGCTACATCTATCCCCACAACAAACCCTGCGAGAGGGGCAAGCTTCAGTGCAAGCGCCCCGCTCCCACATCCCACATCTAAAATGCGCATATGCGCGAGAGGCTCTTCTCTGATAAGCTCCAGAAGTTTTTGATTTACCATAGTAAAGTTGCACAAAACTACCGAAGTAAGGTTTTGTAAATTTTTATAAAGAAACCTCTCACGGTTTCATTATAAATGAAATCACACTCAAAAACAGGCGAAAGATTTATCTTTAATGAGGTGGAATCAAATTACGAGGTGATTATTTATGGGAGAACTGCCAGTATCTGCATGCGGTAGAATAATAAGAAACGCAACAAACATGCGCGTGGGAAGAGACGCTGCTGTTGTTTTAGCTGAGATGCTTGAGGAGATAGGTGAGGAGATAGCCTCAGAGGCAGGAAAACTGGCTAAACATGCAAAAAGAAAGACAGTGAAAGCCTCTGATATAAAACTGGCTATTAAGTAAATTATGGAATCTACGTCACCCGGAACTATGTCCCGGGTAACCAGGCACCCATTACATCGTCTCTATCTATTATCCCCACTACTTTTTTATCTTCTGCCACCGGAAGGCGGCCTATCTGCTTTTCAACCATAATTTTCCCAGCTTCGCGTACATCAGTTTCTTTGTAAACTGTAACCGCCGGCGTCGTCATTACCTTCTCAACGCTTGGCGGATTTCTGGCTTTGCCTTTGTCACCCTCCCGCGATATCCTCGCAAATCCCGAGTCTATTATATCCTTTCTGGTAATTATCCCGATTATCTCCCCAT
>MTME02000040.1:6116-10538 GCA_002011115.2 Candidatus Pyrohabitans sp. JdFR-17
GCAAATCCCGAGTCTATTATATCCTTTCTGGTAATTATCCCGATTATCTCCCCATTCTTAACCACAGGCATGCCGGAAAAGCCGGTGTCGTCCATTTTCGCCCAAACCTTGGTTACAGGGTCGTCGTAGCTGCAGGTCACCACATCTTCTGTCATGATGTCTGCAACCCTCTTTTTGATGGGCTCATGTCCACTCTCAAGAAGTGCTTTGATGATGTCGTGAGCACTTACTATCCCGCGTAGGGTTGAATCCGTAGCCGAGGCGACCACCGGCAGGCGCTCCACATCCCTACGTATCATCTTCTTCGCTGCGTCTAAAATGTTCTCCTCCGGCAAAGCGGTTACAACGCTTGTTGACATTAACCCGCCCACGAGGAGATTTGACCTGCTGGAGGATATCCTCATTATATCTCCACGGGTTATTATCCCTATAAGCCTGCCGTCCTTGTCCACCACAGGAAAGCTCCTGTATCCGTAGTCTCTGAAGAGAGCTCTAGCCTTCGTGGCTGGCTCATCCTCATTTACAGTTACCACGCTGGTGGTCATTACATCTTTAACCTTCGGAAGCTCGCTCAACTTGATGCCCCCTCACTCGCCCATGAACTCTTCCTTGCAGCTCTCGCACACAAAAATACCGTTCACCTCGTAGAGGGTTACGCCGAAGTCACCGCAGTTCTCACAGGTGCCCTTCTCTGGCACTTCCCTGGGCATGCTCTCGCCCTCTTGCTTCATTGCCGCAAGTTCGCGGAGCACCTCTATCTGCTCAGGGGCTATGGCAAGTATATCTTTATTGGTGATTATCCCCACAAGCTTCCCGTTATCTATAACAGGAAGTCGGCGGATGTTGTACTTTGCCATTATCCTTGATGCTTCTGTTAGGGTTTTATCTGGCGAAATTGTGCGAAGATTTTTGCTCATTATGTCCCTTACCTTTACAAGAGATGGTTTTAGATCAGTGGCAGCAACGCAGTAGGCAACATCTCGCTCTGTAATAATACCTATGGGCTTCCCTTCCTCGACCACTACCACGCTTCCTATATTGTTGTCAGCCATAAGCTTAGCAGCTTCCTGAACTGTGGCATTTGCATCGATGGTTACCACAGGTCGGGTCATAGCTTCCCTGACCTTGACCTCTGTATCCATAGCTTTACCTCCTTCTACGATTGTGGATTTATGTATGGGATATAAATATTTTGTTCTCAGAAATATAAAAGCATGCATTTCGCTGCAGATGCGATGCTGGGAAAGCTTACAAGATGGCTTCGCCTCAGTGGCTACGACGTTTATTATAGCAGAAGCGCCGATGATGAAGAATTGTTGAATGTGGCGCAGCGCGAAGGGAGAGTGCTTCTAACGAGGGACACGACGCTTGCGGAGAAGGCGAAGAAGCTGGGAACTAAGGTGGTGCTGGTGGAGAGCAACTCCATTGAGGAGCAGCTCATCCAGCTTAGGAGAGAGCTTGGGTTAAGCTATGAGAAGACGCCTGCAAAAGCACTTTGTCCAGAGTGTAACGGTGAGATTGTGGAGGTGAGCAAGAGCGAGGTCTCTGAGCTCGTGCCTCCGGGTGTGCTTGAGGCTCACGAAGAGTTCTACCGCTGCTCGCAATGTGGCAAGGTTTACTGGTACGGCTCCCACTGGCGGAGCATAACCAAGAGGGTGGTGAGAATTGAAGGCAAAGTATCGTCTTCCGAGAAGTAATATAGTGGTTAGAGCAGCGCGGGATGTGCTCAAAAAAAGAGGGGAGGTTAACTCTCTAGCTCAGATGCACACCCTGGTGCTGGAGAGGCTGAAGAGGGAAAATCCAGAGTACAGGCTTTCTAGAGCGAGGCTGCTTAAAATCCTCGCCCTCTCGCCGAAGGTGAGGGTCAAGGTAGAGAAGCGCAAAGCAAAGCGAAACCCTGTGTTCTGCCCATTGTGCGGCTCAGAAATGGAAGACCTCTATGGTGTTGACCTTTTCGGCAAAAGGGTCAAGTTAGGTAAGAGGTGTCCAATCTGTAACTATCGCGTTGAGAGGGGGAATTTGGAGCCCCGAAGATATGTATTCTACATTTGAGCTGAAAGCGGCTAAAAGCGAAAGCCATATATATGCACCCACCGGCAGAAATTCTTGGGGTTTAAATGAAGATTAAATTCAGATTGATAGATGTGCTCAGGGTAAAATTGGGGGAAACGGAGGATGTAGATAAAGAGCTTATTGACAGGTTTGATGATATTGAGAAGAGTCTGGAGAGGGGGAGCTGGCGCATTGTAGCACCTTAAAGCACTTCTCTCAGCGCTGCTATAAATCTCCTGTTTTCCTCGGGCTTGCCCACGCTCACCCTTATGTAGCGGGTATCTAAGCCCGGGAAGGACTCACAGCCTCGCGTAATAATCCCGCGTTTTAGCAGCTCTTCGGCTAAGCCAGGTTTCTCTACCCTGAAAAGCACAAAATTCGCCTGTGAGGTGAAAGCCTTAACGCCTGGAATTTTCCTCAGCTCCTCTACGAGGTATTTTCTACCCTCTCTAACAATCTCAACGCTTTGTTTAAGAAATTCCCTGTCTTCAAGCGCCGCCATAGCTGCAACCTGCGCTAAAAGGTTGACACTGAAGGGCTGCCTCACGCGCGCGAGGTAATCTATAACCTTCTCACTTGCAAGGCAGTAGCCCACGCGGAGACCGGCTAATCCAAAAGCCTTTGAAAAGGTTCTCAGCACTATGAGATTCTCGTGGTGTTTAACAAGGTGGGCAAAGCTTGTGCCTGCGAATTCGGCGTATGCCTCGTCCAGAATCACGATTGCCTCTTTTTCAAGTATTTCCCTGAGAAGCGCCTCAGGGATTAAATTTCCCGTAGGGTTGTTGGGCGAGCAGAGAAAGAGGAGCTTCGCACGCGTAGCTGCGCTGAGCAGGGCTTCAGCATCGAAGGCATATTCAGCGTCGCCCTCTATAAGCGGCACTTCAATGCATTGCGAGCCGTACATTGTGATGAGAATCTTGTAGTATGAGAAGGTGGGCGGCGTGATAATCGCAGAGTCGCCACGGGAAAGGAAAACTTTTGCGCACTGCTCCATCACGTCGTCGCTGCCGTTGCCCACGAGGATGTTTTCCGAAGGTAAGCCGACGTAACGTGAAAGCGCATCCCGTAGCTCTCCCGCAAGGGCATCTGGGTAAATGTTTACCTTTGCAGCGTGGGTGCGAATCGCCTCGATTGCTTTTGGCGATGCCCCGAGAGGGTTCTCATTGGAGGCGAGCTTGATAATCTTCTCCTCTGGCAGAGAGTAAGCCTTCGCTATTTCGTCGATGCTCTTGCCGGGGATGTATGGAGGCACGCGCTTTATCTCTTCTTTCACCAGCTTTTCTATCATCTCTGCACCTCTTCGAGTATCTTGCTCAGCCTGGAGCACACCTCATCTATCTGCTCCCTCGTTATGACCAGAGGTGGGGCGAAGCGGAGTACATTATCATGGGTGCAGTTGAGAAGTAAACCGTGCTCCCTTCCCTTTGCCACAATTTCACCGCAGGGTATGCTGAGCTCCACACCTATGAGCAGTCCTCTTCCGCGCACCTCCTTTATAACCTCATGCTTTTTCTGAAGCTGCTTGAGCTTTGCAATGAAGTACTCACCAAGCTCACGGGCGCGCTGAGCTAAGCCTTCCTCTTCAACAATCTCCAGCACCGCCTTCGCGACAGCGCACGCTAGGGGATTGCCTCCGAAGGTGGAAGCGTGGTCTCCTGGTGAAAAGGAGTCCATAACCTCAGGCTTGGCGAGCATTGCACCTATTGGAAAGCCTGCGCCAAGAGCTTTCGCGAGGGTGAAGATCTCTGGTTCAATACCCAAGCCCTGGCACGCGAAAAGCGTGCCGGTGCGTGCTATTCCAGTTTGCACTTCATCTAACACGAGGAGTACGCCCCGCTCGTCGCAAAGCTCACGAACCTCCTTAAAGTAGTCCTCAGGGGGAATCACAACGCCGCCTTCGCCCTGTATCGGCTCCAGCATCACCGCAGCAGTGTCACGGGATATAGCTTTTCGGAGCGCCTCGATGTCGCCGTATTCAACGTGCTTGAAACCAGGTAATAGAGGCTCAAAGTCGCGCTTATATTTCTCCTGCCCTGTTGCAGAGAGGCTGCCAAATGTTCGCCCGTGGAAGGAATTTTTCGCTGCGATAATCTCTCGCCTGCGGGTGTGCTTCCTGACCAGCTTTATCGCCGCCTCCACCGCCTCTGTGCCCGAGTTGCAGAAGAAGCTCTTATAGCCACCGGTAAGCTCGCACAGCTTCTGAGCAAGCTCCACCTGAGGCAGAGTGTAGTAGAGGTTGGAGACATGCATCAGCTTTGCAGCCTGCTCCTCAAGCACGCGAAGCACCTTGGGATGCGAGTGACCAACGTTCAGCACCGCTATGCCGGCAATGCAGTCTATGTACTCCTTGCCGGCGATGTCCTTAACCAC
>MTME02000041.1:0-3975 GCA_002011115.2 Candidatus Pyrohabitans sp. JdFR-17
TAAGCTTTGCCCATTCCTTGGTGGAGGAAATGTAGCCTATGGGCGCGTCGAACCACACGTAGAAAACTTTGTCCTCGTAGCCCTTTAGGGGAACCTTTACTCCCCACTCCAGGTCGCGAGTGATGCATCTCGGCTTTAACCCTTCCTTAATCCAGCCCATGGCCATATTGTAAACCTGCGGGTTCCACACTCCTCGCTTGGACTCTATCCACTCCTTTAGCTTCGGCTCAAGCTTGTCTAGGTTGAGAAACAGGTGCCGCGTTTCTTTAAAGACCGGCGTGTTTCCGCACAGAACGCACCTCGGGTTAACCAGCTCGTCCGGATTTAATAGCGTCGAACAGCGCTCGCACTGATCACCTCGAGCAGAGTCATAGCCACAGCTCGGGCAGGTGCCCTCGACGTAACGGTCGGGGAGAAATCGCTTATCGTGCTCGCAGTAGGGTAAGAGGAGCACGCCCTCGGTTATGTAGCCGTTCTCGTATATCTTCAGAAAAAACTCCTTCGTGGTCTTATGATGAATCTCCCTCGAAGTGCGCGAAAAGTTGTCGTAGCTTATGTCCAGCCAGTCGTATATCTCCTTATGCACCTGGTAGTACTTGTCTGTAAGCTCTTTGGGAGAAACCCCCAGCTTTCGTGCAGCAACCTCTATGGGTGTGCCGTGCTCATCGCTCCCGCCTATAAACACCGTCTCATAGCCCGCGAGGCGGCAAAAGCGGGCGAATATATCCGCCGGTAGATGCGAACCAGCGATGTTGCCTATGTGGGGTACATTGTTCACATACGGCAAGGCGCAGGTAATCAGTACCTTTTCCGCTATAACAAAACCTCCTATAACTGCGGTTTGTGAGAAGGAACCCGCAGGTGGTTCCTATCCAGATACTTGTATCTATGGTTCCTGGAGGTAATAGGAACCCGGTGGAGGTTCCTATCTCGGCAAGAATATTTATAGGGTTAACAATATAAGATTTCTTGCATGGGAGGCAAGAATGTTACTCTGGAGGATTTTGAGAAGCTTGACCTTCGCGTGGGCGTGGTAAAGGCAGCGGAGGAGATTAAGGGTTCTGAGAAGCTTCTGAAGCTCCTCGTGGATATAGGTGAAGTTACCCGGGGCACCGCTCCGGGTGACGGAGAGCGCCAGCTGGTCGCTGGCATAAAGAAGTGGTATTCGCCCGAGCAGCTGGTGGGGAAGCGCATAGTGGTGCTGGCAAATTTGAAGCCAGCCAAGCTCTTCGGCGTGCTGAGCCAGGGCATGCTGCTCGCAGCGCAGGATGAGCAGGGTGTGGCTCTGCTCATCGCCGAGGGGGAGCCCGGGGAAAGGGTGCGCTGAGATGCGCATAAAGAAGATTCGCAAGCGCGATGGCCGCGTTGAGGATTTCAACCCTGAGAAGATACGGAACGCTATTTTAAAAGCCTTTATCGCCACCGGAGAAGGCAACGGTAGCGTTGCCGGTGAGATTGCCCGCGAGGTTGTTGCCCGCGTGGAGGAGCGTTTTGCAGGGCGCATTCCAGGCGTGGAGGATGTTCAGGACATAGTGGAAGAGACGCTTATCAAGCGGGGCTACGCCAAGGTGGCGAAGGCGTACATCCTATACAGAAAGCAGCGGGAGGAGATTCGCGCAGCCAAGAGCTTCATCGGCGTGCGCGATGATTTGAAGCTCAGCGTTAACGCCACGCAGGTGCTGCAGAAGCGCTACCTGCTCAAGAACGATAAGGGAGAGGTTATAGAGACTCCAGCTCAGATGTTTCGCAGGGTGGCGAAGGCGATAGCAAAGCCTGAGAAGCGCTATGGCGGCGATGTTAAGCGTGCTGAGGAGCGCTTCTACTCAGCGATGGTTCGCCTGGATTTTCTTCCAAACTCGCCCACGCTGATGAACGCCGGAACGAAGCTGGGGCAGCTCAGCGCGTGTTTCGTCCTGCCCGTGGAGGATAGCCTCGAAAGCATCTTCGACGCTTTAAAGCACATGGCGCTGGTGCAGCAGAGCGGAGGTGGCACTGGCTTCAGCTTCTCAAAGCTCCGCCCTAAGGGCGACATAGTGCGCTCCACAAAGGGCGTCGCTTCTGGACCTGTGTCCTTCATACGCATCTTCGACGTCACGACGGACGTCATAAAGCAGGGGGGCAAACGCAGAGGAGCAAACATGGGTATTCTCAGAGTGGACCACCCGGATATAATAGAGTTCATTACAGTCAAGCAGCAGGAGGATGTGCTTGAGAACTTTAACATAAGCGTTGGCATTACCGACGCCTTCATGGAGGCTGTGCGTAAAGATGAGGAGTATCCGCTGGTGAACCCCCGGAATAAAGAGGTCGTCCGCCACATGCGCGCTCGCGATGTGTTCGATATGATTGTAACCGCTGCCTGGCGCACAGGCGATCCAGGTTTGGTCTTCTTGGACGAGGTGAATCGCCACAATCCCACGCCGGCGCTTGGCGAAATAGAGAGCACAAACCCTTGTGGGGAGGTACCTCTCCTGCCTTACGAGTCCTGCAATCTTGGCTCAATTAACCTCTCCCACTTTGTTTCTCGCGGCGAAGTGGACTGGGAGTCTCTGGGAGAGGCGGTTCGTCTGGGTGTGCATTTCCTGGACAATGTTATAGACGCCAACCGCTACCCCCTGCGCGCGATTGAGCGCATGACGAAGGGGAATCGGAAAATCGGCTTGGGCGTTATGGGCTTCGCCGAGATGCTCATAATGCTGGGGATGCGCTACGATACCAAAGAGGCGGTGAGCTTTGCTGAGAAGCTGATGAGCTTCATTCAGCACGAGGCGAAGCAAAAATCTCGGGAATTAGCGGAAGAGCGGGGCTCCTTCCCCAACATAGACAAGAGCATCTACGCCGGCGAAGCCATGCGCAATGCCACTGTAACGACGATTGCTCCCACGGGAACAATAAGCATAATAGCCGGCACCAGCTCTGGCATAGAGCCGCTCTTCGCCATCTCCTTCATCCGCAACGTTATGGAGGGCATAAAACTGCTGGAGGTCAATCCCCTCTTCGAGCGCATCGCCCGCGAGAGAGGTTTCTATTCCACGGAGCTCATGATGAAAATTGCAAAGACCGGCTCAATTCAGGATATTAAGGAGGTGCCCCGCGATGTTCGCGAACTCTTCGTCACAGCTATGGACATAGCACCGGAGTGGCATGTGCGCATGCAGGCGGCGTTTCAACGTCACGTGGACAACGCCGTCTCTAAGACCATAAACCTGCCTCATGACGCCAGCTTGGAGGACGTGCGCAATGCCTTCTGGCTGGCTTACGAGCTGAAGTGCAAAGGCATAACCGTCTACCGCTATGGGAGCAAGCGGGAGCAGGTGCTTTACATAGGCTCAATCCTGAAGAAGGAGACGGACGAGGAGCACATAAGCGCAGACGCGGAGTATTCAGGGGGCTGTCCTACGAGGGAATGCATAGTGTGATTCCCATGCATCGTGGTTTGGTCTACCTGTACACCGGCGAGGGGGAGGGAAAGACCACCAACGCAATAGGCTTGGCTGTTCGCGCTGTGGGACACGGCTTTAAGGCCATAGTGGTGCAGTTACTCAAGGGAAACCCCGATATTGGTGAGTACAGAGTGCAGCAATGCTTGCTCCGCTCTACGAGGTCCACCAGTTCGGGAGCAGGCACTACATCGACCTTCTCCACCCTCGTGCCGAGGATAAGAAGCACGCCAGGCGGGCGCTGGAGTTTGCGAAGCGCGCACTTGAACAAAAGCCACGCATCCTGGTGCTGGACGAGGTCAACCTCACCGTCGCCTTTGGGCTCGTGCCTAAGGAGGAGGTTCTTGAACTCATGGATCACGTGCCGCCAGAAACCGTGCTGGTGCTTACAGGCAGGCGCGCACCCAAGGAATTCATAGAGCGCGCAGACCTGGTTACTGAGATGAGGCTGGTAAAGCACCCCTACCAGCGGGGGTTATCGGCAGGCGTGGCGTAGAGTACTAAAGCAGCTTCTCGTACTTCTCCACCTTCTTCA
>MTME02000041.1:4075-10505 GCA_002011115.2 Candidatus Pyrohabitans sp. JdFR-17
GGCAGGCGTGGCGTAGAGTACTAAAGCAGCTTCTCGTACTTCTCCACCTTCTTCATCAGGTCTTCTCTTTCCAGCTCAAGTTTGCCTATCCTCTCCTTTAGCATGAAAATTTCCTTTTCCTGCTCCTCCAGCTTTTTATCCTTCTTCTCCAGCTCCTTCTCCTTCTCCGCCAGATACCTCGTTAGAGTTTTAACCTCCGCCTCAAGCTCCGCGCTTTTGCGCACAGCTTCGCGCAGCTCCCGCTCCTTTTCAAGCAGCTGTACCTTCTTCTCCTCTATATCTTCGCGGTACCCCTCTACCTTTGCCTTAAAAGCAGCCCTCTCATTGGTAAGCTCGAGGATAATCTGCTCCTTCTCTTCCAGCTCCTTCTTAAGCCCTTCAAGCTCACTTTCCAGCTTCTCAAGCAGATTGTTCTTCTCGTTGAGCATTACCTTCAGCGCTTTTATCTCGCTCTCCGCCTTCTCGTAAAGCTCCTTAAGCTCTTCCCTCTCCTTCCTGTACTTCTCCAGCTGTGTTCTCTCCCCCTCCAACTCTTGGAGAAGCTGCTCCTTCTCCTTTAGCTGCTTCAGCAGCGACTCCTCATGCTGCTTCAGCTTATTTATTTTGTCCTCGTAAAATTCTTTTTCCGTCGCATGCATAATGTTACGCATCCTTTAAAAGTGGAGTGGGGGAGATTTGAACTCCCGACCACTCGATCTTCAGTCGAGCGCTCTCCCAGGCTGAGCTACCACTCCTGAGTAATATCATAATCTGAGCACGAACTTAAATATTTTACTCCGCTCTGTATTTTTAACATCATAAATCAGGTATAACCCACAACGCCAGTTAAATACCCCGCAAGTTATTTATAGCTTCCGGCATAAAATCTGTTGGAGGGTGTGATATGAGAGGTAGATTAATCTTATTAACGTTCTGGATGCTTTTTATTCCCTTCACTTTCGCAGATAATGTTGATTTCTACATAATGAAGGTCTCTCCCGAAGAGGTTGCCCCAGGCGAAACCACAACGCTGAACATAACAATTGCCAACTTGGGCATAGATTATGCCGCATATGTGTATGCAATTCTCGACCCCGACTCGACATCTCCGCTTTCTGTGCTCGGAGCGAAAAAAATCTACGTAACAAAGTACGCGGCGGAGGGACAGCCAACCAAGTACTTCGGAGTTATACTCCAGAATGAGAGATTTACAGTGAGATACCGGGTGCACGTGGATAAGGACACTGCATTTGGCACTTATACTGTACCTCTCAAGCTGGTCTGGCGGGATGCGTACAATAACGTGCAGAGCGAGAACCTCGAGTTCGGGCTGAAGGTGGCTGGCGATCCCGAGATTGTTATCGCGGGGGTTAACAAGACCCCTGCGAGGATATATCCTGATACCGAGTTTACACTGGTGCTCGCCTTTGAGAATATTGGTACGGCGAAGGCTGAGAATGTTAAGGTGGAGCTTTCTCTGCCTCCTGGGATAACCGGCGAGAGGGTTGCATTTCTGGGCACCCTTGAAAGGGGCAGGCAAGCGGCTGCAACCTTCTCTTTGAAGGCTGAAAAGGAGGCTGAGGCGGGAGCCAAGAAAATAGGAGTAAGGTTGAGCTATACCACTGAGGAGAACGCACAGGAACAACTCGATAAGGAGGTGGAGGTCTTCATCTACGAGAAGGAACCCGCCAACTTAGAGGTTGCCGGCTTGGACACTTCTCCGGCGAAGCTCACGCCGGGTGCTGCATTTACCCTGTCCATCCAGCTTGAGAACATAGGCAAGCAGGATGCGAAGGCTGTTAAGGTTGAGCTTGCATTGCCTGAAGCTTTCTCTGGCGGGCAGACCTCCTACTTGGGCACAATAAAGCAGGACGACACCTCTACTGCGATCTTCGACCTGGAGGTTTCACCCCTCGCCGAGCCGAAGAGCTACCGCCTGCCGGTAAAGATTTACTATCTCGACGAAAAAGGTGAGCTTCACGAAGAGGAGAAGGAGATCGCAATAATCATAACCAGCCCCGAAAAGCGTCTGCCACTGGGATTGCTCGGTGGAGTTGGAATACTGCTAATTATTGCCCTCGCCTGGTGGCGCAGGCGAAGAAGCGCCCAGCTCTAGGGGGCGTGAGATGGTAATTAAGCTTGAGAATGTGGTTAAGATATACCGCCTTGGCAAGGTTGAGGTGCCCGCGCTGAGGGGGATAAACCTGGAGATACCCCGTGGTGAATACGCCTCCCTAATGGGACCTTCCGGCTCTGGAAAAAGTACCCTGATGAACCTGATAGGCGCCTTAGACAGGCCGACCAGCGGGAGGGTTTACATCGATGGCACAGATATAGCAAGGTTGAACGACGACCAGCTGGCGCTGCTCAGAAGGAAGAAGATAGGCTTCGTCTTCCAGCAGTTCAACCTCATAAACAAGCTTACAGCGCTGGAGAATGTGGCTCTTCCAATGTGGTTCTCAGGCATCAGCAGGAGCAGGAGGATGCGCCGAGCGAAGGAGCTGCTTGAGCTTGTGGGGCTGGAGGAGAGGCTGCACCATAAGCCATCGGAACTAAGTGGGGGAGAGAGGCAGCGTGTAGCCATCGCCCGAGCTTTGGCCAATGACCCGGAGATAATCCTTGCAGACGAGCCTACGGGCAACCTAGACACAGCCTCAGGCATGGTGGTTATTGAGCTTCTGGAAGAGCTGAACAAGCTTGGGAAAACTCTTGTGGTGGTGACCCATGACGTGGAGTTTGGGAAGCGTGCGAGGATGAGGGTGAAGCTCAGAGACGGGATGATTCAGGAGATAGAAGGGGTTAACCATGCTTGATTACCTTAGCTTCTCCTTCAAAAATCTCAGCCACCACAAGGTGAGAAGCTTTCTCACACTGCTTGGGGTTATTATTGGAATAATGGCAGTTGTGTCTATGATTTCCATAGGCTCAGGGATGAAGGCATCGCTTAAGGAGCAGCTGGAGCAGCTGGGTAGCGATAAGATTTTTATCATTCCCAGGTTAGCCTATGGTACGGCTGCGACCACGTTAACCGACGAGGATGCCGACGCGATAGAGCGCGTCGCAGGCGTAGCTTTCGTCTCACCCCTCTACAGCGTTGCAGGCGATGTTGGCTTTCGCAATGAACGCAAGATTGTCAAGATATACGGGATTGACCCTGAGAAGGCAGAGGCCACCTTTGGCGGTGGGGCAAGTGGCTACCGCCTGCTAAAGGGGAGATGGCTTCAGCGGGGGGACAGGTACAAAGTGGTTATAGGCTATGGCGTCGCCAGCGACGTTTTTTCCAGAGATGTGAATGTGGGCAATACCCTAAAGATTCACGGCGTGAACTTTGACGTGGTGGGCGTATTCAAGAAGACCGGCGACCGCGAGAAGGACTATACCATCTACACCAACCTAGACACCATCCGGGAAATCTTCGGCGCCGGAGATAAGGTTACAATGATAATAGCGAGGATAGATAAGGGCGCAGATATAGACCTGGTGAGGCTGAGGATAGAGCGCATGCTGGAGAAGAGGAAGGGTTCAAAGGAGAACTTCTTTGTTATGACGCAGAAGGAGATTATTGAGCGCGTTGGCGAGGCATACCGCGTTGTGCAGGTTGTATTTGGAGGCTTGGCTGCGGTTTCACTTATTGTCGGGGCAATAGGTATAGCGAATACCATGATTATGAATGTCACAGAGCGCACCCGGGAAATCGGCATACTCAAGGCTACAGGGGCGAGCAACGCCCAGGTTATGAAGATTTTTCTGACGGACGCGGCGATTCTGGGCCTGGTTGGCGGGGGTATAGGTGTAGCTCTGGGGTACCTCATTTCACTGGTGATTAACGCAGTGGCAGCACGCTATCTTGGCGAAGGAGTACTAACCACGACAGTGACTCCTGAGCTTGTGCTTTTTGCGCTAACCTTTTCTCTGGTTATAGGCGTAGTTGCGGGTTTATATCCCGCTTACCGTGCGCTTAGGCTTAATCCGGTGGAGGCGCTCCGGGCATGATAGAGGAGCTGAGCTATGCGATTAAGAACATGCAATCTGCTAAGCTGCGAACCTTTCTAACTGTGCTGGGCATAGTTATAGGCATCGCCATAATCGTGGCAATGGTCTCCATCGGCGAGGGGATGCGCGCCAGCATAACTGAGCAACTCGACGCGCTGGGTGGAGATAAGATAATGATAACTCCGCCACAGGCTTTTGCAGCTAGAGGTGCGCCCATGGAGTTCAAACCCTTCGACCAGGCAGATTTGCGTGCAGTTAAAAGCCTGCCCAATGTGAAGGACGTGCTCCCCATCTTCTACCGCCCGGGCACAATTGAGTACAGGGGGGAGAAGAAGGAGATATATGTTATGGGGGTGGAGAGGAAGGGCGCAGACTACTTCAGGCAATTTTACAGCATCCGAGAGGGCAGATATTTTAACGACAACGAGCTGAAAAGTGTTAACCTGGGCTACCGCGTGGCTGAGAAGTTTTTTGACAAAAAGATACATGTTGGGGAGAGTGTGAAGATAAATCAGCGCCGCTTTGAGGTTGTGGGCATCTTTGAGGAAATTGGCAACGCAGAGGACGATTCCAGCGTATACATGCCCCTAAAGGCTGCGCAGGATCTCTACGACGCTGGCGGTGAGATAACAATGCTGTGGGTTATCGCAGAGAATGAGAATGTGGTGAAAACCCTTGCAAAGAAGATAGAGCGCACGCTTGAGAAGCGGCGCGGGGGTAAGGACTTCGAGGTTTTTACTACAGAGCAGCTTGCTGAGCAGATCGCCACGGTGATAACAATAATAACCTTCGTGCTCGGCGGAATAGCGAGCATCTCAATAATCGTGGGTGGAGTTATAATAATGAACACCATGCTTACGTCGGTGCTCGAGCGCACCCGTGAAATAGGGGTGATGAAGGCAATTGGTGCCACCGATGGGATGGTTCTAAGGATTTTCCTTGTGGAGTCAGCGCTTATCGGCGCGCTCGGGGGCAGCATCGGCTTAGCCCTGGGGGCAGTTATTTCCAAGGCTATTGAGTTTGTGGGGCAGGCATACATAGGCTCGAGCTTCATAACAGTCATCAACCGGGAGCTTGTGCTTGGCGCGCTCGGGTTTTCCCTTCTAGTGGGAGTGCTCTCTGGCGTTTACCCTGCGTACAAGGCGGCTAAGCTCGACCCGATAGAGGCGCTGAGATACGAGTAGCCAGGGGAGGGGAATACCCCCCACTCCTTTGGTATACCTCTCCCCCGACGGGGATATGAAGGAGAATACGATGGAAACATGGGGGTATTGAAGCGAAGCGGAAATACCGCAATCTGACGATCAAACTGTCTGCGGTTTGCGCAGAGCAAAATTCTTAAGCGAGGAGAGCGAGGCTAAGCCATGCTCCGAAAGCTCAGGATTATCCTGGAGATGATAAAGATAGAGCACACTCTCTTTGCCATGCCCTTCCTGTACTCCGGGGCGATACTTGCTGCGCAGGGTTTGCCTGACGCTTGGACGCTCTTCTGGATAACTTTGGGCTTGTTTTCAGCGCGCACGGCTGCGATGTGCCTGAACCGCTTAATAGATCGCGAGATAGACGCTAAGAATCCCAGGACGGCGGACAGAGCATTACCTCAGGGATTGGTCTCACCGCGGGAGGTCTGGGCTATCGTGGCTATTTCTCTAGCTCTGCTCCTCCTCGCGGCGGTGATGCTCAATCCGCTATGTGTCAAGCTTTACCCCCTCGCCGTTGCCATAATCTGGGGTTATCCGTATATGAAGCGCTACACCTGGCTAAGCCACCTTGTTCTCGGCTCGGCGCTTGCAATTGCTCCCTTCGGAGCATGGGTGGCAGTGCGCGCAAGCATAGACCTTCCTGCGCTTCTTCTCGCGGCGGCGGTAATCTTCTGGGTGGCTGGCTTCGACATAATCTACGCCACGCAGGATGTGGAATTCGACCGTCGCGAAGGGCTCTACTCAATTCCAGCGCGGTTCGGCATAGCAAATGCGCTAAAAATCTCCACGCTTTTCCACGGGGCTACACTTCTATTCTTGCTCCTTCTCTACTTCTTCTCTCCTCTCGGCAGGATTTACCTTTTCGGATTTGTGATAATGTCCGCGCTTCTCGCCTACGAGCATGCGATAGTAAAACCAGAGAATCTGAAAAAGGTGGGCGTTGCATTTTTCAATATAAATGTGCTCTTTAGCATCTGCCTCTTTACTTTCATAACCCTCGACGTTTTCATATAGACGTTACCCTCGCCCCACTTATAAAATGAAAGTTCTGGGCGTTGACATCCTAGCTGGGTCGCCTCACGCGAAGGTTCAGCCTCGCTATTCTGCGGCGCTCCTGGAGGATGGGAGGATAACCCTGCGGGAGGAACTAACCCGGGGAAAGCTTCTCAAGCTTATTCGGGAGGTTAAGCCGGACCGCCTCGCAGTGGACAACATCTTTGAACTCTTTCCAAAAAAGAAGCTCAAACCCTTCTTCT
>MTME02000042.1 GCA_002011115.2 Candidatus Pyrohabitans sp. JdFR-17
TGGAACGCGCTGGCTGTGGTGAGATAGACATCCAGCGCACACCTCTTGGTACGCGCGTTATTGTGCATGTGCAGCGCCCCGGTCTTGTTATAGGTCGCAAGGGGCAGGCAATACGCAAACTTACCACCATACTCAAAACTCGCTTTGGTCTGGATAATCCTCAGGTTGAGGTAAATGAGCTCGAAGTGCCTGAGCTTAATCCAAATGTTATGGCAAGGAGCATAGCCAATGCACTGGAGCGGGGCATACACTTCCGCAGGGCAGCTTATACGGCGCTACGCAGAATAATGGAGGCTGGCGCGAGAGGTGCGGAGATAACCATTTCCGGCAAGCTCACTGGAGAGCGGGCGAAGACTGTGAAGTTCGTTGATGGTTATCTTAAGCACTGTGGCGAGCCTGCGATGCTGTATGTGAAGGAGGGTTATGCCGTCGCTACACCCAAACCAGGGGTTATAGGTGTCAAGGTAAAGATAATGCCTCCGGGTACGCGCTTGCCTGATGACATTATATACAAGGAGCAGCCTGAAGTGCCTTCTAAGGGTGAAGAGGAAGAGAAGGAAGAGATAGCTCAGGTGGTGGAGCAGCTCCAGGAGGAGATTGCAGAAGAGGGTGAGAGCAAGGAGAAGGCAGGCGAGGAGAGCGCTGAGGCTGAGGAGAAGGAAGCTGCAGAGGAATCTTCGTCAGAGGCGTCTGAGGAGAAGCAGACAAAGGAGAGCAGCGAGGAGACAAAGGAGGCTTAACAATGGCGATACTCAGGGCGAGTGAGATTAGGGATATGGGCATGGAAGAGCTAAAAGAGAAGCTGGAAGAACTGAGAATGGAACTCCTCAGGGAGCGCTCAAAGGCTACTGCGGTGGGCGTACCCGAGAATCCTGGCAGAGTGCGTGAGCTTCGCAGAACAATCGCCAGAATAATGACAATAATGAAGGAGAAAGAAAAATCTTCATAGTTACTGAGCCGTTATGAATCTCCGGGCAAAATACATAGCAAAACATGAATTAATTGGCCTCGAATGCGAAATCGTGGCAGCCACCGACCCTACCCTGGTAGGGCTCCGCGGCGTGGTGGTGGATGAAACCAGAAATATGCTCACCCTCGAAGTCGAGGGTAAGCGTAAGAAAGTTGCGAAGGCAATAGCCACATTTCGCTTTCGTGTGGGCAATCGTCTGGTTGAAGTTGAGGGCAAGACCCTTATAGCGAGACCTGAAGACAGGATAAAAAGGTGAAAAAATATGCGCGACATAGGCGTTGACGTTAAGCCCCCGGAAAAAAGCTGCGAGGATAAAAATTGTCCATTCCACGGACACCTTAAGGTTAGAGGGCAGATTATAGAAGGCAAAGTGGTTAGCAACGGCATGCACAACAGCGTTGTAGTCCAAAAAGATTACCTTCGTTACATTAAGAAATACGAAAGATACGAGAAGCGCAGGAGCAAAATACTCGCCCACAATCCACCCTGCATCTCCGCAAAGGTGGGTGACAGGGTAAAGATTATGGAGTGCAGGCCCATCAGCAAGGCCAAGAGTTTTGTGGTGATTGAAAAGGAGGCAGAGTGAGATGCAGGGCATCAAGGCTAACGTTACAAGGGCACTTCCAAGCGGCGCTCGTTTGGATGTGGTGGATAACACGGGTGCAAAGGAGATAGAGATAATCCAGGTTATTGGATTCAAGGGTACGAGAAGGCGCTACCCCAGCGCTGGTGTGGGCGACATGGTGGTGGCGTCAGTTAAGAAGGGCACCCCAGAGATGCGCAAGCAGGTTGTGCGCGCTGTGATAGTGCGCCAGCGCAAAGAGTACCGCCGCCGTGACGGCACAAGAATTAAATTTGAGGATAACGCCGCCGTGATAACCAACGAGAAGGGTGATCCCAAGGGCAGCGAGATTAAGGGTCCCGTCGCAAAGGAAGCGGCGGAGCGCTGGTCGAAGATAGCGAGTGTTGCCAGCATAATAGTTTAAGGTGATTGTCATGCCGAGTAAGCAGCCGAGAAAACAGAGGAAGGCGCTGTTTCGCGCACCTCTCCATCGCAGGCAGAAGCTGGTGAGTGCACATCTTAGTGAAGAGCTTCGCGAAGAGTATGGGAAGCGAAGCTTGCCGGTGCGCAAGGGTGACACCGTTAGAGTGCTCCGCGGTGATTTTCGCGGGCACGAGGGTTTGGTTGAGAGGGTGGATCTAAAAAGGATGCGCATCTATGTGACTGGTGTGACGGTGCAGCGCAGCGATGGAAGTGAGCGCCTCTATCCTGTTCATCCCTCAAATGTGGAGATAGTAAAGCTGGAGCTTAAAGACGAGGAAAGAAAGAACGTACTTGAGAGGTAGTGCTCATGAGCAAGCATGCAAAGCGTTTAACGGCACCCAAGGCGGTTAAGATCGCGAGAAGAGAGAGCAAGTTCATAGTGAAACCTCGCCCTGGGCCGCATCCCCAGGAACGCAGCATGGCTCTTCTTGTGGTGGTAAGGGATATACTTGGATATGCGAAGAACTCGCGCGAGGCGAAGAAGATAATCAAAGCGGGTAAAATCCTTGTTGATGGCAGGGCGCGCAAGGATCATAAGTACCCCGTGGGTTTGATGGACATAATCCACATTCCAGAGGCGGGAATATACAAGGTTGTACTCTTTGACACGAAGGGCAGGCTTGTGCTTAAAGACCTGCCTGAAGAGCGTGCAAGTGCGAAGCTGTGCAGGATAAATAACAAGACCATCGTGAAGGGTGGGCACATCCAGCTTAACCTGCACGACGGCAGGAATATTCTTATCCGTGTAAAGGACCCTGCAAAACCGGAGGAGGATGTTTACTCCACTAAGGACACTGTGCTTCTCGATCTGAATAGCGGGAGCATAGTAAAGCACCTTCGCTACGAGGAAGGCAGCCTGGCTTACATTATCGGCGGGAGCCATATGGGCGAGGTTGCAAAGATTAAAGAAATAAAAAAGGTGCGCTCATCGCAACCAAATGTTGTTGTGCTCACCAGAGATGGTGAAGAGTTTGAGACCATCGAGGACTACGTGTTTGTGATAGGTGAGGAAGAGCCAGTTCTTCCGGAGGTGCTGAATTGAACCCCATGCGTAAGCTTAAGATATCAAAGGTTACTGTGAACATGGGTATCGGCGAGGCAGGTGAGCGCTTGGCTAAGGGCACCCAGCTGCTGGAGGAGTTAACCCAGCAGAAGCCAGTGAATACCATTGCCAAACGAACCATTCAGCCCTTCGGGATAAGAAAAGGTTTAGCCATAGGCTGCAAGGTAACTCTGCGCGGCGAAAAGGCGATAAAGTTCCTGCGGGATGCTTTTGCGGCTGTCGATAATCGCATTAAGGCGAGCAACTTTGACGAGCATGGCAATTTCGCTTTCGGTATACGGGAGCACATAGACCTGCCTGGTGTAAAGTACGACCCCATGGTGGGTATCTACGGCATGGATGTGTGCGTCGCCATTGAGCGCCCTGGCTATCGCGTGAAGCATCGCAAGCTCAGGAAGAGCAAGGTTGGCAAGAGGCATCTGGTCACCAAGGAGGAAGCGATCAACTTTATTAAGGAAACCTTCAACGTTGAGGTGGAGGCGTAGCCGTGGTGAAGAAGATAGGCAAAGGAGCGAGGAAGTGCAGAAGGTGTGGCTCTCATGGCCCGGTGATAAGGAGGTACGGGCTTTACATATGCAGACACTGCTTCCGTGAGGTTGCCCCTGAGATAGGATTTAAAAAGTACGAATAGAGGTGTTTGACGATGCGCTTTGATACACTGGCAGATGCCCTATCAACAATAAAGAACAGTGAGTACAATGGCAAGCTGGACTGTGTAATCAAGCCAGCGTCCAAGATAATAGCGCAGGTGCTCAGAGTGATGCAGGAGCATGGTTATGTGAGTGAATATGAGTTCGTCGACGATGGCAGGGCAGGGCTGTTCAAGGTGAAGCTTACCGGTAAGATAAACAACTGTGGCGTTATTCGTCCCCGCTACGCTGTTGGTAAAGACAATATTGAGAAGTACGAGAAGCGCTTCCTCCCGGCGAGCGGCTTTGGAGTTATAATAATCTCCACCTCTCAAGGAGTAATGAGTCACTACGAAGCCAAGGAGCGAGGAATAGGCGGCAGACTTCTCGCCTACGTTTACTGAGGTGATGCTCATGGCAATACCGCTGCTCAGAGAAGAAGTGGAAGTTCCCGAAGGCGTAGATGTAGAGCTGCAGGGTGAGCTTGTGGTGGTGCGCGGACCCAAGGGTGAGCTTCAGAAGCGCCTCACCTATCCCGGGATAAGGCTCTACAAAGCCGACAACAAAGTGACCATAGAGGCGAGCTTTCCGAAGAAAAGGCAGCGCGCCATGATAGGCACATACGCTGCGCACATAAGGAATATGATAAAGGGTGTTACCCAGGGATTCACTTATAAGATGAAGGTGGTTTACTCTCATTTCCCCATAACCGTTAAGGTTCAGGGCAGAGAGGTGATAGTTGAAAACTTCCTGGGAGAGAAAGTTCCCAGGAAGACTGAGATATTCGGCAACTGTGTTGTTAAAGTATCTGGACAGGAGATAACCGTCGAGGGAATTAATAAGGAAGAGGTTGGACAGACAGTTGCGAGGATTGAGCAGCTAACTCGCGTGAAGAATCGCGACCCCCGAGTGTTTCAGGATGGTATTTACCTCGTTGAGCGAGATGGTGTACCTGTGTAGGTGGTGCTGATGAGGACAAAGAAAAAGCCGGAGTTTAAGCGAGTGGATTATCATCGCCACAAGAAGCTCAGCAGAAGCTCTTGGCGAAGGCCAAAGGGTCGACACAACAAAACTAGGTTGCACAAGAAGGGCAAGTTCCTTTCGCCAAGCATAGGTTATGGTAATGACGCTTCTCTTCGTGGACTCCATCCTTCAGGATATCGCGAGGTTCTGGTGTACAATGTCAAAGAGCTTGAGAATGTGAACCCCAGCGTCGAAGCCGTGCGCATCGCCGCAGGGGTTGGGAAAAGGAAGCGCCTGCAGATTGTTGAAAAAGCGAAGGAGATGAATATCAAGGTTCTTAATCCACCTTTGGAGGCTTAAGATCATGACACTACGCACACAGCGAAGGTTGGCTGCAGCACTGCTTAAGGCAGGAGAAAACAGGATATGGATAGATCCCGAAGCTACTGATGAGGTTAGCGAAGCGGTTACCCGCGACGATGTTAGAAGGCTTATCAAAGAGGGCGTAATACGTGCAAAGCAGAAACGGGGTATCAGCGGTTACAGGAGGAAAAAGCTGGCGCTGCAGAAGAAGAAAGGTCGCAGGCGCGGACACGGAAGCAGGAAGGGTGCGAAGTATGCACGCTATGCCAAGAAGGAGCGGTGGATGGCAACAATACGCGCTCTTCGAAAGATGCTGCGCGAGCTGCGCGATAGCGGTGAGCTCAGCAGGAGCAACTACCGTAAGCTCTACCGTATGGCGAAAGGTGGCGCGTTTAGAAGCAGGGCACACCTGCGGAGCTACATAGCGGAGCATAATCTTACTGAGAGGTGATTGTTTCATGGCAACTGGTGCGAGGTATCGAGTGCCCTTCAGAAGGAGAAGGGAAGGCAAAACCGACTACAGGCGCAGGTTAAAGCTTCTGCTTTCAGGCAAGCCCCGCGCTGTACTCAGGTTTACAAATAAGCATGTCATGGCGCAGATGGTTGAGTACTCGCCAAAAGGCGATATAACAAAGGTTTCAGCTCACTCCAAGGAGCTGGTGAAGTTTGGCTGGAAGGGTGGCACTGGCAATCTCTGCGCAGCTTACCTTGTTGGCTACCTCCTGGGAAAGCGCGCCCTCGAGAAGGGCATCGCTGAGGCGGTGCTCGATTTGGGACTTCTCCGTCCAATTGCAGGAGGTAAAGCCTTTGCAGCGCTCAAGGGCATAATCGACGCGGGTGTGGAAGTACCTGCTAACGATGAGGTGTTCCCCAGTATGGAGCGCATTCGTGGAGAGCACATCGCAGCGTATGCTAAACTGCTGGGCGAGGAGAAGAGCAGGCGTTTCAGCGATTATCTTAAGCGCGGTTTAGACCCAGAGGCGCTGCCCGAGCACTTCGATGAGGTTCTAGCCAAGATAAGAGGTGCGTGAAGCATGCCAGAAGAAATTGAATGGGAACCAAGAACGCGCATAGGCGCAATGGTTAAGAATGGAGAAATCACCAAGATAGGTGAGATTTTCAGGCTAGGTTTGCCAATAATGGAGCCCGAGATAGTCGATATTCTCCTGCCCGACATCACTGAAGAGGTTCTCGACATAAACATAGTGCAGCGAATGCATAAGTCTGGAAGAAGGGTGCGATTCCGCGCAACTGTAGCTGTTGGCAACAAGAACGGCTACGTTGGTTTGGGTAAGGGCGTTGCCAAGGAGGTTGGACCCGCTATACGCAAGGCTATTCGCGATGCCAAGCTAAATTTAATTCAGGTAGCGAGAGGATGTGGAAGCTGGGAGTGTGGCTGTGGAACTTCGCATAGTGTGCCCTTTGCAGTTACCGGTAGAGCGGGTAGTGTGCGCGTGACCCTCTTACCAGCGCCCCGTGGCGTAGGCTTGGTGACCAACAACGTCACGAAGAAAATCCTCACCCTCGCAGGTATTACAGACGTGTGGAGCAAGACCTTTGGGCAGACTCGCACGACGATAAACACCGCCAAGGCAACCTATGAGGCACTTCGCAACACCACACGCATGAAGCTTACAGAGAGCGAAGCCAAGGCAGTGAGCATGATTGAAGGTGAGGTGGTGGAGTAGATGCAACGCCTTGCTGTGGTTAGGGTGCGTGGACACATAGGCTTGTCTCGAGAGGTTGAGGATACTCTTAGAATGTTAAGACTCACCCGCGTAAACCACTGCGTCTTCATAGACGACCGCCCCACATTTAAGGGCATGCTCCAGAAGGCGAAAGATTACATAACCTGGGGTGAGGTTACCCCTGAGGAAGTGGCACTTATACTTCGAAACAGGGGCGAGCTCGTGGGTGGTAGGAGGCTCACTGATGCTTATGTAAAGGAGCACACCAAATTTAAGAGCATAGATGACTTTGCCAAGGCCTTTGTTGAGTTCAAGGCTGAGCTAAGCGATATCCCTCAGCTAAAGCCGGTGTTCCGTCTTCACCCTCCGCGCAAGGGTTATCGAGGCATAAAGCGCAGTTTTGTTGAGGGCGGGGCTCTTGGCTATAGAGGCGAAGCTATGAGGGAACTACTAAGGAGGATGCGCTAATGGCGCTTAAAAACAGGAAGATACGCAAGAAGCGTGGCTCGCGCACCGTCGGAAGAGGATCGCACAAAAAAGCTCGAGGCTCAGGTAACCGCGGTGGTACAGGAATGGCGGGCACCCATAAGGGTAAGTGGACATGGGTAATCAAGTATGCTCCCGACTACTTCGGGCGAAGAGGCTTCGACGTGCCTGAGGAGGTTAAGGATGTCTACGAGACAATAAATGTTGGCGAGCTGGACGAGATCGCCGAGGAGCTTGTAGCCAAGGGTATAGCCAGGGAGGTTGATGGCAAAATAGAGGTGGACGTTACCCAGTTAGGCGTGGAGAAGGTGCTTGGTACAGGTAAAGTCACCCATGCGCTTGTGGTTAGGGCGAGAAGGTTTTCTTCGCGGGCTATAGAGAAAATAACTGAAGCTGGTGGCGAGGCAATAGTGCTGGAGTGAAGCCGTAATGGGCATTCTGCACCAATTTGAAGGCATTCTTACAAGCCTGCCTGAGGTAGAACGTCCTCGGGTAATACTCAGCTTCAAAGACCGTCTCAAGTGGGTGGTTCTCGTCCTGATAGTATACCTCCTGCTCGCCAACACCATGCTGTATGGTTTAGACCATGATAGGGCGGTGAACTACTTCGCCACCCTTCAAACAATAATGGCGAGCAAGTTCGGCACGCTAATGACCCTTGGTATTGGCCCCATAGTAACCGGGTCAATAATTCTTCAGATTCTAGTGGGCGGCAAGCTGATCGACCTGGACCTGAGCCAGCCCAGAGACAAGGCAATCTACATGGGCACTCAGAAGCTGCTTGCCCTCTTCTTCACCCTCTTTGAAGCTACAGTGATGGTGCTCATGGGTGCGTTGCCAGCTCAGGGCAATGACCCCTTCTACCAGTTTCTAATAATTGCCCAGCTTTTCGTTGCAGGTGCGCTGCTCATATACATGGACGAAGTTGTCTCACGCTGGGGTTTTGGTTCTGGGATAGGGTTGTTTATCGTCGCTGGTGTGTGCGAGGAGATAGCCTGGCGGGGCTTCAACCCATTCTTCACAGGCGGAGCTCCTGCTGGAATAATCCCCAAGTTCTTCTACACCCTCTTTAAGGGATACCCTGACTTTTACTCCCTTATCCCGCTTCTTGGCACCCTTGTGGTGTTTGCTGTGGTGGTCTACTTCGAGAGCATGCGCGTTGAGATTCCATTAACCTATGGCAGGTTCCGTGGTGCTCGTGGTAGGTACCCCATAAAGTTCATCTACGCCAGCAACATCCCTGTAATCTTCGCCAGCATACTAATGGCAAACGTCCAGCTATGGGCGACGGTGCTGCAGAGCATTGGGTATCCCATCCTGGGTACTGTGGACCAGGCTACGGGGGCTGCGACAGGTATAGTTAAGTACTTCACATTCCCCACGCCCATATACAGGGCAGACTTTGACCCTGTGCATGCCATTATATTTGCCATTTTGCTCATCTCCCTCTCGATACTCTTCTCCATATTCTGGGTTGAGACCGCAGGCATGGATGCAAAAACCGTTGCAAGGCAGCTTCAGCAGAGCGGGATGAAGATTCCTGGCTTCAGGGGAGATATACGCATAATTGAGCGCGTGCTTCAGCGCTATATCCCGGCGGTTACTGTGCTAGGAGGTGCCGCTGTAGGTGCTCTTGCAGCATTTGGTGACCTAACCGGCGCCCTGGGCGGAGGCACAGGCGTTCTCCTGTCTGTAGGTATTCTGTATCGCCTTTATGAAGAAATTGCCAAACAGCAGATAATGGAGATACACCCAATGCTTCGCAAAGTGGTGGGTGACCTGTTCTGAGGAGGTTGAATAATGAAGTGTGTTGTTGTCACAGGCATACCCGGCGTAGGAAAAACTACAGTGCTCAACTCCGCACTGGAGAAGCTGAAGGAAGAGTTTGAGATAATAAATTTTGGAGACAAGATGTTCGAGGTGGCGAGCGAAGAGAAGCTCGTCGAGGATCGCGACGAGATGCGAAAGCTTCCGCCAGAGATACAGAAGCGCATACAGAAGCTTGCGGCGATAGCTATAGCAAAGAGGGCGGAGGTTACCAATGTAGTAGTCGATACTCACTGCACTGTTAAAACCCCTGCTGGCTTTTTGCCAGGTTTGCCCCGATGGGTGCTGGAAGAACTCAAGCCCACGCAGATAGTGCTTGTGGAAGCTGAGCCTGAGGAGATTCAGAGGCGGCGAACCAGTGATGCTACACGTGTGAGGGACGAGGATAGTGTAGAAGAGATAGCTCTTCACCAGGAGATGAACCGCGCCGCAGCCATGGCTTATGCTATGTTTACGGGCGCTACGGTAATGATTGTTGAGAACCACGACAACCGCCTAGAGGAGGCGGTTGATCAGCTTGTGAAGGCGATGTAGATGCCTGCGCTTCTTGAGCCTGTGTATGCGGTTATGGACTCTACCTTAGGGTTATTCTTCCATCTCACCTCCAGCGAGAGCACCGGCTACATGCTGGGTATCTTCATAATATCCGCACTGGTTTCTCTCTTCATCACTCTGGTCACAGCGCGTGTTGTGGACCAGCGCAAGATGCGTAAGGTAAAGGAGAAGATGAAGGTGCTGCAGGAAAAGCTGAAGAAGGCGCAGAAGGCTGGGAATACTAAGGAAATGGCAAAGATTAACAGGGAGATGATGGAGGTCCAGCGGGAGATGATGGGAAATGCCTTCAAACCAATGTTCTATACCATGATACCTATCTTCCTGGTCTTCTCATGGCTCCGGTACGCTATTCCGCCAGATATACCAGTCGTTACCCTGCCTTTTGAGTTACCCAAGTATGGCAACACTTTAGGATGGTTCGGCTGGTACATCCTCAGCTCCTTTGCTGTGTCCCCCCTGCTTAAGAAGATTCTGAACATTGAGGGGCCTTAGAAATATTTATATCGCATAATCACAAACACACAAAAACTTCTCAATAGGTGATGTACCATGAAACCAAACAAAAGGTCACGCTCAGTAAAGAGGGTAGCAAAGCGAACGCCTGGAGGAAGGCTGGTAATCCACTTCAAGAAGAAGCGCCCGGGCTATGCGAAGTGTGCCATATGCAAGCGCGAGCTGCATGGCGTTGCCCGGGGGAGAAGCTCTGAAATTCGTAAGCTTCCGCGCTCCCAGCGCAGGGTTTCCCGACCATATGGCGGCTATCTCTGCTCCGCATGCATGCGTGCTGAGATTAAGAGGCTTGTGAGAGGAGAATGATAGT
>MTME02000043.1:0-3713 GCA_002011115.2 Candidatus Pyrohabitans sp. JdFR-17
CGCTCAAGCGCCGCCTCTATCTTTGCACGCCTGCGCTTAAGCTCTTCCTCGTCAACCTTAACCACTACCTCGCCCTTCTTGGCCTTGCTCGCTTCTTCCTGAGCTATCGCCAGCTCTGGTAAAAAGCCTTTCGATACCAGGAAACTGTAGTACTTGGAAAACTCCTGGTGCTGCGTAAGTGCACGCTTCGCTGCCACGATGGTGGGGGCGGTGCTGTATATTGTACCGGCGCTTCTCATAAGGTCTTCCCTGCTGGTGGATACATAGTTCACCGGATACCAGGGCTTCTCGCCTTGAGTAACACTCACAGCAGCATCAACAATGCCATGGTCAAGCATATATTTCAGAAGCGCCGTCGCGACGCCTCCATCCTGTCCGCGCTTCCTTATGCCTTCGCTGGCAGCACGGCAGGAGAATATGGCAATGTACTGCCCCAGAATACGCTTCTCAAACTGGTAGCGCCTGCTCCCGAAAAGGTGCTCCTCAATTAAATCTATTGGCAGGGTTGTGCGCGGGCAGAGCGAATAGCATCGTCCGCAGTCTGTGGACTCACAATCTTTCAGCTTCTGGGGCATCCCATCTTCGTCTATCTTAATAATCTTCTCTGCACAGCTCGCCTCGCATGCGCCGCAGGTGACGCACAGCCCGGGTTCAACAACATCGCGTATGAGCTCGTCGATACGGTGCTCTACAGTGGTGAGAGAGAGCAGCTTCTCCAGGTCGTGCTCATGCGTTGTATCCAGGTGCATTACCTTTGTGCCCTTTTCCTCTTTCTTCGCCTTGTTCTTCCACGCGCCCTTAAACTTGCGCTTTGAGAGCTTCCTCAGCAGCCCTAAACCTTTATCGCCCTCGTCCACATCTCTTGTTTCGAGGTAGCCCTCGCGTATAGCACCTTCTACTATCGCCAAGCCGCGCGGAGTGCGGGCGATAACAGTATTCCAGCCCTTGGGAGAGCCCACAGCGCCAACGCTTATATCCGCCAACTCTGCGGTGTAATCAAGGCAGTAATGGCAGTTTTCACGGGCGAACTTCTTCGCTTCCTTAAGGGGTATCTTGAGCACACCCTCATCGTGGTACCCCAGAAGCTTGCCCTTTATGTCCCACTTCTTTATCTTATCCATGCTCATCCCCTTGCTCTCCACGAGCTTCACCAGCTCGCGGTAGGGGAAGCTCTCTGCACAGAAGAGCCCGAGGGTAACCTTAATCCTGCGGGGCCACTCCTGCCTGGACTTAACCTCAAAAAACTGTGCCTTCCTCACAGCCTGAATCTGGCAGGGCATCCCCACATAGGCCAAGCTCTTAAGAGGCTTGTCCTCCTTAACCACATTGCTCTCCTCGATGAGAGCCTCAAGACTCGGTCTGAGAAAATCCTTGAGCAACATGATACCACCTGCTCACAAGAGGTAAATTATCATGATTTATCATATAATATAAACTTTTCCGTGGGCAAGTGTTATGGAAAAGCTGCTTTATTATTGTTAAATCCAGAGGTTTTAATCATGGGCATTCTCGATGTCTGCCTCAAGCAGGGAAAGCACATCGCGACGATAATGCTCCTGTGCGAGAACGGCTCCATCGCTGGCGAAAGCTTCGGCTTTGATGACATCGCATACATCGCTGGCTACCGCAATGTTGCCTTCAGGGTCAAAGTGAGGCAGTGTGGAGAAGAAAAGGACTACATTACAAGGAAAATTGAGTTTCAAGGGACATCGCCCAGATTGGCGGTTTTCAGGGTTGAAAAGGGCGAGGAAAAAGGTAAAGAGGTACGCGTAACTGTAACCGCGATTGTTGAGATAGTAAGTCAGGAGTAGCTACCTGCGCTTCTTATCCCTGCCACTGCGCCTTCGGGAGAAAGATCTGGAGAAGCTTCGCCGCCCCTTCCTGGGAAGTCTGCCCAAGCGATAGTCCAGCGCTGGATAACGGGAAAGTTCTGCCTCGAACTCCCTACGCTCTATGTGGGGAAATGTACTGTGTACGCGACGCATATTGTCGTGCTGACTCGGCGAGAGCAGGCAGAACGCCTTGCCCTTCGCTCCGCCGCGCGCAGTCCTGCCTATCCTGTGAGTGTAGTCGTCGCTGTTTTCTGGAATGTCATAGTTGAAGATGTGGCTCACCGACGGGATGTCTATGCCCCGAGCTGCCACATCGGTGGCGACGAGAATGCGGAGTTTTTCCGAGCGGAAGCTGTTCATCACCCTCTCCCGCTTAGCCTGCGAGAGGTCGCCGTGTATCGCAGCGACACTCATTCCAAGCTTCGCCAAGTTGGCAGCCACAATGCTGGCAACGATCTTGGTGTTGCAGAATATTATCGCTGACTCCGGCTTCTCAGCCTCGAGAAGCGCCTGCAGGAGCTGGAACTTCTCTCCCTCGCGAACCTCAATAAAGCACTCCTCAATCTCCGGCTTATCCTCTTCTACATTGCGAATGTGGAGGTAGCTGCGCATGAAACGCGAGGCGAGGCGCTTTATTTCCGGTGGAATGGTGGCGGAAAAGAGAAGCGTCTGTCTCTCTCTTGGTGTGTGGCGGATTATGCGCTGCACGTCTTCAATGAAACCCATGTCGAGCATGCGGTCTGCTTCGTCCAGCACAAGTATCTTCACCTTCCCCAGCTTAAGCGTGCCTCTGCGCAGGTGGTCGAGCAGCCTTCCAGGTGTGCCCACCACAACGCCTGCGCTGCGAAGCTCGCGAATCTGCGGCTCTATAGCTACGCCGCCATACACTGTAGCAACGCGGATGCGCAGGTAGCGCGTTGTCTTAGCTATGACCTCGCTAACCTGAAGTGCAAGCTCCCTCGTTGGGGTTACAACCAGCGCCTGAACGCCAGCATCACGCTTAATCTTCTCAGCTATGGGTATGGCGAAGGCGAGGGTTTTACCAGAACCGGTGGGAGCCTCGCCTATTACATCTCTACCTTCAAGCGCTGGAGGAATTACCCTGGCTTGAATCGAGGTGGTTTCAGAAAAACCAAAATCAGATATCGCCTTGACAACTTCTTCCTTAAGTTTCAATCCTTCAAATTTCAAAAATATCACCTGTGTTCTCTGCGCAGGCACAAAGAGGACTACTGCAAGACTTATTGGAAACCTCTGGCAAGCTTCTTCAGCCTTCGCACGTAGCGCTCCGCTTCATGTGGCGACGCCAGCGTGTCTTCGAGAAAGTTCACCTCCCGCAGGGAGAGCAACCCCGCTTTGTGTGCCTCCCTTTCATACGCCTCGGTGAGGGGGTCGCCCTGCATCGCCTTTGCAACAGCTTGCGCTGCTGCTTTGCCGCTCTTTATCGCATAGTATATCCCCTCTCCTGTGCCCGGAAACACAAAGCCCCCTGCATCGCCCGCGAAGAGCACGCGCTTTGTCGCAATTGTTGGCGAAGGCCCCTGCATTGGTATGCGGTGCGCCTCATAGCGGACAATCTTTCCTCCTGCCAGCTTCTCTGCTATGGGTGAGGTTTTAATGAAGGCATCCAAGCTCCGACGGGAGAAGGCGCTTCCAAGGCCGCCGATCCCGACCTTAACAGCGCTGCGAAGCGGGGTTAGCCACCCGTAGCCGTAAGAGAAGAAGTAGTACACCTCAAACCACTCACCTATGCGCTCCGCTATTACTTCACCTGGAAGGGCAATGTGATACTGGCATGCAAGGGCGAGTTTCCCATATGTTATACCTAGGCTGCGCCTCGCCACACTGTTCGCCCCATCGGCGGCGATGAGGTACCTCGCC
>MTME02000043.1:3813-10312 GCA_002011115.2 Candidatus Pyrohabitans sp. JdFR-17
AAAACGCCTCCGCAGGGCTTGCTCCTGGGGAACTGCGCCTTATCTATAAGCACATAATCTATGCCCAGCCTCTCAAGCTCAGCCGCGGCGCTTGCGCCAGCCGGACCCGCGCCGAGAACGCACACCTCATGCATCCGCTAAACTCCTAAATAAGCCTCCTTAACGTACGGATTCTCCAGCAGCTCTTTGCCCCTGCCCTCTAAGGTTATTCTGCCCGTCTCAAGCACGTACGCTCTTGACGATATTTCCAGGGCACGGTACACATTCTGCGCCGAGAGCAGTATGGTAACCCCCTCTCGATTGAGCCTCTCTATAATCTCAAACACCTTTATCACAACTATCGGCGCAAGGCCAAGAGATGGCTCGTCCAGAATCAGAAGTTTCGGGTTTGCCATTAAGCTTCGAGCTATAGCGACCATCTGCTGCTCTCCACCGCTCAGTGTCCCAGCCAGCTGGGTCTCGCGCTCTTTAAGCTTTGGGAAGATGTCGTAAACCCACTTAAGCCTCTCCTCAACCTCGCCCTTGTTCCTCACCGTGTATGCGCCCAGCAGCAGGTTGTCCAGCACCGTCATCTTTGGAAATATCTCTCTCCCCTCGGGCACAAGCGCGATGCCCAGCTTAACGCGCTCATTCGCGGGTATGTTGGTTATGTCCTCGCCGTCGAAGGTAACCCTGCCGGAGAGTGGCTTTAGCAAGCCCGTTATCACATTCGTTATCGTTGTCTTACCCGCACCGTTGGAGCCGATTATGGTAACTATCTCTCCCTCTCTGACCTCAAAGCTCACATCCCATAGCACCTGAAGTGAGCCATAGCCGGCGCTTACCTTCTCCACGCGTAGCATGTCTAACCCTCAAAACTGTACGCCTCACCCAAGTAGGATTCAATAACACGCTGGTCGTTGGCAACTTCGCGGGGCGTCCCCTCGGCTATCTTCTCCCCGTAGTTGAGCACCACTATTCGGTCGCTCACCCCCATGATTATCCTCATTATGTGCTCCACCATGAGTATTGTAACCCCACTATCGCGAATTCTCCTAATCATCTTTACCGCATCTTTGCTCTCCTTCGGATTCAGGCCCGTGGTAACCTCATCGAGTAGCAGGAGCTTGGGCTCCGTCGCAAGGGCGCGGGCAAGCTGCAGCTTTTTGAGCTCGCCCACATTGAGGTTCTTCACCTTAACCTCGAGCTTATCCTGCGGAAAATCAACAAAGCGCAGTACTTCCTCTGCTCTTCCCAGCGCCTCGCTTCGGTCGCCGTTTCTCTTTCCGAAAAGCGCACCCACAAGCACATTCTCAAGTGCATTAAGTTCCGGGAAGGTCTCCACATTCTGGAAGGTTCTGGTAATGCCCAGGCGGCATATCCTGTGGGGTGGCAGCCCTGTTATCTCCCTGCCCCTGAACACCACCTTACCGCTGTCAGGGCGGTATATCCCGGAGATTATGTTTATAAGCGTTGACTTACCCGCGCCGTTGGGGCCGACTAAGCCAAGAATCTCTCCCTCTCTCACCTCGAAGTTCACGTTCTTCAATGCGACCAAGCCAGAGAAACTCTTGCGTATACCTTGAACCTGAAGCAACGCCATTAGCGTATCCTCGCTTAGCACGTATAAAAATTTTATCTGCTATGCCTCTGCTCATATCCGCATTTTGGGCACAGGGTGAAGGAGAACTCGCTTCCACAGTAATCACAGGTCTCGCCGGCACGCTTGTCCGCGCCGCATACAGGGCACACCACCTGCTTTGTAGCGCCGCAGCGGGGGCATTTCCAGATTGCCATAGCATGTTATGAGGCGGAGTTAAATAAAAATTTCACGAGGGTCAAAATTGCTTCACCACATAAACGAAGAGAGGCTTCGCACCCTTGCGGCGCGCTTCAGCGCAGGGAATAGGCCATACCAGCGAGAGGAAGCCATGCTTAAGATCTCCCGTGTGCTTGCTGAACGCGAGCCAAAGTATCTAACATACTTTGAGTTGGTGCGCATTGCCGCTTTCGTCGACGCTTCGCTAGCCGCGTATGCGAGCGCAAATGAGCCCAACATACTCAAGCACACCACCGAAGAGGCTTTTGCGCTGCCCCCAGAGAAAGCGCTTAGGAAGCTTATTAGCCTGAGCGGCGTTGATGTTAGAGTAGCGTCATTCGTGCTCAGCCTTCTCGAGCCTGAAACTTTGCCATTTCTCAACCACTTCGCCTGGGCGGCGCTCTTTTCCACGCCCAAGCTAAGATTTACCCCTGAAGACTACAGCAGATACCGCGAAGAAGTGGCTAAGCTGCGGAAGGGCTGGCGAATATCCGCCTACGAGGTAAGCAAGGCTCTGACGGTGCTGGGGATGGAAAGATGAGGGTGCTCATAAGCATAAAGGACAAGGAAGAGGCAAGCGAGGTTCTGGCAGCAGGCGGCGTGGATATCCTCGACATAAAGAACCCCGGGGAGGGGACACTGGGCGCGAACAAGCCCTGGATAATAAAGGAAGTGATGCAGCTTCTGCCTCGAGGCACGGAGGTTGCGGCGAGCATAGGTGACCTGGATTACAAACCGGGCACCGCCAGCCTCGCAGCGTATGGTGTAGCTCGTTTAGGCGTGGACTACGTGGTTGCCTCTTTTTATGGTGTGAAGACGTGTAAGCAGGCGGAGAAGCTCTCCAGGGCTTTGAAGCGTGCGCTTGCTGAGGAGGGTGGTGGAGCCAAGCTGATTATCTCTGGCTATGCTGACTACTGGCGCACTGGCAGCGCCAACCCCTTCGAATTTGTGAAGCACGTAAGCTGTGACGTTATTATGCTGGACACCGCAGTAAAGGACGGGCAAAACATTCTGGACTTCGCCTCTGTGGAGAGGCTTCGCGAGTTTGTTGACCTCGCCCATGAACGCGGGATGGAGACCTGCATCTCGGGCTCGCTCCGCATCCCACACCTAGAGCGTGCGGTTAGCATAGGAAGCGATATCCTGGGCTTTCGCGGCGCGGCGTGCGAAGCAGGCGTAGTGAAGCGCTCACGAGTAGAGGAGCTGCTCAGCGCGCTTAGGAGGTTGTAGCATGGAGTACAGGCTGGCGAGGGCGAACATGGTGTGGAAGCGCGATGGCAAGAGGGTTATCCTCATGGCGAGGGATGGCATATACGTGCTCAACGAAGCTGCGACGAGACTCTGGGAAGAAGTGCACGGTAAAACCATGCAGGAGGTTGAGGAGTTAATAGAGCGGGAGTTTTCAGAGCACCGCGAAGAGGCTAAGCGGCTGCTGAAGCTCTGGATGGAGAAGGGCTTTGTGGAGGAAGTACCTTGGATGTGCTTCTCGTAGAGGTTCCCCACAGCAGCGCCTCAGAGAAGAGGGTGGCGATGCCCCCCTTGGGACTTGCGTACATAGCGGCGATGCTTGAGCAGCGAGGGCATCGCGTAGAAATTCTTGACCTTAACCTGGGGAAAGCGAAGCTTGAGCAGCGCATCGCAGAAGCTGAGCTTGTCGGGGTTTCCAGCTACACACAGAACTACCCCTATGCGCTTGCGGTACTCGAGGCGGCGAAGGAGCAGGGAAAGCTCGTGGCGATAGGCGGGATTCATGCCACCTTTCGCTATGAGGAGGTGCTTAGGCACGGGTTTAACTTTGCGGTTCGCGGCGAGGGTGAACTCGCCTTCGCTGAGCTCGTGTCCCGCCTTGAGAAGGGCAAAGACGTGCGCAGCGTTAAGGGCATCGCCTATCTCAGCGAAGGCAAAGCGAAGAGCAACGGCGTTTGGCGGGTTCGCGACCTGGACGCACTCCCCTTGCCAGCGAGGCACCTGCTCAACCTGAAAGCCTACGCTTTGCCAGGTGCAATAGCGACGTCGCGAGGATGCGCATACTCCTGCGTGTACTGCTCTTCCCGCGCCATGTCCGGTAAGCTGAGAATGCGCACCCCTGAGAGCGTGGCTCGTGAAGTTGAGCATCTTCGCAGCCTTGGGCTAAGCTCCTTCTTCATCATAGACCCCAACTTCGCCTACGACAGGAAACGCGCCCTCAGGATATGCTCCCTCGTGTCGAGGTTAGGGATGCGGTGGTACGCGGAGCTTCGCCTTGACCACGTTGATGAGAAACTGATTGAAGCCATGGCGAGCGCAGGCTGCGAGGTTGTGCGCTTCGGCATAGAGAGTGGCTCCCAAGAGGTGGTGGACGCCATAAAGAAGGAGATCGCTTTGGAGAGGCTACTCGACGTAGTTCGCAAGTTTGTACGCGAGGGGATAACGCCAGTATGCGGCTTCATGATAGGGCACCCCTGGGACACCAGGGAAAGCGTGGAGGCTACCATACGCTTAGCCGAGGAGGTGCGCTCGCTGGGAGGCGAGGCTACGTTTGCTGTTCAAACTCCCTACCCCGACACCTACCTGTTCAGGCACGCCTCTGAGCTTGGATTAAAGCTGCGCTCATGCAACTGGTGGGAGTACCACCACCTCAATCCGGTGATTGAAACCTCTCACTTCTCACAGAATGATCTCAGAACTTTGCTCTTCGACGCTCTCGCGAGGCTTTATAAGGTTGAAGTACCCAATGTAGCGCCACCCGGAGAGGCTCCCGCCATGCTGCGAGTATTGCCAGGTGTGGAGAGGCGCTCCTTCAGGAGCATCGCCTTAGAAAAGGAGGCTGTAGGATGACCTATACTCCAGACTTTGAAATAGAAGACTTGCTGCCGAGCATGAAGAAGCGCGGGCATGGGAAGAGCGCGCCAAGCTACCCCTCGCTGCGTGAGGCTCTTGAAACGGTGCCAAAGGTGCATGGGCATATATGCACTGCCAGCTACTTAGGTACGAGGATGGGGCACCTTGCAGTGCGCCTGCTTGACCTGAAAAGAAAGCGTGACCTCGTGGCGGCGGTTGAGATTCTTACATGCGCCGCCGATGGTATAGCAGCAGCCACGCAGTGCAGCTTTGGAAGCGGTAGGCTGGTCTTCTTAGACCACGGAAAGTTTGCCGCCATCTTCGGAAACCTTGCCACCGGGGAAGCGCTGAGAATTAAGTGCACACCCAGCGTGGACGAGGAGCACATCGACTATGGCAAGCAGCTAGAGCAGTTCTATCGCGTTTATGCGAAGGGTGACCTTGAAAAAGCGCTGGCTGAGCGAAAGCGGCTTCAGAAAATAGAGAGAGAACTTATATTAAAGTGGCACAGGATGAGCGACTCTGAGCTTTTTATCGTCACCCGTGTTGAGGTTGACCTCTCGAAGCTTATGTACCCTCTGGAGATGCAGTACATAGCCTCGCCGAAGCGCTGCACAGTGTGCAACGAAATTACAGAGGCGACGAGGCTCAGCAATGGCATTTGCGCACTTTGCAGCGGTGATTTTGAGATTCGAGAGCTGGAAAAAGTGGAGATATGACGCTTGTTGCGCTGCGCAGGGGTAAAAAGAGGGCGATTCACCTCCCGGTTAGAGTGGAGAGGCTCAGCAGAGGTGAGTATGCGCTTCTGAAGCTCTACTCCCGCGAGAGGCTGGGTAGCTTCACCGGAGCAGAGCTTCCCGTGGGCAATGCGTACATCGCCATATTGCCAAGAGTGGGCAAGGGCAGGGAGTACCGCATCTCAGCGCTTAACCCTCGCGGAGATAAGCTTGAGGTAGAATTCTTCTCCGCGAGCGAAAAGCTTAAACTCGAGCTGGACAACCGTGGCAGGGCTGCGAAACTCTCGCCGAAGCTGAGGTACTCGATTAGGGTGGTGCCCTGGAAGCGCTTTTATGAGCTCTTTGAGAGGCGAAGCATCCCTGCAAAGGATAGCAGGGGGAGGAGGAGTGAGCCCGACGAGCTTGCGATGCGTCGTATAGCCACCTTCGAGAGCTTGCTCAACCCATGCACGGGTGAGGTTGTGTTTGATGCAGCCACCGGGATTAAAAGCTATCTGCAAAAGGCAAAGCACAATAACGCCAGGCTGATATGTGGCAATCTCTCAACCACCATACTGAGGCGTGTGAAGGAGTGGCTCAGCTATGGAAGCTTTCTCGCCTACGATGTTGAGCTTGCTGTGCCTCTTCGCAATGAAAGCTGTGACTGGGTGATTGTGGACGCTCTGCTAGAGTACGTGGAAAATGCCACGGGAGCGCTCAGAAATGCGGCAGAGCTTCTGCAGCGCGGAGGAAAGCTCTTGCTGCTGGAGCCCATTGAAGCTGAGAAGTGCGAGGACTTTTACCCCCAGGATTTATGGGAGCTTGCAATCTGGCGCCCCAATGCGGATGATAAGTTCTCGAGGGATGTGCTCTCTACAACACTGCGCAGCGAAGGTTTTGAAAGGCTCTCCCAAGTAGAGCTGGAATTTGGGTACAAGATTTACAAAGAGGAGAGGTTTACCCAGCGCGTAGCTATGTACAAAAAGGAATAAGGGGCTAGTGAGCCCCATCTCGAAACTCACTTCCTTTTGGGTGGAGCAGGTGGATATTTTCCAGTTTGGTTGTTCATGCCTGGCATAACCACCATTTTTCTGTGCATTCCTATTTTGACCCCGTGTTTCCCTGCCTCCACATCTATCTCACCCTTCACCTTCGCAATGCCTTT
>MTME02000044.1 GCA_002011115.2 Candidatus Pyrohabitans sp. JdFR-17
GCCCAGAAGTTCGCCGGAAGCGTCTATAACCTCCTTCCCCAAAAGCTCCTCATCCCTGTACATGGTCAATATTTCTTTTTATGTGGTTGTAAAAAAACCTTTTGCAGGTGGAGTCTTCTGGTAGCATAAAGCAGTCTCCCCAACATGGCGATGAATACAACACGCCTTTCTGTGATAGAGTATCAATGGAGACAAGTAATAAAAGAAAAAAGGTAGACAGAAAGCCTACCTTATATACCAAGGGCCTCGCGCTTCATCTTTATTCTCTCGAGTATTTTCTCTGCGGCCACCTTGGGGTCAGGCTCATAGATTATTTTACCGCCGAAGAGTCCATCAAGTGTAATTGGATGGTCCTCCTTGTTCCCTGTAAGGATATCTGTGACAAGCTGAGAGCCGCTTATCGGGAATGGTGTGCCCACGTGCACATCCACGCCTAGTGTAAGGAAGTACGAGCCTATGGAAAGCACCTTGGGGCTCTGCATTTCTGGACATGAGCCTACGGCAGGAAGCTTGCTCACTGGCACATCGAGCTTGGCGGCCAGGGCATAGAGGAGATTTGCCACCCTCGAGTTGTCAACGCATGCTCCCATGTGCATTACTGGTGGCAGGGAAGGAAGACCATTTGCCTCACCTATTGCCTTGAGCACTGCTTTTATTCCGTCACCCAGGTATTTTGCTCCCTCGCCGTCTGGAATCATAAATCCGTGTCTTGCCAGAGAGTGTGCGCCGCATCCGGTGGCTACTACCAGCACATTTTCTTTGAGCAGTCTCTTTGCAAGTTCTGTATAGCCGTAGTCATGTTTATACTTGAAGGTGGCACATCCCACGAGGGCCACAGCACCGAGAATATTGCCATTGACGATATTATCGATGACCGGCTGTAGGGGGTCCTCGGGATTCAATTTGGAAAGAGCCTCCACGATCTGCTCCACAGAAAAGCCGCCGTACATCTCCATGGTGCTCTCGGGTATCAATATCTTGCTCTTATCCCTGTGTTTGTATGCCTCTATTGCAATCTCAATGATTTTCTTTGCACTCTCATCGGCGTTCTCCGGCGTAAAGTCCACATGCATTGCTCCCGGGAGTTTGATGTACGGCAGGGTTGTTATAATCTTGGTATGATAGCACTCCGAAGCTGGCTGGAGGTTCGGCATGATGCACTGAACATCCACCACCATCGCGTCAAGGGCGCCTGTTGCCATTGCCACTTCCTGCCCCACGAAATTTGAGGCAAGGGGTATGCCGTGTCTCATCATAACTTCATTTCCGGTACAGCAGATGCCCACGACATTTATGCCGGAAGCGCCTACCTTTTTGGCCTCATCTTCCATTTTTTCAGCCCATTCAACAATCTTCTCCGAGAGTATGGGCAGGTGGCCATGAACCGCAATATTCACAGCATCTTCCTTAATAACGCCCAGACGCGATTCTGTCTTCACCAGCTTTGGTGTTCCAAACATTATGTCTGTCAGGTCTGTTGACAGGTGTAGACCGGCGAAACCGTCCACAAGACCCAGGCGACCCACTTCCTGGAGGAGATTGGCAGGATCAGCATCGCACTGGTTTGAAGTTCTGAGGAGCGAAAGTGCAATCTCTGCATGGGCATTCTTGGGCAGAACACCGAGTTCTTCCCACTTCTTCTTTTCCTTTTCATTTGCAGTTATTTCTAGCCAGTTCAGAGTTCCTTCCTGGGCAGTGAAGTTTTCAATAGCCTTTTCTGCCACTCTGCCAGCAACTTCCTTGATGTCACCTGAACTATCAACACCCAGTTTCTCTGCAATACTCCTCAGCTTGGCTTCGTCTTTTATTTCGTAGGGGACTGTGCCCTTTGCAATTTTCTCCAGAGTCTCTAGAAGTTCCCTGGAGTGCTCCACGTGCTGCACCGCACCAGAGGTCTGAAGCTGTATAAGGTTTGTCAGAACAATCGTATTTTCGTCAGCACCGCATATACCTCTCTTAACCTTTCCGTAGATTTTGCAGGGTCCGTGGAAACACCTGCGGCAGCAGACGCCTGAGCTTCCAAATTTGCAGTGCGGGTACTGCTGTTTGACTCTGTCCCAGCCCGTTTCCATCCCGTCTTTTCTTGCCTTATCCAAAAGTTCCATTATGGTCGGGTCCAACGATTCAGGGCCTTCCCGGGTATCCCATTCATCCACCATATTGCGTCCTCCTTTGACGTCATAAGTGACGCCATTACTGACGTCACTTATGTTAATCAATGAAATCGTAAGATATATATAATTTTCGGATATACTGTATACCATGCCAAATGGAGAATTAGATTACGTTGATATCCGAAAGAAAGTGATGTTGATCCTTGAATCAACTCCTACTGGCATGAGTACATCGGAAATTGCAAAGAAGCTGAATGTCAGCAGGACCACTATGAGTAAATATCTGGAGATGATAAGGCTCACTGGAAATGTGGAGAAAAGAAAATTGGGTCCAGTAACTCTGTGGTTTATCTCCCCGAAAATTAATAAAATTAAAGAATACATAAGAAATACTCAGGGTCCTGTGATAGATTCAATCCTCAAGGGTGATGAAACAAAAATAAGACCAACACTGGGAGATGCATTCCCGCTTACCCTTTTCAGGACATTTAAAATCGCCCTCGCAATGATTGATTCTGTGGATAACATGTTTTATGAAATGGGGGAGGTAATAGCCAAGGAGGAGTTGAGCAAACACGTTGACACCTCAGACCTAGCTACAATGATGAATTCAGCAGCCCCAATTTTTGAGAAATTGAGAATAGGTCTTGTTAAGGTTCATCCAATTAACGACGAACACATCCTGGTAGACCTGCGGGAATGTACAACCTGCTACGGTATGCCAAATATTGGCTCGGCTATCTGCTACTTTGAAGCCGGTATTATAGGCGGTCTTGTGGATGCAACCATAGGGAAATCCAATGTAAAGGAGATAAAATGCTGGGGACTTGGAGACAATTACTGCCAGTTTGATGTCAGACTCATATAAACTGACTAATTGTTCATTTCGGGGGGCATTTGCACAGTCAGCGAAGCACTTTCTCAGCGCTCTCCTCAATCTTCTCCACAATCTCCCTGAACACCTGCGAGTAGTTCTCCTCTGTCACCGCCTTATCAATCTTTGCGCCTGCAGCGACTTCTCTCCCTCCGCCACCAAAGATCTGGGCAATCTTTCGCAGGTTTATTTTTGGATTATTCCTGCGGAAGCTCAGCTTGCCGTCGGGGTAGACCACAATCACAAAGTCAGTACCCTTCCTCTGGAGGTAGAGCGACGCAAGGGTTGAGCTCAGATACTTTTTGGACAGCGCCATTGCACAGGTATAACCATTAACTTCGAAAACCTCTAGGTGTTCCTCTAAGTAAGCATAACCCTTCTCCTTTGCTAGCTGGTATTTATTGTAAGCCTCATCAAACTCCTCATTCCAAAACTCACCCCGCGAGAGAGCTTCCACAAAGCTCAGCTTGTCGTAGCCAGAGGAGATCACATCGTACAGCTTCCACGCAAGCTCACTTTCCTCACGAAAGTCGTGGGCATGTGCCAAGCGCGCAATCTCCTGTGAAACCTCGTCGTGGGGCATAAATTCTCGCTGCACCAGCTCAGCGGCACATAGTTGAGTGCTGTGGATGAAGCGGAGCTTCAACCTAAGAATCTCCTCTCCGCCATCCCAGTCATGGTGGTCTATCCAGATTACCTCGTTCGCTGTGCAGAGCTTTGCCAGCGCGTCCTTAGCAGAAAGCACACCTGAGTTGTACCCCAGGTCTGCGATTATTACCTTTTCGCCTTCAGCCTCTTCGCTGAGCTTAACAATTATCTCAGCGAGGTCATCATAGTCGGCAAAGTAATGGGTTATCTCCTCTCCTGTTTCACCGGCAAACCTGCGCACTATTGCATGGCTCCCTAACCCATCTAAATCCTTCTTGTGGGCTATGCATTGGACCGCCATGGGCTGGTTATAGGAAAACGCGATAATAAATATTCGGGTGTGCATGAGATTTCCAAACCCACGCATAATTTAGAAAAACTTAAATAGCGACGGTCTGAGTTTAAACAGGGTCAAGCCGAAGGAGGTCCAGAAGATGGGAGTGAAGGAGCTTATTCATGAGCCATTGGATGAAAAGAAGGGAGGTATTGCCCTAGGCATTATACTGGTACTTTTGGTAATCCCTGCTCTTGGTTATGGAAGAGCATGGGCGTTCGCTGGCGGTTTGCGCTGGATGGACTACAAGATACTCGAGAGTCTAGGAGCGTATTCCCTGCTCAGCAACAACTTTTGGTCTCTGATTAAGGCGCCGATGCTGGTTTTCATATTCCTCGTTGCCTTCGTGGTGGGCAGCTTTATAGCCGCTAAGATAAACGGGGAGTTTGTAAACACCTGGGACAAGTCCACCATACACTACCAGATAATAGGTGGCTTTCTCATGGGCGTCGGCATAGTGCTCATAACCACCTGCAACATAGGTATCTTCCTGAACTCTCTGCCCCAGCTGAGCATTGGCGGATACATCGCAGCAGTGGGACTGGTGATAGGCACCTACATAGGGGCAAAGATATACGAGCGCACAATGTGAGGTGAGGTAAATGAGCGACTATACGCTTGCAAATTACGCTGGTGCAATAGTTTTTGGTCTGCTTCTTGGCTTTGTGGTGCAGCGCTCCCGCTACTGCATGACAGGTGCAATACGTGACTACTTCCTGTTCGGGATAACCCGCAATCTGCAGATGACCTTCATAGTGCTTGCGATAATAAGCTTCTTCTATACACTGTTCCTGACTTTGGATATCTTCAGGCCCACGCTTGTTCCAGCGGGCTGGTTTACCTTCGTAGGCGGGATAATCTTCGGGATAGGCATGGCCCTTGGCGGAGGTTGTGTGACCTCGACCTTCTACAGGATAGGCGAGGGACAGTGGAACTACGTCGCAAGCGTGATCTTCATGCTCGTGGGAATAATCGCTGGCTCCTGGCTCTTCAACGTTGCACCCTACGCCTTCTTCTACGAGGGCTACACCTTCTTGGGTCGCGACTTTGGGCTAGTGTGGCTCAATGAGTTAATAGGCGACCTTCCCCCAATCGCGGTGGGCCTAGTGCAGGCGGCGATATTCGCTATCGCTTACTACAAGCTCTCAAAAAGCGAGGCGTAAACCCCTTCTCTCCTTTTTTCCATATATAACAGCAAAGTTTGCAGTAGTTATATCTTAAACAACTTATAAAAATATTTTAAAGGAGAGAAGGATGAAACTGAGATTGCGCGTGGACGAGTTGATTAGCATACTTGTGAAGTCGGAAGAGTCGTTGCTAAAGAAGTACGACCTGGATGCAGCTAAGCTCAAGAAGCTCCAGAAGTCACTTCAGGAGGGGAACTGGAGACTTATTCCCTGATTTTTAGTAGGAAGCTTGCTACTAAAATACTCATTTCGTAGAGTATTATTAGGGGGAAGGAGAGGAGAAGCTGGCTCATCGGCGTGGGGTCAGCAGTTATAATCGCGGCGAGGGTTACTATGCCCACATAGACAAACTTACGCTTTTGCTTTAAAGACTCAACGCTCACGAAGCCGCGAAGCGCCAGCCAGGTTACCACGAGGGGCAGCTCAAAGAGCAGGCTGAATATGACCGTCGTGAGAAAGGCGAAGAAGATAAACTGGTTAATGCTGTAGTACGCAAGCACTCCTGCCTCGGTGGTAAGCGTCGTTAGCACTTTCACAGCGGTGGGCAAAAGCAGAAAGTAAGTGAAGCCAAAGCCAAGGAGGAAGAGGGCAAGGGCTGCAATAAGCCACAGTATTGTGCTTGCCTTAAACCTGAAATGCAGGGTTCGCAGGATAATTAAAAAAGCGAGGGGAATGATCGCTATGCCTGTGAGCACAAGAGCTATCTGCAGCTTCACCATCACCGTCTCAAGCATCCCTGTGGCGATCAGTCTTGCGCTCTCTGGGAGGAGGTCCTGCTTCATCCTCTGTATGATGAAACCAGAGAGAAAGAAGAAGAGGGTGAAGAAGGCAACGCCTGTGCCTAGGAGGAACCATGCATGCCTGCGCAGCAGGAGGAGGTATCTAAACAAAGCCATACCCTAAGCCTCATGTTATGAGAAGCTCCTCCTTCTCCTGCTCTAAAGCGAGGCGTAGCTCTCGCGCTATCCTGCGACCCATGCTCATGTTGTCCCCGTAGAGCAGATAGCTGTAGGGTGAGCCCGAGATGAAGGGGTTGGTGCCAGCGACGATGCGCGCTGAAATCTCGAAGGCTATGAATTCGAGGTTATGCGTGACCATGGTTTCGAGGCAGAAGGGACCAAGCATTCCCGGCGGGGCGATCTCCTTCGAGACCTCCACCAGGCGGTCGCCCATCTCAAGCACTCGAGGCAATAGGGACTCCCTCGCAACGAGGGGTGCATTGCCCACGACGACGTAGCTTGGCTCAATGTAGGTCTCTGTCTGGTCAATCGCGGGTATTCGCGTGAGCCCGTCGATGTTAGCCTCGTACCTGCGGTCTATGCCAAAGAGTTCCACCTCATCTGTGAGAGGGGAGTAAAAGTACGAAAGGTACATATTCACCCCAGGTATGTACTCCTGAATTGTCGCCTTCTCCAGGTCTTCGCGGGTAATACTACCGCGGCGTATCAGTCGCTCAGCTTTCCTCTTGAAGTCTTTGTAGCTTGCTACAATGAAGTATCCTCTTCCGCCGCGGGCACCTGGAAACTTGACCAGGCTTAACCTGTCTATATCTCTGGGATCCTTCGTCTCCTTGGGCATCTTTATTCCTGCTTTGGTAAGCCACTGCCTCTCAAGGTTGCGATCCGCCTCCCAGCGCAGTATGTGGCGGTTGCCGAGCAGAGGAATGCGAAGCCTTTCCTCTATGTTCCTCACGCCAACATATGCGATTAGCGAACCGTGAGGAACAAGAAGGGCGTTAAGCTTTCTAAGCTTCTCCAGTGTCTTCTCTGAGATGGTCTCCGAGTAGCTATCAAGGGTTATTATTTCGTCAGCTACGCGAAAGCGGCGATAAAGCTCCGCACGGTCTCGTTTGCAGACTACGACCGTTCTGAAGCCTTCCTCCTTCGCTCCTTTCAGAATCTGGAGCGCTGAATGGCTGCCCAGCGTGGCTATGGCGAGGTCGCTCCTGTCATAACCTCTGTAGATTTCCAGAATATCCTCTCTTTCAAACATGTCCTCACCTACGTCACAATCTCTTCCAGCCTGCCGAGCTTCACCGCCTCGGCGATCTCCATCATGGCCAGGTCAAGCGGGTCCTCTATTCGTCTGCCGTACTTTATGCTGAGGTTGCGCATCTCAGGCGAGGTAGGCCCCATTGCAGGGTCGCCTGGAACGCGGGGCGAGACATCGAAGACCACAAACTCCAGCGTTTTGTTGTCTTCCGGCGAATACGCTATTGCACCCTGGAGGGAGAAAGGACCTATCATCTTTGGTGGGTACTCCTTCTCGACCACCCTGCGGAAGCGGTAGGCGGCATCATAAACAAGGTGCTGCTTGCTCTCCCGCATGGTTACACCGTAATGCCCTATCTCCTCATTGGTCACGGGGACGCGAATCTTCAGCTGGTCCTTCGCGGGGAGATTGAGGAAACCCTGCAGATTTACCTGCCTCCTGTCTGAAAAGCCCACCAGATCAAAATCGCCGAAGATGTCCTCTAAAGCATAGCCATGGAAATTGGCATTGAAGCGAGCGCCCAGCACGTACTCCTCTATCCTCGCCTTGTTCAGCGTCTCCTCGCTTATTATCCCCTGTTTAAGAAGCTCCTCAGCCTGGCGATAGTAATCTTCTGGCGAGTCTGCATAGAAGAACGCCCTCTCCAGAGGATTTGCGGCCTGCTGCACCTTGACTATGCACAGCCTGTCTATATCCTCCGGCTTTTCAAAGTGCTTCGGCGTTCTTATGCCCGCCTTTTTAAGAAGATAGTACTGCCCGCGCTCATCTTCGCGATCTTCGGCGCGCAGGATAAAGCGGTTGCCATACAGGGGTACGCGAAACTCGTTCTCAATCCCATCATAGCCCACATAAACGGCGAAGGAGCGGTTGGGAATAAAGATGGTGTTCAGCTCGCGAAGACGCTCCTGCACCTCTTCATTGAGCATGTCCTTGAAGCGTTCTACGGTTATTATCTCGTCATAGAGATGGCGGTTGTAAGTAGTATAGAGCTTCTCTCTGCCCTTCTTCACCACTATAGCAGTGCGAAAGCCAGCTACCTTTGCAGCGGCGCCTATCTCCTTGGCAGAGTGCGAGCCAAAAATGCCTATGGTTATATCCTTGCCATAATTTGCGGCGATTTCTTGAATCTCCTCTCGCTTAAGCATATCTCCTACCCCTTTTTCTTTATCTTGATAATATCACCAATTGTTAGCTCTCCCGACACTTTGCCTGAAGCGGAGTACTCCTCCTCTTCGACAATCTCCTCGAGGATTTTAATGTCCAGCGCCCTCTCAAGCTTCTTTGCGATTTCCACGCTGGGCTTCATTTTACCTGCCTCTAGGCGCGCTATAACGGAGACCTTTTCATTTATCTTCCTGCCCAACTCCTCCCGGGTGAGCTTTCTTGCCTCTCTCGCGCGGCGTATTATGCTGCTATAGTCCTCTACGACCTCAACGATAGGTTCGCGCTTACCCCCGTAGGGATACCTCTTCTTGGTTACGGTAACCGCCTTCCCGGGCTCCCGTCTTGGCAGGCGTGACCAGGTCTTCGCCTCCCTGCCAAAGCGTGCACATTGTTTGCAGGTTTTCATCTCCGTGCCTTCAATTACCACCGAAACAGGCTTTCCCCAAATCTTGCGCCCGCACACTTCACACTCCATAACCAGAGCCTTCCTTAAAAATTGATGGGTTAATTATCTGTGGAGTATTTTTAAATATTTTCCCGAGAATATCTCAGTATGAAAGGTTACCTTGTGGAAAAGTATGTGATTCTCACCGACCAAAAGGCGATTTCCCAGCTTGTGCAGAAGGGCTATGGGAAGAAGAGAGAGGGCAAACTCTACCTCTCACTGGTTGAGGCGCTGTACCTTGTGGAGAAGGGCAAACTCAGCGTGGTTAGCGGAGAGCGCTTTTTAAGTCATGAAGAGCTTCTAAGCACACCGGAGGAGGAGCTTCTGGTCAGGTATACGGTTTACCGCGACTTACGCGAGCGTGGCTATGTTGTGAAGACCGGCTTCAAATTTGGCTCGCATTTCCGCGTTTATGAGCGGGGGACTTACCCCAAGGAGCACTCCCGCTATCTGGTGCATGCGGTACGCGAGGATAGCGATATAAGCTTCACAGAGCTTGCGCGCGCAGTGCGCTTAGCACATGGGGTGAGGAAAAAGATGCTCTTCGCTGTGGTGGATGAAGAGGGAGATGTTACATACTATGCCGTGGAGAGGATGACGCCTTGAGTTCCATTTATGTTTTCAAAAGGCGACTTGAAAGTAGAGGATGAAAAACACAGTGTATCTAAATCTGTGAACTTACTCCTCCCGCCTCTGCATCTCCCTCAACTCAAGCTCCTGCTTGACTACGAGGAAGCTGTTTCTGGGCACGTCGCGGTAAACTATAACCCCGGGGCCAACGAAGGAGCAGGAGCCTATCTTGCGCCCTGCATTTATCATAACATTTAGGCCAAGCTTTACGTTGTCGCCTATAACAGCACCCATCTTTCGCCTGCCGGTATCTACGAGCTCGCCCTTTATGCGCATCTTCACATTTGCATTGTCCAGGCGGAGGTTACCCACCTTTGCTCCAGCACCGAAGTTGCAGTTCCTTCCAATAATGGAGTCGCCCACGTAGCTTAAATGCGCTATGTGCGTGCCGTCCATAATTATTGAGTTCTTAACTTCCACCGCGTTGCCCAGCCTGCACCCCTCGCCTATTGCAGCGTAGCTACGAAGGTAGGTGTTTGGTCCGATGACGCTTCCCCTGCCTATGTAGACTGGGCCTTCGATGTAGCTCCCTGACTTTATCACCGCGCCCTCGGCAAGGTAAACCCTGCCCTTAATGCTCACCCTCCCTTCCACTTCCCCAGCGATACGGTGGGGCATCTCCTCAAGCAGAGTCTTACTCGCCTCGAGGTAGTTCCAGGGCGTACCTATGTCCAGCCACCTTCCATGTATCTCAACACCTCTTACCTCCTCGCCCTTGCGGAGGAGCAGCTCCAGCGTAGATGTAATCTCGTACTCTCCGCGTGGCGAGAGAGGGGTTCTTTCAATAGCCTCAAAAACCTCTGGGGAGAATGCATAGATGCCCGCGTTAATCAGATTGCTCTCAGGTTTAG
>MTME02000045.1 GCA_002011115.2 Candidatus Pyrohabitans sp. JdFR-17
CAGCGCCTCTTCCTCGGTGGGCACATGTGAGGGGTCGAGGTAGCGGCTGTATTCATTGCCTTTTTCGCCCTTCAAAGCCTGCTCCAGCTCCTGCACCCACCACTCCTCGCAGTAGCTCGCTGGTACAAGAGGATGGTTGTTCTCCAGAAAATCGCCGTAGTTCACCAGTATATCGCCCAGAAACAGAATCTCCTCCACCTGGTCTTTAATCTCCTGAGCCTGATTAATGGTGGAAACGCGAACAACACTGCCGTCGTGCAGCTTCACCACAGGCCCTTCGATGGTGTCGCACGGCGTTACAGCGGTGCCCTTGCCCGGGCGCTCAGTTTTCATCTGCGTCCCAATGGCTATGAATCCACCGGTTATAACCATCGTCGCGGGATGAATCCCCATGCTTGCGAAGCCAGAGGCTCTGCTTCTGCCATAGCGCAGCCTGAAGCCACCCTTCGCTGAGGGATGTGCAAGCACAGGTCTTCCCGCGACCAAATCTTTAATATACTTAAAGTTGGGCTTTACCTCAGTATCGCCGCTCTCCTCCTTCTTCTCCGCCTTACCCGAAACTAGCTCAGCCAACCAATCCCAGCCTTCAAAATTAAGCTTTCGCACATACTTGAGCACTTTCGGTGCCTTCTGGAGCAACCCCTCTGCGAGAACGAGCACCGCTCCACCGCGAAGCTGATTGGTTTCAATGCGTGGCAGGTCACGGTAGCCAGCTACCTCTACCTTGTCGGTGGGCTCGCCCGTTACCTCAACGGGCAGAGAGCGAATCGCCTTGCGCACCTCCTCAGCCTTGGGGTAGTACTGCAGGCGAGCTGCTTCATGGTGGTAAAGGTCAACCTCCTCCACGAAGCGCTCCACCTCATCTTCAGTCGCCAAGTAGCGCTCAAGACCGAGAGCTTGCCTTATGGCGTCGCCCACAAGCACCGCTAATGCCTGAGCAGAGCCGCCGGCGGAGCGTATTGGGCCAGCGAAGTAAATCGCCAAATACTCGCTCCCGTTGGCGTTCTTCTTTATCTTCACCTTAACTATGCCCTCGAGGGGCGCAGCCACTATACCTTCGGTGAGAATAGCAAGAGCTGTGCGTAGCGCCTGCTCAGCCGCTGCTTCCCTCGAATCGAAGCGTCCAAACTTGCCCTCTACTATCTCCCTGGCTATGGTTATCGCCGCCTCTTCAGCGCTCACATTTGAGCAAAGCTCACGAATGCGCGGAGCTACCTTCGGAGGACCTACCAATCCCTCAACGCGTTCTGCCATGTCCTTAGCGAGGGGGATTTCTACATCTAACGAGGGGTCGTAGCCCAGTTTTCTTGCTTCCCGCGCTATCTTTAACCCCTCTTTAACCTTCTCCTCAAGCAGAGAAAAGTACTCATCTATCTCCATAGTACTCCCTAACTGAACCTCATAATAGTGGTGCGCATGTTCTGCAGGTCTATGATTGGTATCCTACCAGGCGTGGGGTGAATGTTCATCTTCTTCTGAAAGCTGGTCTGCCCCTGGAAGGTGCCCGAGTTCACCACCACGGTACCGCGATAATTCTCCACATGTGTGGTGTGCACATGCCCCATATGGAGTATGTCTGGCGGCTCCTCCAAAAGGAGGTAGTCGAAGAGCTCCGGGGCAATAGGTACTCTACCGCCGTATATCGGCGAGAGATGTCGTTTTTTAAGCAGTACCTTCATCGCCTTGGCTGGCGAAGAGTAGCTCAGCCCGGGTATGCTCGCTATGATGTCGTCAAGACTTCTGCCGTGGTAGCTCACAACTTCAACGCCGTGAATGGTGGCAAAGCAGGGGTTGCCCACCATATGGACGCGAGGGTCCTCGTAGAGCATGGGAGCAAACTCCTCTTCAATCGCCGGCTGCGGCTCCGCTTGGCGAGCGGCGTCGTGGTTTCCGGGCGTAATGATTATCTCTATGTGCTCGGGAATGCGCTCAATAAATCTAGCGAAAGCAGCGTACTGCTCGTGTATGTCCTTAATAACCAGCTCATCCTTCTGCTCCGGGTAGATTCCCACTCCGTCGACGAGGTCGCCGCCAATAACAAGGTACTTAACCCGGGAGGCAAGCTCCCTCTGGCGAGGCGTGCCCAGCTCGCCGGCTAACCACTTTATAAAGCGTGTAAAGGTGTCTCCGAGAAACTGCGTACTCCCCACGTGAATGTCGGAGACCATAGCCACCGCCACTGGCTCCTCGCTCTTTCTGGGCTCACGGTTCACCGGCACATCTGGAAAGAAAATCTCATTTGCTATAACCATATCAAACCCGTTGGGAATAAAGCCAGCGACGCCTATCACCTCGTCCTTTGTTATCTCCTTTGCCTCTTCGAGAAGCTCTCTATCTTGGCTGCGGATGAGCACAGGTATCACGCCAGTTGGATCCTCAAGCTCCAGTATGAGGTTCCCCTTCTTGCTTGTGCGTATGTCAGTAACCATGCCGATGAACTTAACCTCCCCTGAGTAGCGGGAGCTTTTAATGAGCTCAATCACCACGCTCTCCTTGAGAGCCGTGCGAGATTTGAGCAGCTTTGCGAGGCGCTCAAAGCGGTTGTTGAAATAGCTCACAAAGCTCTCAATGCTTCCCTCACAGTAGGATTTTTTTGTGATATCCCACTCACGCTTTATTCTGAGATTTGAATCGTATTCCTGAGAAAGTCGCCGTTTGGAGCGTTTGAGCACAACTCGACACTCTCTTGGAGATTGCATTTGAATTCCTTCACCTGCGTTCGGGAAGTCCACCTCTTCCTTTTCTTTTACTTTCCTGAGCCTGTCAAGGGTTAGAACGCTTGCAGACTCTTCTCTGGCGATATTGATTAATCTGTTTATCACCTCCTCCCTGTTTGGACTCCTCTTTATCTCCGCCAGAACCTCAGGGTGAAGGTTAACCCCGCACTCCACGAATTTCGAAACTATCTCAACATCATCCATACCTTTTTAACCCTCTTGTTTGAGTTCTATATAAGGTGAAGGGGAGGAGGAGCGCCATAAAAGTGAAAATAAATCACACCAGCCTAGTCTGGGTAAGTGTGAATTTTGAAAGACTGCGAAGCCGTATATCCTCTTCAACCACGCGTTTTATGTCATTCAGCGGCACTTCAAGCTTTATCTCGCGGGTTCTTCCATACCTACCCTTGCTTATAACAGTGGAATTTAGTATGCCAAGCATATCCAGCTCGGAAATTAAATCTGAAATCCTCCTCTGGGTAAGAGAGTCTATGGAAATTGCCTTGCACAGGCTCTTATAAACCTGATAAATCTTGCCTGTGGTTATGAACTTTGTACCCCGCTCCTCGAGGAGTATAACTGCATAGAGAAGAACTTTTGACTGCGTTGGTAAGGTGCGCACTGCCTCGACGACATTATCACGCTCTATCTTCTCATTCGCCTTTCGTACATGTATCTCTGTGATTATCTCAGCATTCTCACGCTCTGCCACTTCTCCGCTCACCCTGAGGAGGTCAAGGGCACGGCGAGCGTCACCATGCTCACGAGCAGCAAGAGCGGCGCATAGGGGAATTACATACTCATCCAGAACCCCAGGTTCGAAGGCAAGCTCGGCTCGCTGCTTGAGTATATCCTCCAGCTGCCTAGCATTGTAGGGTTTGAAAATTATCTCCTCCTCGCCCAAAGAACTCTGAACCCTAGTATCGAGGTAAGTTGTAAACTTTAGGTTGTTGGAGATTCCTATTATGCTCACTCTTGCGCGCTGAAGTTCAGAGTTTATTCTCGTCAGGTTGTAGAGCACACGGTCACCGCCTTTCGCAACGAGGCGATCAATTTCGTCGAGGATAATTATCACATTCTGCCTTCTCTCATCCACAGCTTCTTTAAAAGCTGCATAGACTTTATCAGTAGGCCAGCCTGTGAAGGGTACATTTTCTCCAAAATGCTTAGCTAAGTTTGCAAGTACGCGATATTGAGTATCTGTAACCTCACAGTTTAAATATACAGTTGAAATTGGAATTCCGTACTTCCTACCAGTTTCTCTTAACTCCCTACATATAAATTTAGAAACAATTGTTTTACCTGTGCCGCTTTTACCGTAAATAAGTATATTCGACGGTGTTTCTCCCTTCAGTGCCGGGGCAAGGATGGTCGCTAGGGCATTTATTTCCTCTCCCCTGTGAGGGAGCTCATCAGGGGTATAGCTGTGCCTCAGCGCTTCTTTGTTTTTGAACAGAGGTTGACGATGAAGGAAAGATTCAAAAATCCTTGCAAATGAATTCCTGACCTCCATATCCACAGCTCCTCAACGTCCAGTTGAAATAAAGGTTCGGGGCAAATCAACTTAGTATAATACATCTGTCGTATTTAATATTTTTGAGTTATCACCCTGTCTTTCCAGTGGAATTTTATTATAGATAGTAATAAATATTTAAATATAAGGCAAATTCCTATTATAAATCATGATAAAATACAAAAATACAAAAATTTTTACATCAAAATAAGAGAGCCCCCTTTATTTCATGTGGAATATACAGTTGAAATTATTATAGGTATGTTAAAGGTTACTGGTCGACATTAAAATTTAAAGTCAAGATAGTAATACATGTAAATTATAGCAGAAAACCTTACTGATAAATGTATAAAAATTCCTGTGTTTTAATTATTTTATAGAAACATTAAATAATGTAATTATTTTAGAAAATACTTTGAAATTTTAATTATTTTCAAATCGTAAAACTTTTATACTATTAATGACATAGTTTATTTGAATACTTCTCGTCAAAGATTATTGTAATTTTTGCGCATTCCTTCTCGTTTTCCACAGGAAATAATGGGGTGTCACTATAGCCTTGGCAAGATTTATCTATGCATGAAGGTGAAAGCTAATTTGAGGTAAGATGACCAAGATTGTAGGAATGATTTTTGGCGAGGTTGGATATGGTGATTTCAATTTCCTTGTAGCCAGAGATGCAAACCTCGAGAAGGGGGAATATGTTAGAGTAAATCATGAGAAGTATGGCTGGGTTCTTGCTCAGGTACGTACAATTAAGCGTTACAATGAGCTCTATTCTCTCAATGCAATCACAGGCACTTCTATACCTAAAGCTCAGGATGAGCGTATAATTGCAAATGCAAAGGTTATAGGCTACATTGATAAAGATGGACTTCTCAAGACACCCAAGATTCCTTTCAGACCTGGGGAAAAGGTGTATGAGGCAGACGCTGGGATAATAAGAAAGTCTCTAAGACTCGAGCAGAAGAATGGCATTTATCTCGGCTTGCTTGAAGGACACAGCAGAAAGATCCCTGTGTACCTCAATCCCAACAAACTCATTCAAAAGCATATTGCCGTTCTGGCAAAGACAGGTGCTGGGAAGAGTTATACTGTGGGTGTGCTGATTGAAGAGCTTATTGAGAAAAAGGTACCTGTAGTTATAATTGATCCGCATGGGGAATACTCTGCCCTTCGCTACCCTAACGACAATCCAAGAGAGCTTGCATTGATGGAACACTATGGAATCAGTCCAAAAGGGTATGAGAATGTGGTGGAGTACACTCCAAATCAGAGTATAAACCCCCAGGCTGATCGCAAGCTTAGCCTTGACATAACTCGCTTCACAATAAACGACTTCATTGAAATGCTCCCCACGAAGGTTACAGACTCTCAGAAGGGCATCCTATTTGAAGCTCTAAAGGTTGTGGAAACCTATGGTCGCTATACCTTAGAGGATATAATACGTGTGATTCATGAGCATGAAAGCAAGGCAAAGTGGAATCTCATCACAAGCTTGGAGATGCTGCGAGAGAGTAAGATCTTTGAAGGCACTCCTGTTAGGACCTCTGAGCTGGTGCGCAGGGGTGTCACCTCCATAATCAACCTCCGAGGAGTTCAGCCTGAAATTCAGGATATCGTCGTGTCTCGCATAGCCAGTGAGATCTTCGAAGACAGAAAGCGGGGCAAGGTTCCACCTCTGCTCTTCCTAATAGAGGAGGCGCACAACTTCGCTCCAGAGCGCGGCTTCGGTACCAAGGCTTCCAACAAGATAATACGCACGATAGCCAGCGAGGGTAGAAAATTCGGAATGGGTCTGTGTGTGGTAACGCAGCGCCCTGCAAGAATCGATAAGAGCGTCCTCAGCCAGTGCAATACTCAGATTATACTCAAGGTCACCAACCCCAACGATTTAAAGGCTATAAGCCAGAGCATCGAAGGCTTTACCTCAGATCTAGAGGAGGAGATAAAGCAGCTGGAGCCTGGAGAGGCTCTTGTTGTGGGCGATGTGGTGGAGCAGCCAATCTTCGTTGATGTTCGCGTTAAACGCTCCCGTCACGGCGGAGCGAGCGTTGAGGTTGTGCGCGAGAGAAGGCGTGGCAAACGGGTGAAAAAGACAGGCTTCGACTCTTTGCTAAGGCGAATCTTCTCTCGGTATTAGGGAAATGGAAATCAAGGTTGGGTGTTGCGGCTTTCCGGGAGGGATGAAGAATTACTTCCAGGAGTTTAGCCTGGCTGAGGTTCAGAAGACTTTCTATTCTCTACCGAAAATCGGCACAGCTGAGAGGTGGCGTAGCCAGGCCGGCGAAAACTTCGAGTTCACCCTCAAGGCGTGGCAGCTTATTACTCACCCTCCAAGCAGCCCGACTTACAGGAAGGCTGGAATTGAGGTAAAAGATAAGGAGAAGTACGGTTTCTTTAAAGCCACCGACGAGGTGCTTTCTGCTTGGGAAAAAACAAGGGAGATAGCAGAAGCTCTGCGAGCAAGCGTAGTGGTATTTCAATGCCCTCCAAGCTTTACCCAAACCCAGGAAAACCTCTCAAACCTTAAAAACTTCTTTGGCAGTATAGAAAGGGGTAATCTAACCTTCGCGATAGAACTCCGCGCCCCATGGGATCGTGAACTTTTGGCTAATCTATGTGAAGAGTTTGAGCTGGTGCACTGCGTTGACCCTCTTCGCGAGGATCCAGTAACAGCAAAGCTAGCGTACTTCCGTCTGCATGGGAGCTACCACAATGGAAGGATAAACTACAAACACAGGTATACTGATGAGGAGTTGAGAGGAGTGCTTGAAAAGGTACTTAGCTTTGAGGTTGCGTATGTGCTCTTCAACAATATCTACATGGGGGAGGATGCGAAGCGGTTTATGGAGCTGTTAAGAGGGGATATCTGAAGAATACCCAGCAAATTTTTATTCCACAACCGTAAGTAAGAGCCATGAACAGATTCATTCTCCTTTGGATACTCATTGCCATGAGCGCCTGCGTGGGCTCTAGCTACTCTGGTGAGGTTTCAAAGGCGGAGGAGCTGATTTCCCAGGCTACCAACATGTGGGGAGATATAATCTCCAGCGACGACTATGCAAAGATTATCAAAACCTGCGATGTCAAGGCTGAGGTGGATGCAAAGGCGATGGAGCACCTTGAGAAGGCAACGCAGCTTGCGAAGAGCGATGAAGAGAGGCTGTATGCCCAGTACCTTCTGAATTACGTAGAGAGCTCGGCAAAGGCTACGCAAAAGTACCGTGAGTACGCTGAGCTTATGCTCAACGGCGATGAGAGCAGAGCCAATATCGCCGCACTTGAGGCAAACAGCTACCTAGAGGAGGTAATAGCCTGGAAGAAGCGGGCAGCCCAGCTCAAGCCTCAGTAGCTTGCCCTTATGTGGCGTAACGCCTCTTCGACGCCCGCGGCTATGCCGTCGGTCTCCATCCATCCTTCTGGTTTAACAGCGTCGCCCACTAGGTAGAGGCCCTCCACGGGCGTTGCCGGCGAAAGGTGCGTACCGCTGGGCGCGCGGTTAACTGGCCAAGAGTTGCGGTAAACCTGCACCGCCAGCACGCGGCAGTACTTCTTAAACTCAGGGAATAGTCTGCGCAGGTCTTTTAAACCCAGCTCAATCTCCCGCTTTACGTCTGCGCCCTCAGCTAAGCGCTGATGGGACATGAGCAGGTGCTCGCTCCGGGGAGCAAGTGAAGGATCGGCGTTGGTCACCTCGTTTATCCCGTTTATCCTCTCCGCCTCTGGGGTAAAGAGCACGCCACTGTGCCCGAGCATCGCCTTTTTGCACGCGACACTTATCTTGATGCCCGCCGCGCCTTTGATGCGCGACACAGCACGGGCATACTCTCGGGGCAAAATCTCCTGCGCCAGCTCCGCTGTTACCTTAGGCCCTGCATTGCTGACCACTATGTCATAGTTCCGCTTCTCCTTCGCCACCACCTCAAAGGCTCTGCCGTTCTGCTTTATTGCTGTAACCCTCTGCTTCAGGTGAAGCTCTGCCCCCTCGCTCTGAAGCACCTCCACCAGCGCTTTTGTTACGCCACCGCAGCCACCTTCAGGTATGCCAGGACCTCCAAGCTTGTTGATGTTCTTTGTCTGAGCGATTACCTCTTTCGCAGGCACTTCACTCGCCTTCAAGCTGAGACTCCAGCCTGTGAAGGAGTCGGCTATCTTAAACACAAGCTCATTCTTAATCTGCTTTTCGAGCCAGGAACGGTAGCTCTCGTCGCTTGTAGCTTTGCCCAGCTTGAGCATCGCTAGGATTTTGGTTATTTTGAGCTTGTCGCGCAGGGAGAAGAGAGAGGGCAGCTCTTCGTACTCATAATCTTTACCAGCGATGCGGAACGTCGCCTGGGGCTGTGAGGGGATTATCTCCACGCCGGCGCCGAGCTGACGAAGCATCTTGCCAAGTGGACCGCGCTCGCGATGGGGAATCATGTGCAGCGCGCCCGTGGAGAGCTGATAGCCCCTGTAATCTAAGTTCGTAAAGCGCCCGCCCGCGTAGGGAAGCTTCTCGTATACCTCTACCTCGAAGCCTTCCTTAGCGAGGTTTGCCGCCGCCAGCAAGCCGCCCAGTCCAGCGCCTATAACACATGCACGCAAGCTCAGCCCTCCTCTATGGCGTCATTGGGGCAGTAGGCTACGCAGAGCCCGCAGTTCTTGCACCTCTCGGGGTCTATCTCTGCAACACCATAAACAGTAATAGCCTCATTCGGGCAGAAGGGCATGCATGCAGCGCAGCCCACACAACGCTCCTCGCTCACAAGCATGCTCCAGCTTCTCCCGTAGCGGGATAAATATTTTTGGGTTACCTGCATTTTCGAGCGGGGCAGATACAGCAACCTTTTTATTAGTCATCAATTAATTATCAATTACAGGTAATGGAAATGAGGAAGAACTACGTTACCATAAGCATACCCCGCGAGCTCTATGAGAAAGTGGCTGAGATGATTAAAGATACCAGCTTCCGCTCGCCCACGGAGTTCATAATCTTTACCCTGCGCTTATTGCTCATGGAGCGCAGTGAGCGCAAGGTGATTGAAGGACTGCGCGCTATGGGGTACTTAAAGGAGGAATAGCTATGCTCATAATAGGCGTTGACTCCGCTACGTGGGATGTTATCCTGCCTAACATAGACAGGCTGCCGAATTTTAAGAGGCTCATGGAGGAGGGCGAATATTCGACTATTCACCTCAACCAGAAGCCCTGGTCTCCCGAGGTGTGGTGCTCCATGTTCACAGGCTTATTGCCGGAGGAGCACGGGCACCACGATTTCGTCGTCGATGGCGAGATTGTGCGCAGAGAGGATATTAATGCGGAGTTTATATGGGACCTGCTTGACAGAGCCGGGGTAAGCGTGAAGGCGCTCAACGTACCCTTCATAGTGCCGCCGTACAACTTCAATGTGGATTTTACCCCCGTAGCAGGAGGCGTGCCCGTAGAGGTGGACGAACTCTTGGAGGAGATTGAAAAGGTTACGGAAAAAGCGCTTGAGGTGCTGCGCAACGATAAGCCTGAAGTTTTCATCGTCGCGTACACTGCCCTGGACAAGCTTTCCCACCTCCACTGGGGTGAGCCGGTGCTGGTGGACTTCTATGAGCGCGTGGATGAGGCGATAGGTAAGCTCCTGCCCTACGACGATGAGGTTCTGGTTATCTCTGACCACGGCTTCTGCGACTACGACGCTGCGCCAATACGCACTCTTCCCAGAAGAACGCCCAAGGGGGAGATAAAGGGAGACCACCACCCGGATGCGATTCTGATAAAGAAGAACATACCCTGCGAAATTACCCAGCCCATCGATGTCTTCCGCTGCATCAAAGCGCGCTACCTAGGTGATTGAATGGACGAGGAGATAATGGCGCTGCCAATAG
>MTME02000046.1:0-4768 GCA_002011115.2 Candidatus Pyrohabitans sp. JdFR-17
TTCGCCTTCCGCAGAGCAATAGCGAAGCGCCACCTGGTGATTCTCCTCAAGCTGCGCGAGCATGCGCTTCTCTTCGCCCAGAGGCAGCACTACTCTACCCTCGGCGTTTGCCACCGGCATTCGGGAGATGTTCTTAAGCTTTAGGGTAAAAAGTGAGGAGTTGCATTTGAGCAGGTAAATCCACCTATCCTCGAAGCGCGCCGAGGCATTCTTCGCCAGCGCAAGTGTTGGTTCACCTACTTCTCCAAAGGGGAGAAGCCCCGACTCTATGAGCACCTGAAAACCGTTGCATATCCCCAGGATAGGCTTTCCCTCGTCCACAAAGCTTTGAAGCTCTCGTCTAAGGCTGTAGCTCAGCATCTTTCCAAATATAGCGCCGCTACGAATACGGTCACCAAAGGAGAAGCCGCCCGGGATAACCAAGCCATGAAACTCCTCAAGGGAACGTTTTCCTTTTATGAACCTGTTGACGTGCACCACCTCAGCCTTCGCCCCAAGTTCTACGATTGCCGCCGCCGTTTCTGCGTCGCAATTTGTGCCCGGGCCGCGCATAACAAGCACTCGAGCCTCGCTGAGCTTCACAGCCTCACCCCGCTCTGCCAGCTCTCCTTTAGCTCCCTTATACCCTCGCGGAGAAGCTCCTTACCAAGGTGCGTCACCACCACCTCATCGCCGCCAGTTTCGCCTATTTTAGCAAAGGCTACGCCATTCATCAGCGCTTCAAACTCCTGTGCCTTGCTTGGCGGCACCTCGACAAGGAAGCGGGAGTTGCTTTCAGAGAAGAGTATAAAATCATGGCGCATTGGCTGAGAGGTGGGCACAAGCGAAAGCTCAACCTCTGCGCCTACGTTGCCTGAGAAGCACATCTCCGCTAGGGCAACAGCCAAACCTCCCTCACTCAGGTCATGGCACGCTTTAACCAAACCTGCGTCTATTGCTTTGATAAGAGCTTCAAAAGTGCGCTTGGCTTTAGAAGGCTCTACCTTAGGCACGCTCTTGCCCAGAAAACCCTTGAGCTTGTAGTAGTGCGAGCCTCCAAGCTCTGGCTTTGTCTCGCCTAGGATGTAGATATAGCTTCCCTCGCGCTTGAAATCCATGCTCACAGTCCTGCGCACGTCCGGAACAATGCCCAATGCAGAAATTAAGAGTGTGGGCGTAACCCCCCCGAGGGGTGACTCGTTGTAGAGGGAGTCCTTGCCCGAGATGAATGGCGTTTCATAGGCTCTGGCAATGTCGTAGCAGGCTTTGGCTGCCCTGACGAGGGTACCTAAGTTTTCGGGCTTCTCAGGGTTGCCCCAGCAGAAGTTGTCCAGAAGCGCTATCCTGCGACCTCCCACGGCGACGTTGTTGCGTATAGCCTCGTCTATGGCTGAGGCGGCCATCCAGTACGCGTCTATCTTGCCATACTCCGGGTTGAGCCCGTTGGAAATAGCTATGCCCTTCCAGGAGTTGCGCAGCGGCTTGAGCACCGCCGCATCTCCTGGACCGTCGCAGGCTTCGCCCTGGAGTGGCTTCAGTACCGTCGCTGCCTTCACCTCATGATCGTAGGTGCGGATAACACTTTCCTTGCTCGCCACATTGGGCATCGCTAAGATACGGTGCAGGTCCTCGCCAAGCCTGCCCGGCTCGAAGCTGGGTTCGCTGAGCTCAGGTGGCGACCACCTCGCGGTGCGCCTCACGCGGGGCAGGCCCTCGAAGAGGAAATCCACATCCAGCTCCGCCACCTTTTCATCGCGGTAGTAAATTTCAAGCCTGCGCTCTGGTATGAGCTCGCCTATCGCTGTGGCTTCAACCTCCTCATCGGCAAAAATCTCCAGCACGCGGTCAAGATTTGAAGGGGGAACAATCAGGAGCATCCTCTCCTGGGATTCAGAAACCCAGATCTCCCAGGGTTTCATGTTCTCGTACTTTAAGGGCACCCGCTCCAGGTGCACCCTCGCTCCACACCCGAAGCGATGAGCCTGCTCGCCTATTGCGCTGCTCAGCCCGCCTCCGCCAAGGTCTGTGATTGCACTTCCAAGCTCTGCCTCGCGCACCTTAAGTATCGCCCGCTTTATCTTCTCCTCCTCTATGGGATCGCCTATCTGCACCGCGGTGCCAAAAATCTCTTCGGCACCCTCCTCAAGCTCCGAGCTTGCGAAGGTCACACCATGTATACCATCTCTACCTGTACGCCCGCCTACGAGAAGAAGCACATCCCCCGGCTTTGCCTCACGCTTGTACTTGCTCTTCTTCACTATCCCCACGGTGCCGCAGTAAACCAGAGGGTTGCCCACATAGCTCTCATCGAAGAATATGGCGCCGTTGACAGTGGGTATGCCCATATTGTTTCCATAACTTCCTATCCCGGCTACAACATAGGTGAAGATGAACCGCGGGTGCCTCATTCCTTCTGGCAGCTTCTCGTAGGGGTAGTCGAGGGGACCAAAGCACAGCACGTCGGTATTCGCTATGGGCTCGCCCCACACGCCGAGAACATCGCGGATAACCCCGCCAACACCAGTGGCGGCGCCGCCAAAGGGCTCAATTGCACTTGGGTGGTTGTGTGTCTCCACCTTGAAGGCTATGGCGTAGTCGCCTTCAAAGTCAACAATGCCCGCGTTGTCTTCAAATACCGAGAAGCACCACTCCGGCGAAAGCTCTCGCGTAACCCTTGCAACGGTGCTCTTAAGCAAGCCGTCTATCTCCTCGCCGTCGTAGAGGATTATGCCCTTAAACGTCTTGTGCACGCAGTGCTCGCTCCAGGTCTGGGCAAAAGTTTCAAGCTCCACGTCAGTAGGCTCTCGCCCAAGCTTGCGGTAGTACTCCTGTATCCGCCTCATCTCCTCCAGGTTCAGAGCGAGCTGGCGCTGCTCACTTATCCTAAGAAGCTCCTCTTCGCTCGCTTTGAGCAGGGGGATTACCTCAGCACTCAGGTTAATCCACCCTCCTTATCTCATAATCCTGACTCACGGGGTTAGCTAAGAGCCGGCGGCACATCTTCTCCACATCTTCTCGCGAGTAGTCGCCCTCGATTATAAACAGCTTTGCGGTGTGCACATCTTTAACCCTATCGAAGCCCAGCATCTTCAGCGCGTACAGAGTGGACTCGCCCTCTGGGTCCTGTACCCCCCGCTTATAGGAAACCCGAACCTCCCACTTCATTGTCCTGCCCCCCTCTTCTTCCATATGGCGATTATATCGCTGAGTATTGCGCTCTGCGTCTCTATGGCACCTGCCCCCTTACCCACGACGGTTATCTCGCCGGCGACATCGCAGTGGAGCATGGCAACGTTTAAAGCGCCGTCCACATTGAGGGGGTGCGTCTCGGGAATAAGCCTGGGAGAAACTTCGAGATGGTTGTTCCTTACCTCGCCTATGAGCTTTATCACATATCCTCTCTCCTTGGCTAGGCGAATCGCCTCAGGGGTTATTCGAGTTATACCCCTTGTCTTAACATCGCTAAAGGTGGCATCTATGCCCATTATCGCATTCGCAAGTATTACCAGCTTGCTGGCTGTGTCTATGCCCTCAATGTCATACGTGGGGTCGGTCTCAGCATAGCCAAGCTCCTGCGCTTCCTTGAGCACCTGCTCGAAGCTCAGGCCTTCTCGCGTCATTCGGGAGAGGATGTAGTTGGTTGTGCCGTTGAGTATCCCCTCTATAGCCGTAATTTTATCACCGCTTAGTGTCTCCCTTGCCAGGTTTATCACCGGCATTGCTCCGCCCACGCTCGCCTCGAAGCGGAACTCCACGTTATTTCGTGCTGCCTCTGTAACCAGCTCTTTATATTTAAGCGCAAGCGGCCCCTTATTAGAGGTTACCACATGCTTCCCAGCCTTAAAGCCAGCGAGCATATGGCTGAGCCCTGGCTCGCCCGTCTTTATATTTGAAGGCGTGGCCTCGATTACCAAGTCGGCGTCTATCTCCTCTATCGCCTCTATGCCAGTCATCTCCTTTGCTCCGGGGTAGTTGACTATTGCTCTGGTTTGCCTCGCAACGCTGAGTGCCTTCTCCAAGTCGAGTCCCTCTTCAGCGTAGGCGGTGCCGCTTATGTCGGTTATCGAAACCACCTTAACTTCCAGGGAGTAGCGCTGCTTTAGCTCCTCCCGTTTGCGAAGCAGCACCTCTGCAAGACCCTGACCTATGACACCAAAGCCGATAATCTGGACGCGCATGCTATACCTCCAGGCTTCTGACTATCTCCAGGTTCTTCTCCTTTGCTATGGAATAGATTCTCTCCATTACTCTGCGCCTGTCCACACCCTGGGAAACTTCTATATCCACTATAGCTGAGGACTCCTTATCGGGGTGCGGCATCGCAAGGCTGAGGTCAGAGACCATAACTCCATCAAGCTCGTTTATCCTGTCTATTGTGTCGCGGAGGTCAGTATCTACGACATGCCCAATCATGAGCAGGGTTATCCTCTCCTTTTTGGTTACCTCTCCAAGCTTGGTCACACGCACCCCTTGCTCTTCCAGTTCATTTATAATGCGCTCCAGGCTTGCCTCGTCTGGTACGTCGATGGTGAAGTGCACCGGCACTCGCCCTGAGCGGAGCTTCTCCTCTTCGCGCAGGTGGATTATGCTTATCACATTACCGCCGTACTTTGAGATTGGCTCCAGCGCGAGCAGAAGCTGCCCTGGCGTATCCTTCAGCTCAAGATCAACGCTAACCCTCATGTCCATCACCACAGTTTTCCTTCTTCTCCCCATAAGCCGGAGAAGAGATTCTCCTCCTCTTCCTTGTAAACCTCTGGTTTTGTTTCTCTCTTTTTCTGCTTTTGGG
>MTME02000046.1:4868-9792 GCA_002011115.2 Candidatus Pyrohabitans sp. JdFR-17
CCTTTCGCAGCGAGGTGAACTCGTCTCTTCCCTGAGCGGAAGTTTCTACCTCATATGCGCGGAGTGCTTGCTTAAACTCCTCTTCGCCGAACATGCAAGAGAATTTTTGGGGCAGGGAATATATAATTTCCGGATGGCTCAGCAAATTCTTGGCACTGGGTCGGCAAGGGGCCAGTCCAGAATTCTCTTACCGCCAATCTCTGTCTCCAATACCACCTTCTTTGGGTGCTCAGATGTGACCTCCCCAATTATCGCCGCGTTTTTACCGACTTTTGTGGAGCGAACTGCGCTGAGCACATCCTGCGCCTTTTCCCTCTTCACGGCGATTAGCGCTTTGCCCTCGTTGCCCACGCTCAGAGGGTCTATGCCCAGAAGCTCACACGCAGAAAGCACCTCTTCGCGAATTGGCAGGTCGCTTTCCCGGATTACTATGCCCACCTTAGCTTTAGTAGCCCACTCGTTAAGTGCACTCGCGACACCGCCCCGGGTGGGGTCCTTCATCGCCTTTATCCCGCCTACCCTGAGGGCACGCTCTACCGCAGGCCATACATGGGCGACGTCCGACTCAAGCGTTGTCTCAAACTCAAACCCCTCGCGGAAGGCGAGCAGCGCAGTGCCATGGTCGCCTATGGTGCCGGTGATTATAATCACATCCCCAGGCTCAACACCGGCGTCGGTTATCACCCTTCCCTTTTCTGCTATCCCCACGCCTGTGGTGGTGACCACCAGCTTATCCAGCTTTCCCCTTTCCACCACCTTGGTGTCGCCCGTGACTATCGCCACGCCGCACTCGCGTGCGGCAGCATCCATACTCTTTATAACCTTCTCTAGCTCCTCTTTGGGTAAGCCTTCCTCTATCACCAGTGCCGAGGCTATAGCGAGAGGCTTTGCCCCCATTACCGCAACGTCGTTAGCTGTGCCATACACCGCAAGTTTGCCAATATCGCCACCCGGAAAGAAGAGGGGCGAGACGGTGTGCGCGTCGGTGGCGATAACAATCTCGTAATCGCCCACGCTTAGCGAGGCACCGTCATCGAGGGCTTCTAAGCCAACTCCTCCAGCGTTCTTATTCGTTATATTCGCAGCTATTACCTGCTCTATCAGCTCTTCCATAAGCCTGCCACCGGCGCCGTGGGCAAGAGTAATTTCTTCACTCAAAGTGGTACAACCTCCGTTTCAAGTCGATCTGCAGTAGGATACTCCTCTACTATATAGAAGCGCAGCTCCTTTAAGTATTTTGCAAGCTCTCTTGCAATTTGCTGAGTGGTCTCCAGCCTTTGCTTTTCTTTGTCAACAGCTATTAAATGAGGTGGTATGTCAAACTCGCGCACCAACCGCATCCTCAACCTCTCCAGGTCTTCATCTGCATAAACTACGCCCTTGAGCAGAAGTCCCTCTTCTGTGACCTCTTCATAGGGCTTTGCGCTCGCTAAGGCGGTGCGTAGCAGGCGCTGGCGAAGCTGCCCCGCATCTTTATAGCGGGAGGTGCAGAAGTGCACCCTTACATCGGCGAGCTTCTCCAGCCTCTCCATAGCTTTTAGCGCCGCCTCTCTGCTGCCCGCAACTGCGTACGAATCCCCTCGCAGAGAGAAACCCCTCGACCTTAAAGCCTGAGCATTTGTATCCGAGAACTCAAGCTCGTTGAGGTTGAGAAACCCTCCCAGTGAAGCAACTCTGGTTGCGATTTCGACAATCTCCTCCTCTCTATCCGGGAAGGCGGGTATCTCCACCCCAACCTCCAGCCCAATCCGCTTCGCCCTACGGATGCTCTCCCACACCTGCGTGCGATTCTTCTGTGTGATGTGAAACCTCAGCTCGTCCAGACCAGCGCTCTTAAGCTTCTGCAGCTCGCCTTCGTCCAGGCAGGTGGCGGTGTACATGTGGATGTGAAACTCCTCACCAAACTTCGCTTTTAGAAGCTGAATGTAGTGCAGAGTTCTCTTCAGCTTCAGCGCAGGATCGCCGCCAGTTATGCCAGCGCCTTCAGCTCGCATGCGAAGCGCCTCGGCGATTACCTCGGCGTCACTTTTCACAAGCCTCTCGTTAACCCAGGCAACATCTTTGCCGCGGCGCTTCTCTGAGAGAGGGCAGTAGTAGCATCCTTCGCGGCACAAGCCTGTGACGAAGAGCACAAGCTTCGCTCCCTGCATGCAAAGCTCGCAGCCTCTCGCAAGTCTGCCTATGTACGCGTTGCCTTCCCTGGTTGTATGCATACCCAGCGAGGGATGTCTAACCTCTGAAAATCACCTCAGGTGGATGCACTCCCCGTAAATTATGCGCCTCTGCTTGCCCGCGTCGGTTTTGAGGATGAGGGCACCTTCCTCGTCTATCTTCACCGCTTCGCCCTCTATAGTTTCCCTGGGTGTGAGTATCCTTACCCTTTTGCCCAGGGTGGAGCACAGGTCTTCCCAGTCTATCAGCAGGCTTCGCATTCCCCCTTTTAGAAAAATCTCATATGAGCGCTCAAACTCATTGAGAAGCTCTGCCAGGAGCCGGTTCCTATCCACATTTTTACCAAGCACCTCAACCAACGAAGTGGCACCGGAGCGAATCTCCTCCGGGAAACTCTGGGTGGAGTTGTTTGCGTTTATCCCTACACCCACCACGAGAAAGTTGAGCATGTCCAGCTCCGCCTCCACCTCAGTTAAAATTCCGCACACCTTCCTATCATGAATCAGCACATCGTTGGGCCATTTTATACTCGCGTCGACGTGGTAAAGCCTGCGCAGCGTCTTTGCAACGCCTGCACCGAAAATCAGAGTGATTTTAGGAGCTTCCTCAGGCGCTATGTTCGGTCGCAGAATGAGGGAAAACCACAGCCCGCCCCGCGGCGAGAGCCACACTCTGCCCACCCTGCCTCTGCCATGGGTCTGCTCCTCCGCTATGACAACGCTCCCCTCCTCTTCCTCCGAGCGGGCAAGCTCCTTCGCCAGGTCGTTGGTCGAAGCTACGCGTTCGTGGATGTACAGCCTCCTGCCAAATCTTCTCGCCTTAAGATACCTTCTTATCTCCGATTCCAGGAGCAGGTCAGGCATGCTCGTGAGGCGATAACCCTGTTTGCCAACTTCGATTTCCACCCCCCTCGCCTTTAGCGTGCGAATCTGCTTCCATATGGCGGTCCTGCTCACCCCAAGCTTGGTTGCAAGTTCCTCGCCTGAGATATAGCTTCCCAGGCGTTGCATGAGTATGCGCAGAAGCTCCTCCCGCATAAAAACTATTTTATCCAAGAGGTTATAAAAATGTAATTATGAAGGAAAAGCTCAAAATCTTCCGCAGAGGTGAAGGGGAGAAGGAGATAAATCTTGGCTCGGGTCCAATACGTCTGCTTGTGCGCAGTCGCTTACTCGAGGGCATGGTGGTTGAGCTTGAGCCGAAAGCTGAGATACCAAAGGTCTACTCCCACGAGGGCGAAGAGCTTAGGATAGTGCTCGAAGGCGAAATTGAGGTAGAGGTGGAAGGGAAGCGCTACCTTCTTAAGGAGGGTGACTCCATGTGGTTCGACTCCAGCTTAAGACACAGGATAAGGAACCCCACCGATAAAAAGGCGGTGTACTTCTCTGTCAACTCGCCCCCTTCGCTTGAGTGGTAACTACTCCCTCTCGTACTTCTCCTCAGCTTTTCTTCTTGCAGCGTCGATGTACATGCTAACCGCCGTTGCTATGGCTGCGACGCGTTTATCCTCGCGGAAAGCCTCGGCCAACCTCGCTTCGCGTGCTTCGTCCTCCTTTATTATCTCGGGTATCTTTGCGAGGATGTTCTGCTCCTCTATGAAGTTGGTAGAAAGCTCACCTCTGCGGAAGGCTTCGTTGCGCATCACCGCTTTGTGGAAGGGGATGTTGGTTTTTACGCCTGTTATTATATACTCGCTCAGGGCGCGCTCCATTCTCGCTATCGCCTCTTCCCGAGTTCTTCCCCACACGACGAGCTTTGAAATCATGGAGTCGTAGTAAGGCGGAATTGTGTAACCCATCCTTATGCCAGAGTCTATTCTGACTCCAGGACCTCCTGGGGAGCGATAGCGGGTTATTTTTCCAGGTGAGGGTGCAAAGTCGTTCAGCGGATCCTCGGCGTTAATCCTGCATTCTATTGCATGCCCAAAGAGGGGCACATCGCTCTGCTCATATTCTATTGCCTCTCCCGCAGCTATTAGTATCTGCTCTTTAACTATGTCTATGCCGGTGGTGCGCTCTGTTATGGGATGCTCCACCTGCAGGCGGGTGTTCATCTCAAGGAAGTAAAACTCCCCCTGAGAGTAGATGAACTCCACTGTGCCCGCGTTGGTATATTTTATGGACTTCGCGGCTTTGACCGCTAAGCCGCCGATGCGCTCCCTCAGCTCGGGCGTAACAATGGGCGAGGGGCACTCCTCAATAAGCTTCTGATGCCTGCGCTGTATAGAGCACTCGCGCTCGTTGAGATGAAGCGTCTTGCCGTGCTTATCAGCGAGCACCTGAAATTCGATGTGTCTCGGGCGAGAGAGAAACTTTTCAATGAAAAGCGTTGCATCGCCGAACGCTGACTTAGCCACGCTTTTCGCAGACTCTATAGCCTGCTCCAGTTCAGCCTCGCTTTTGACAACCTTCATCCCTATTCCGCCGCCGCCTGCAGAGGCCTTGAGCACAATGGGGTAGCCTATCTCTTCAGCTATTGCCTTGGCTTCTTCAACATCGCGAACCTCGCCCTCGCTACCGGGCACCACAGGTACGCCCGCCTTTTTCATGGTCTTCCTTGCCTCAATCTTGCTCCCCATGAGTTCGACAGCTTTGCTCGAAGGGCCTATGAAGGTTATGCCGTGATTTTCGCAGGCTCGCACAAATTTCGCATTCTCAGCCAGGAAGCCGTAGCCCGGGTGGATTGCATCTGCGCCGCTCTTCTCTGCCACATCTAGAATTGCGTCGATATTCAGGTAGCTCTGGCTCGGGGG
>MTME02000047.1 GCA_002011115.2 Candidatus Pyrohabitans sp. JdFR-17
CATCTTCATAGATACTGTGCCTCCTTGCTGCACCGTTTGCAAGAATTATTATAGGTCAAACTTCGTCACCCTGAGTACTGCTCAGGGTAACTTCGTCACTCCGGAAGCGGAGCTTCCGGGCAACCGCAGACAGTTTGACCATCATATTGCGGTATTTTCGCTAGCGCTCAATACCGCTATGTTGACTTGATTGTATGCGGGGGAAGGGATTTGAACCCTCGCACCCACTTAGGGACAGGACCCTCAATCCTGCGCCTTTGTCCAACTCGGCCACCCCCGCATAGTGACCGCAATATCTTTATAACAATGATACCATCTTCTCAGCTTTTTTGGAGATTTCCCTGCAAGCCTCGCGGAATATCTCCAGCGCGGGTAGTGAGCCGTTGCTCTCGATGGTGAATATGAATCGCGTAGGGTCTCCTTTTACGTTTATAGCCTCTTCCTCGCATGCTTGAGCGCACGCTCTGCACAGGGTGCATGCTTCGATGTCTTTAACCACCACTTTGTTCTCCTCTATTGCCAAGATATCGCGGGGGCAGGCTTCCACACACTCGCCACAGGCGGTGCACTTTTCATTAACCTCAATCACGGGGTAGTACTTGTAGCCTACTACGGCAGGCTGCCACTTGGCATGCTCCTTGCCTTTGCCCAGCACAGCCTCGGCCTCAAGCCTGAGCTGCTGACCCTTCCCCAGCTTTACAATGGGGATGCCCTCCACAGGCGTAAGCTCTGGGTCAGGAGACTTCAAATCCTGGGAGTACACCACCTTAGGCCCCTCTTCCTCGAGGGTAAGCGTGAGGGTGCAGCTCGGGCAGCCTGCACCGCCGCAGGCACAGGAATCGCGGAAGTTGAATCGCTTCAAATCTGTGCGTATGGGCACTAAACCAAGGCGATGGGCGAGTATCTCGTCATAGAGTGAGGATGAGTTCTCATAGATAATAACATCCTCTATCGCCAGCGTTGGCACCTCGGTCAGCATCGCTCTGCGAAGCGCATTGGCATAGCTGGGATTAGCATTCTCAAGTAGAATCCTTACCCTGTTGCCCTCGCCCTCAAGAACGCGTACTTCCAAGGTTATACTCTCCTCCCGCGCTTACCGCCTTTCCTCTTGGTCCCGTCGTGGGGTATAGGCGTTACATCCTCTATGCGGCCAATCTTGAGCCCTGCCCTCGCAAGAGCGCGTATTGCAGGCTGAGCCCCTGGCCCAGGAGTTTTAGGCCCGCTTCCGCCGGGGGCTCTGACCTTGATGTGCACCCCGATGATGCCTTTCTCCATGGCTTCTTCGGCGGCGCGCATCGCAGCCTGCATTGCCGCATAGGGCGAGGACTCATCGCGGTGGGCCTTGACTATCCTTCCACCGGACCACCTGCTTATGGTCTCCGCGCCTGTTAAGTCGGTAATGTGGATTATGGTGTTGTTGAAAGATGAATAAATATGCGCTATACCCCAGTGCTCTTCCTGCTTCTTAGCCATTTTACGCCGCCTCCTTCTTTGCTTCCTCCTTTCTCACTATCTGAATGTTTCGTATGGGAGAGTTTTCAGCATAGGCAATGGCGTCCTCTTCATCGGCGCGCACCAGATAGCTCGGCGCGGTTACCTTCCTTCCAGCGACGGTTATATGACCATGCACAATGAACTGCCTCGCCTGCTTTATGGTCGAGGCGAGACCCTTTTTGTACACAAGGGTCTGGAGCCTCCTGTCCAGAATATCACGAACAGTGAGAGCAAGCACGTCGTCAAGGCTGGCATCCTTTTTGAGAAGATTGAGCCTTCGCAGGCGTCCCATAAGCAACTCTTCCTGACGTCTTGCCTGCTCTCCGCGCTTGCCGAGAAGCTCTCTCGCCTGGCCGCGAATGCCGCGGAGTATGGCGAGAGCCTTCCAGATCTCCCGTTTGTTCTTTAAACCATACTCGGCAAGCAGCTTCTTCTCTTCCTGAATTCGGTCCGCTTGCCATGGATGTGAGGGAGTCTGGTACTTCTTCCGTATTCTACGAGGATCGCCCATGAAATCACCCTACTTTTTCTTCTTGGAAACACCCACGGTTATGCCACGCCTGAAGCTGGTACGGGTGCGCTGACCACGCACAGGCAAGCCCAGCTCGTGCCTTATTCCGCGGTAGCTTCTAATCTTCCTCAAGCGGTTGAGGTCCTCTCTCAGCGCTATCGCTAAGTCAGAGCCAATGACGTGTAGGTCCTTACCAGTCTCATAATCCTTGCGGCGGTTAAACAGCCAGCTTGGCACCTTCAGGTTTTGAAAATCGGCAACAAGCCTGTCCAGCTTCTCCACCTCTTCATCGGTGAGATAACCTATCCTCTTTTCTGGGTCAACCTTTGCGAGGCTGCATATCACCTCGCCTGTTCTAACTCCAATTCCCTTTATCAGCGCCAGCCCCACAGGCACCTTCTTGTTACCGTCTATATCAGTACCACCTATCCTTACGAGGTACTTGAACTCCTCTTTCGGTTCCTCGCTGCCTTTAGCCACTACTATTCCTCCGTTGGTATGAGGTAATATCACCTATATATAATACTTTTGGACTTTCAAAATCAAGCTCCTCTCAATTGGAAAAGTACCATGGTAAAGATTTATGCAAAGCTTGCACGAGGGAAGCTTTTTATCTCAGCCCTACGGAAGTCATTAATGTGATAAAGGTAGTTTCACCTGCAACGAGTGCAAACCTTGGCTCTGGCTTTGACGTCTTTGGCTTGGCGTTAAGCTCGCCTGCTGACGAGATGCGCTTCAGGGAGATTGAGGATGGTGTAAGGATTAAAGTTAGAGGGTACCCCGTACCTGAGAGCAGCGAGGAGAATATCGCTGGCTACGTTGCCTCGCGCGTGCTCTCAGCCAAAGGTGTGGAAGCAGGTGTGGAAATATCCATAAACAAGAAAATTCGGCCAAAGAGCGGTCTAGGCTCAAGCGCTGCCTCTGCGGTTGGCGCAGCGTATGGCGTAAATGAGCTTTTTAATCTAGAGATGAGCAGGGAGGAGATTCTCCACTTCGCCCTTATGGGCGAGAAATACTTCTCAGGTGCTGAGCATGCAGACAACATTGCCGCCTGCCTGTACGGTGGCTTTACCTGCGTCAGCTACTATCCGCTGAAAGTGCTCTCCATCACCCCGCCTGAATTTCTGGAGTACGCTGTTCTCTTGCCCGAGGTTGAGGTGGAAACGCGCTCCGCAAGGGCGATGCTCCCCGAGAAAGTGCCCTTAGCTTCGCATGTGCGCAACCTCGCTAATGCTGCCTTCCTCGTAGCTGGTATGCTGCGAGGCGATGGCAATGCTATACGCACAGGGATACGCGACGAGATTATAACGCCTCTGCGTAAAAACTACATACCTCACTTTGAGGAGCTAAGCTCAGCTGCCATTAAAGCGGGTGCCCTTGGATTTGCGATAAGTGGCTCGGGCCCAGCATGCATAGCGCTGTGTGATTCATCAAAAATAGCTGGCGAGGGCATGGCAGGCGTGCTTAGTGAGGTTTATCAGAAGCATGGCTTAGAATGCACCACCTATGCTGGAAAGGTCGGTGTGGGATGTAGTGTGAAGTAGGCAGAATGGAATAATGGTTGTTTCGGGGAACGAAAGAAAATTTTTATATTATATTAAAATTACGCTATATAATGCGGGCTTAGTGGGAAATAACAGTATTCCTGAGCTTTAAGCCAGAAAACACTGTAGCTGACGCACCTAGTGGTGTCCACTCAGCCAATCCCCAGACCGGGCATCCTCCCGGTACCAACCTAAGCTCGCACCCATCTCATCCATACCCTGATTCTTTTGTGACTGATGAGGATATGATTTTTATATCACTGCTGCTGAATTCTGCATAGGCAGGGGAAGAGAATATGGGACTCCACCTTTACGTTGCAGCGCCGCTCTTCAGCGCAGCAGAGCGGGAGTTCAACTCGCGGCTTTGTGCTGAGCTTGAACGCCGTGGCTACAGCGTAACGCTGCCTCAGCGAGACTGCTCTGGCGACAGGGAGGGGATATTCAGATGCTGCCTTTCAGGAATCCGCAGAGCGAGTGTTGTTATTGCTGTGCTTGAAGGCGCCGGATGCGATGACGGCACAGCCTTTGAGGTGGGTTATGCTTTTGCGCTGGGAAAGCGCATTTTAGGGTTAAGAACTGACTTTCGCAACGTGGGCGAGTATGGAGCAAGGGTTAATTTGATGCTGGAAAAAGCGTGCGAGAAGCTTTTAGCGAGCGAAGAAGAGCTTTTCGCCACTCTGGAGAAGATGGAGGGAAATTATGGAGAAGAAGCTGAAAATTAAAGCTATGGACATAAAAGAGGGTAGATATGAGATAACCCTCAATGAAGAGGATGCCCGCGAACTTGGTTTACACACCCGCGACAGGGTGAGGGTTTATCATAAAGGCGAATACCGCGTAGCCAGCGTTAATCTGTCCTCTCGAGCTATAGGCAAAGGTGAAGCAGGAGTTACCATCGACCTTCAGGAGGCATTTAATCTTAAGGAGGGGGACTTCATAACCGTTGTGCCCACGGCTAAGCCTAAATCCGTGGAGTTCATTCGCAAGAAGATGGATGGGCTTGCTTTAAGTGAGGGCGAGATTGATGCGATTGTCAAAGATGTGGTGAACCGCGATCTGAGCGATATTGAGATTACGGCTTTTATAACTGCGATTTATATAAACGGGCTGAGCATGGAGGAAGCCGCCAGCTTAAGCAAGAAAATGGCAGAGAACGGCGAGATGCTGGAGCTAAGGCGAAGACCAGTGTTCGACAAGCACAGTATTGGGGGTGTGCCGGGCAACAAAATTACCCTGCTCATTGTGCCCATCGTTGCCGCTGCCGGGCTTGTGATACCCAAAACCTCCTCCAGAGCGATTACCTCGGCTGCGGGTACAGCTGACATTATGGAAGTGCTCGCACCAGTGAGCTTTTCGGCCCGCGAAATTGAGGAGATTGTGGATAGAACCAATGGAATAATCGCATGGGGAGGCGGACTCAACCTTGCGCCGGCAGATGATATTTTTATCCAGGTGGAGTATCCCCTTGCTATTGATCCCCATTACTTAGCGCTGTGCAGTGTAATGGCTAAGAAGTATGCGGTGGGTGCTGATTTTGTAGTTATCGACATACCCATGGGAAGCGAGGCAAAGGTTAAGACTATGGAAGAAGCGAAACGTTTTGCTCGGGAGTTTATAGAACTTGGGGAGAAAATAGGGATAAATGTGGAGTGCGCCATAACCTACGGCGACAAGCCTATAGGTAGAGCCATAGGCCCCGCATTAGAAGCTAAAGAAGCTCTTACAACCTTGGAGAAGGGCGCTGGACCGAGCAGCTTTGTGGAGAAGTCTCTGGAGCTTGCGGGTATTCTTCTCGAGGCAGGGGGCGTAGCAAGCAGGGGCAGAGGCAAGGAGGCGGCGAAGCAGATCCTCCGCTCAGGCAAGGCTTTGAAGAAGATGAAAGATATAATCGCGGCTCAGGGCGGTGATGAAAAAATTAAGGCAGAGGATATTCCTGTCGGCGAATACCGCGAGATTATAACCAGCGACGGCGAGGGTTATGTAATCCACATATCCAACCGCGCTCTGGTGAGAATCGCCAGAGAGGCGGGCTCACCAAAGGACAAGGGTGCCGGGATACTTCTCCACGTGACCAAGGGTAAAAAGGTTAAAAAGGGCGACGTCCTCATGGAAATCTACGCGGAGAGCGAGTACCGCTTAGAGCAGGCGGTGAAGCTGGCGAAGCAGCTCAAGCCGATAACCCTTGAGGGGATGGTCTTAGCCAGGATGCCAGGGATTACTTACTTTGAGCACTAAAATGTCGGTATTCATGGCTGCTATTTTTGAAGATATTCCTCCAGCATTTGCAGAGCTTCTCTCACTCTCAGCGAAAGCCCAGATTTAACCTCATTCACAGCTTTTCTGAAGCTGTCATCTCCGGTTACCAGAAAAGTATGCGGCTCCTTCTCATGCACAACAATGGTATAGAGGAAAACAGGTCTGTCCTTTCTATCGGGTATCCTTTTGGCAAATTCAATCAAATCTTCTTTGAAATTCTTTATTTCCAGCAGAATTATATTTTCGAAAGTTGACAGAAAATCGTCCACGAGGCTGAAGTCTATCCCCTTCCTTTCAAACACTGTGCGAAGCTCTTCATAAACATAATCAGGAACGACAACCCTGCAACCAGCCCTCTCGGCAAGGAGAAGAAGCCTGAAGGCTTCCCCTCTGTAGCGGATTGCAGAAAACAGCACATTAGTATCCAGCACAAAGCTAAATTTTGCCCCCGAACTTTCTGTCAATCAGTTCACCTGCTATGGCTTCTCTTTCCCTCTCCAGAGACTCAAGGTCCAGACCCTTCTCTTCAAGAAGCTTTTCAAGGTCTGACTTGATCATCATTCTTATTGCCTCTCTGACAACCTCGCTCCTGCTCTTGTAGTAGCCGCTTCTCACCTTCCTCTCTATGTACTCGAGCAGATCCGGTGTGAGTTCTACACTTACATTCATATCTATTAGCCCGCTAATAGACATCCGCAAAATTTTTTAAACTGAAAGAATTGTGATTCTATCTTCGAGCACTGAACTCTTCACAAATTCTTATAAAGTTCTTGAAAATCTCCGGTCCCAGTGGTGTGTGCTCTACCTCGGGGTGGAACTGCACGCCATAGAGAGGCAGGCTCTCGTGCGCCATAGCTTCGACCTCACAGGTCTCGCTGTGGGCAAGCTTTTTAAAGCCCTTGGGTAGCTTCGCCACCTCGTCCTTATGGGAGACCCACGCCCTGAAGCTGGGCGCCAGCCCGCGGAGGATCTCATCTTCGTCGTCCACTATAATCTCTGCATCGGCATACTCCCCTACTTCGGCGGTTCTCACTTCGCCGCCAAAGAGCTTTGCCATGAGCTGGTGCCCTAAGCAGATGCCGAGTATGGGTACTTTGCCCGCGAAGGCTTTTATTATCTCGCCGGAGTTGCCTATCTCCTCTAGGTAGGGTCCGCCCCCTACAACTATGCCCAGAGGCGACTCCTTCTCCACCTCTTCCACGCTTATTGTGTTCTGCACCAGCTTTACGCTCTTGCCTAAATAGCGAATGGTGCGATATATGCGGTGGTTATACTGCCCGCGGTTGGCGATTACTATGTACTCAGTCATCTTACCCACCTTATCGGCGCGCCTCTATCTTCAAGAATTTTTATAAGCCTTTCAGCCCAGACAAGCTTCTTCCTCTTCTTCTCGCTGTCGCGAGAGAAGGAGTACCTTCCAATCTCGCTATGGAAGTCCATCCCATATAAATATATCTCTCTCGCCTTGAAGTGCTCGGCGAGAAAGACGGCGCGGTCGCCATCGGTGAAGCCGCCAAAGTTGTACACCTCGTCGAAGGGCTCCGCCTGCGTTGTGGCTACGACATTGACGAAGAGCGGAGCGTAGCGTCTGAGCGCTGCCATGTTGTCCCCGTGGGCGTGGATTACGACGACGCTACCCCGCGCGTTTGCCTCGAGTAAATCTTCAACCCTGCCGTCGAGGTCTGTAACTATAATCTCGGGCACAGCACCGTGCTCCAGCAGGAAGCTTGTCGCCCCGTCGCATGCTATGGCTATGCCCTTGGGAATGCGCTCCAGCCTTTCAAGGCTCGGTCCAGCGCCGAAGATGTTGACCCGCCTGCCGGAAATCAGGGACTCCAGCACCTCTATAGGGAGGGGACGCCTCACCAGCTGTGCCAGAAGCCTTGCAGCTGCCCTATCTTCCTCTTCAGAGAAGCCGAAGTCTGCAAGAATCTCGCGGTATATGCCGCGCCACTCCTCGTAGTTCATGCTTCTCTAAGACGTGAGGGTATCAAGAGAAAAGAAAAGGGAGAGTGATTGTCTTTTGAGGATTAGAAGGATTACAAAACTATTTCAAATTTGAATGTGCGCTAATAGAGTGTTAAAGCTCTGTGGCTGTTTTAAATCCACCTCGCCAAACTCATACCTGAAAAGGTGAACTCCTTCCTCTCTAATTCTGGGCACGCTCTCGGCTATAAGCACGCCCGCCACGCACTCCTCGCCGAGCTCAGCCATGTAGCTCTTAAGCTGGTCAACGCTGGCTTTGCTTGCCCTGCCCAGCTTCACCTCCACCACAATCTTCTTAGCCATGCCTATGGGCACAGCCTCTTTTATCAGGATGTCCATGTGTCCTTGGGGCAAGGCCTTCTCGCCAAGGATTTCGAAGCTTTCTGGGCGGAGATGCTCCAGGTTAATGCTTTAGATTAAAAGTTAACCGTTAGATTTTTAAGTAAGTTTTTAAATATGATGGATAATAGGGGGTAATGTAATATGGCATTTACATCGAGGTTCATTTGCATGTCCCCAAGAGAGACACCAAGTATAGAAGAAATACGAAGAATTATTGAAGAAAGAGATGTTATAAAAAGTAAAATAGAAAATGAATTTAAATTGGAATCTTGGATAAAACTTTCACCTACTTTAGTTTCTTATAAAGATGAAAAATTTTTAGAAGGTGTTATATTCCACCAACACATCCAAAAAATACCAGATTATGTAAGAAAGGGAAGAGATATAGAGGAGATCTATCAGCCTATAAGAAAAACTAGTAAAGTTCGGTTTTGGTTTTCATCAAATCCAGGAGTCGTTTTATTTAATAATAGGCAGAATGGAAACACTTTTGGGAGAAGGATCTTATCTTTAGCTATATTTAACATTGAAGATCGCATTCTTCCAGTGACTTTTAGGATTTCCGACATAGAAAAAGATTATTATGAGACTGTATGGACGCATAGTTTCCAGAATAGACAAGGGAATATAATTAAAGGTCAACATTATGGAAATCAAATAGTAAATGATCCTATGTATGGAGAAACAATAGGAGCGCCAAGAAACTTTATTGGTGTTCTTTCTAGTTCGACGAATCCTGCATTTAAGGTTAGAATTAATAGAAATGGCGTAATTACAATTTTCAAAGATTTAAATGACCCAGCAGAACTACCAACAGTATTCAGAATTATACATGAATTTTTACCTTATTCAGTTGCTACTTATTACTAGTAGAGATAAAATTAGTAAATAAGAACAATATATTTTTTAACAGCTTCTAGTACATTTAACAAGTTTTTAGAATTTATCTGAACTGTTTTTTTGCCTACAATTACATCAAGATCGAGTTGTTCATCTTTTATTCTTTTCTTTTCGAACCAATATTCATCTTCAGGTTCTTTTTTGATTTCTATATTTACATTTGTAAATTTTGGTGTTTTACTGATATGTTTTTCCAGAATTTCAATTATTCTCTCTATTCGGTTTAGGTATTTTCTAGTATATTCATCGTCTCGAAAGTGACAGGTTATAAAACCTTTTAGTTTTATTAACACTTCCGTATTATTAATATCGGTATTGGATGGTATCTCAGCAGAAAGAGATTCTAAATCAATTTCTGGATGAAGTTCAAGCGTTATGGGGATTTGCAGGTCTTTATACCAAACTTCTAGATGGTTTTCATTGTATATTATTTCCTTAACAGGAAATATCTCCCTAAAATCTCTGTGGATAGTTCGAAAATCTATATTATACAATCCAATATAGATTCTCGTAACCTTAAGATAAAGTATAAATTTAGCATTTTTTATCCAAAGATAAAATTTTTTGTAGCTAAATTTAACTATTCTATAAATTCTTCCAAGAATTTTCTCTAATATGATTTGAGAAATAATCTCCCAAATACTCATATATACAATTTCTCCTATACCTTCTCTGTTTTGGTGATAGCGTTTCATCAATTGTGTCACTCAAGGCAACCTACCTCCCTTACCAAAGA
>MTME02000048.1 GCA_002011115.2 Candidatus Pyrohabitans sp. JdFR-17
CAAACACAATTTTCATTCCTTTGTAGTCCAGAAGTTCTTCCTTTAGCTCCTCCGGAGCGAAGATTATTGCACCGCATGGCTCTCCTCCCTCTTTCCTATGCTTCTCCTCAAGCTCCCACAAGAACTCAAGAAGCTCCTGCTTTTTTGTCGCTATCCCAACCTCATAGCAGCGCCCATCCTTCCAGTACTTGCCCTCGTGGGGTATATAGCCCTGCATCACCAGGTGGTCGTGAGCTTTCCTGAAGAGATATGCAAGCTTCGCATTCTCGGGGTGGTAGTAGCCTTTATGCTCGTCGAATAGCTCTGAGATGCGCTCCCTGAAGCGCTCCAGACTAAGGGGCTCGCTTACATGCGCACGGTACTGCTCGTAGAGCTCCTCCGCGCTCAGGGCATACTCCCCAAAGGTAAAGTCCTCCCTTTTAGGCTCCTCTCCCGCCTCTTCCTCCTCAAAGAGCACTCTGACCTTTGCAGGAGCTTGCACGTCTTTCGGCTTTGTGAGCAGATAGAAGGCAAGGCTTGCGAGCATAATCAGGGCGCTTGCGACATAGCTGATGGGAATCTCCTGTCTGTGCTGCGGGAGCTTCACGGGATAGCCGTTGACGTATATTCGCCTGGAGAGCTTCTCCAGCACTTCTGTGAGGTTTCCGTTCACGTAGATGAGATACTTCCCGCCCCACTTCTCAACGACGATGCGGTAAGCCGGCACATCAAGCTTTGCCGCGTCTATGACCTTTCCGCCCGAGTAGAGCAGGAGCAGGTTCTCACCTGCATCGAAGAAAACCTTCGCCTCATGCTCATCCACGGGATAGTACTTATTCTGGGGAAGCACCCTGACGTACTCTCCCTGAGCCACGGCGATGCTGTTCCATCCCGGGTGCACCGCCTGAGGCACGAGGATAAGGGCACCTGTGAGGTTCCTCTCATAGCTCGTGCGCAGGGCAAGTGCTGAGTCGAAGAAGACCGCCACCTCTCTGTGCCGGGGAATAAAGTACAGCCTCCTCGCATCTCCAGCCAGTGAGAAGCGCTCCACGTAGCCGAAGTGGGTCAGAAGCTCCTCCTCGCTTTCGAGAGGTATGTAGCGGAGCTCTTCCTCGAAGTGCGCCCTTCCGTCGGCGTCCTCATAATACTTCTGCGGCGATATTGCGAAAACGGTTGCGTTGCGGAGCTCCCAGGGAAGAGGTGCTCTGCACACGAGCACTATACTTGCATCCCTCGCTTTCTTCAGATTCTCTTGGGTGTAAACACTGAAGCCTGCTCGCCTCAGGAAGCGAGTGTCGCAGTCGCCCACCGCAACAACGCCGGGGAGCTTGTTGTGAGAAAAGGCGAGCACCCTCTCGTAGCCTGCGCTGAAGATCTCCACCACGCTGGTGTTGCTCACCTCTGCTTTTTTAATCCTCTTTCCCTGCACCAGCTTCTTCACGACACCTTCCTTCGTGCGGATGTGCAGCGTGTACCTCACGGGCTTGTAGTTGTAGTAGAGCTTGTACTCCTTCACAATCTCGCCCACCTCTATGACTTCGCCTCCCACCGAGATGCTCTCCAGGTACACCTCATGGGGAAAGCGGATGAAGAAGTACTTGCCGCGGTCGTCGTAGCTGGCGTAGGCTTCGCAGGTAAGCTTCTGAGCCGGAGCCAACAGCGCGAGGATAAGCAGAGCGAAACCTGCCAGAGCGAGAACCGCAGCGAGCCTCATGCCCTACCTACGTGTTTTTAAGCCTTTTAACTCACAGCTGTGAGGAATTTGCAATTGACGCTTTATATACTTCCTCTTTCTTCTCACATGCGGAGGTGAGTAAATGTTCGGCGAAGAAGTGATAAAGGAGTTGAGAACGATTGTGAGGTTGTATGTGGAGACGGTAAGAGGAGACACCACATGCAGCCAAGTCGTAGAGGACCTAGCGGCGATGACTGACTTAGCAGTCTCCGATCTTGAAGAACGGGGCATAACTGACGTAAACTGGCTTACACTCTTCAGAAAGTTGCTAGATCTCTTTGACGAGGAAATGAAAGAAAAAATAAAAAGAAAAGTGACTTTATAGCGTAGTAGAGCCCTTCACTTCAGGTGGTCTTATAGTATCCCCGCTTACACTCAAAAATATCACCCTGAGCGCGCAGCGCTTCCAGAGCCTTCTTAGCCTCTTCCCTAGAGATGCCGCTAACCTCGGCTGCAGCGAGTATCTCATCCCTGCCGGCGCCGTCGGAGCGGTTTGTCTCAAGCTGTGCCACGATTCTATACACCTGCTTCAGCGTTTTCTCCCTTCTTTTGCGCTCTGAGCGCTCCTTCAGCGCTTCCAGCAGGTTGCTGATCCAGCGCAGCTCCCGTAGATACCCTATCGGGTATCCTGAGGTATCGTCGAGGTAGTTACCGGGACCACAGGCAGTCGTGCGCCCTTCGTATCCTCGCTCTGCTTTGGTATCCAATGCGGCGTCATTGCCGGTCTTGGAAAATTGGAGAAGAGAAAGCTGTGAAGTTACCCGGAACCTTGTTCCGGGTGACGAACTCACCCGCACCACCTCTGCTCCACTCTGAAGCTCAGCTCCCTGCTCAGCTCTTGCAGGAAGCGGCGCTGCTCTGTCTGTGAAGCATTGCTTATCTCAACCTCATCTCTGCCGATTCTGATTAACACCTCCGACACCTCCCTGGCTGTGGGGCTGAACCTGCCTTACTACTACGTCTACGCCCGCATCTCTCAGTGCGGCGAAGATGCGTCTCGCTCTATCTCTGCACGCCTCGCCCTCGGGGTCAAACTCGAACCTCACTCTCCCATCTCTGGTGATTATCACCCTCAAGGTGTGCACCTCCTGAAGGCGAAAGGCGGGTTCTCTGAAGTTGCACCGCACTCAAAGACCTCTGGCTCCTCGCCGTCGCAGGAGCATTCCAGGCGGAGCAGCTTCGCCAGGTTGTTCTGGTAGCCGCAGGAGGGGCACTCAAGGTAATAATTCCATGGGCAGTGTTCTTTGTGGACACCCGTGTGCTTGACCCTCGCCTGGAGCGTCTCACCGCAGCGAAGGCAGATGATGCGCTCTCCAGCGCGCCGGAACAGCGCTGTCCTCACGAGGTTTTTAATCTCAGCTCCGCTGATCCGTTCAAAGCTGCTCAGCTCAAAGTCGTCGATGCTGAAGTTCCTGACAACCTCGCTGTTCTTTCCGAAAACCTCTGCCAGCCACTCCTCTATCACTCTTGCCACTTGCTCTCTCCTGACCTTTCGTTTCCCTATCGCTGCGCGAGACGGGAAACTCACTTAAATCGCCTCCACGTAGAGGTTCTCGCCGGCGCGTGCCACTCTCACGCTGGAATAGCTTGAGCGGCGAAGCGTCGCAACGGTTGCAACCGCGACGTAGTATTGCTTCACCATCTGGGCAAGCCCATTGAGCTCCTGCCTGGAGATGAAGTCGCTGTCTCCTCTCACCTTTATCTCGTCCTTGCCCACCTCGACTTCCACCAGCTTTCTGCCTCCGCCTTTTGTCATGACGAAAAGCTCCGGATTGGTGTCAAAGTCGCTGACCGCAAATCCCTCGTGCTCTGCCAAGAGCTTCAGCGCCTCGTGAAGCAGCTCTCTGTTCGCATTTTTCACCTTCACCTCCGTCAGAACATACATGCTCACACAAACCACCCCCGCGCTTTCTTTTTCGCAAAATAGAGGAGTTTTTAAACTCGCGCTCTCACAGCTGTGAGAGATTGAGCTTAAAAGCTCTATAAGCCTGCATGCAGTTACCCGAAAGCGAAGCTTTCGGTGTGACGAAGATACTTCATGACTACCGCAGGCGCGTGGAGCAGGAGAGGGAGATTAGCGCAGGGGTGGAGTTCCTCTCTGCGCTGGCGATTCTCCTGAAGTTCAGGAATGCGGAGAACGCCTTCGTGGAAGCCGCCCGGGAAGTTGGTGCAGGCAGCGAAGCAGAAGAAATAAAGAAAGCCTCTGCTAAGGTCTACGGCGGCGTCCTGACTGCGGAACAGGCTCTTGAGGAGCTCGCCAGCGCATACGAGAGCTTCTCTCCAGCGCTGGCGGAGAGCTTCAGAATGGTGAGGAACGAGCTCCGCTCGCCAAGACGAGCGCTCGATGAAGTTTTCAAGGAGAGCATGGAGCTGATAAAAAAGGAGAGGCTCCGCGCTCTCGACCGCTACGAAGCGAGATTCCGCATGGCTTCCCTCGTTATGAGCTTCTCGCCGGTGGCCTGCTTTCTGGTGCTCCCAATCTTCCTGGGTATGCTCGAGATAAACTCCACCTTTGGCTTTGCACTCGGTGCCCTGCTCTTCCCGGCACTCTTTGCGCTCGGAATTCTTATGGTGGCGAGGACGAAAATAAGCGTGCCTCCTCTGCATGCGGTGCTTCCCGCGCTGCTGTTCCCGCTGGTGCTCATCACCGCTGTGGTTTATGCCCACTTTGCCAGAGAGGGTGCAGTGCTCCGCCGCGTTGTTGAGGCTCGCGAGAAGACGCTGAGCAGGCTCATATCTCGCCTGCATGACGCAGAGGTGGAGATTAGGAGGGGCGCTCCGGTGAAAGCTCTGCCAATTTCCCGAAGTGAAGCGCAGGACGGCATAGCCTCCCTCGTGGAGAAGGTCATGGGGGAGGTTGTGCTCTTTGGCAAGAGGGGCGCCGAGGTTCTGCACACCCTCCGCGAGTATGTCACAGCTGTGATTGACTACCGCAGGAGCGTGGACACGCGCCTGGAGGCGAGCAGATTCAACCTGAGGATGCTCCACTTCCTCACGCCTGCGATGCTCGCCACCTCGCTCTGGGGCTTCAAGTTCCTCACGAAGAACCTTAAGGAGCTCCAGGGCTATCAGGCGGGTCTCCCCGCTGGCTTGCATATCTCTGAGCCCAACCTTCCGCTGGTATTCGGGCTGATCAACGCTGGCTACGCCTTCTCTGCATGGCTCCTGAGCTACGCCGCCGCTGAGCGTGAGGAGCTGGCGAAAGCAGAGCTCGGCAGGGCGGCTGCAGGGCTGCTCTTGCTACTCGCTGTGGAACTTTGGTTATTGTTGTGACATAAATATTACTTTTAGCATACATTGTAATCCAGAAAATTTAAGGATCAAATTTTTGTACTAACTTGTTTATTATCCGGTTATTTACTCCAGGTTCATGTGTACATTTCGTAAAATTATAGGCAAAACAATCTGATATGAATATAATAAAAAATAAAATAACAGAATTCAATATAAATTTTTCAGATAAAGAATAATACCATGTTATGAGGATTAATATTAACATAATAGATGGCAAAATAACTGTGTACAAAATATTCATTTCACATAAAAAATAAAATCCTGCTAGAATTAATATAAATAAAATAACGAGCACGAGTATATATTTTTCAGTTAAAAAATAAAATCCTGCTAAGAATGCAAGTGCAAAGAATATTCGCAAATGATAAAATTTATAAATAAATCTTTTCTTATTTTCATTACAATAGTCATCTTCACTTTCCCCATATTCCAACCGAATGATTAATCTTGCAGGAATGAATAGTAAATAACTTGCAACTATTGCCATAATAACTTGAAATAACAGATTTTTTGACGTAAAACGGTTGCCGTAGATAACAAACAACGCAAAATATCCGATTACAAAATGATTAACCATATACCGAGAAACCAATTTTTCTATCTTACTTATATCAATCATGAGAACCATCTTTACTACTTTTTAAACATTGAATTTGCTTTTATAATCTACTCAATTATTTTTATTGATTTCTACAAACTTAAATCTTATGCAAAGAAGTAATACTAAAAAAGCGACTCAACGAGAACAGTAGAAAAGCATGCAGATAAAAACAAAGCAAAGTTTTAAATTTCACAAATCTCTGAGATATTTGCCTCGATTTCTCTGGTTAGCGCTCAGGAATCGATTGGAGAAGTCATTCATAGAAGAGCAGTAATCGAAGTCCGGGCAGGTATTGCGGCAGTGAAAAGGGGAGGGGTAGGTGAAGAAGCACCGCCTCACAGCCTGAAAGAGACTGGCCTTCACAGCTTCAGCCACCTCTCCTCACGCCCGCCCTGTGCCTGAGGTAGAGCACGGCAGCCGCAAGCAGGAGGAGCACTGCTACGGCGATGAGCGCAGTACGTCTGACGCTCTCCCCTGCAGGTTCAGGCGTTGCTGGAGCAGGAGTCCTAGCAGGCGGAGGCGTCTCCAGCACCGGTGGCGATGGCTTGACTTCCTCCTCTGCCTCTTTAAGCCCGAGCAGCTCCTTAAGGAACTCCGGCTCGTCTCTCAGGGCATAGAGCTTCTCCATATCCCTATCCTGCTCGCCGAAGCGCTCCAGAGCTTTGAGGTAGGCTTCTATGTCTTCAGCAAGCTCCTCGCTGAACCCGCGTCCGCGCTCCGCTTGGCTCTTCGCCCTGCTGTACAGCACTTCCCTCTCCTTCCTGAGTTCCTCTCTCCTGAGGGAGATCTCCCCGAGGAATATCTGTCTCGCTTTCTCGTCCTCTATGGCTGAGGTAAGCTCCCTCGCGTAGGTGTAGTTCTCGGCATCAATCGCCTCAACGATCTCAGGGTAGTAGTGGCTTAAGAAGTCCCTGTACCTCTCATATTCCGTGGAGTTGTGCTTAGTCCGCTCCCAAGCTGCAAAAAGCTCAAGCGTTCTGGTCTCGTTCAGAAGTCTCGCCTCCTCGCGGAGCGCAAGCTCCTCTTCGCTCAGACTTGTGCTGCCGCTCAGGAAGCTGCTGTAAAGCCTCTCCTTCGCCTGCGCATAGAGCGCATCGCGGTAGCTCTCCTCGTAAGCCTGGAAAGCGTGCTCAAGCCGGGGCTTATAGACGGTGCACTCACTCAGGTGAACCTCTTCAGGCAGCGCCTCAGGGGAAAGGATGAGCAGCGCTCTGTACAGTGCCTTTGCTGTCTCGCTCCGTGGGTAGTTGGCAAGGTAGTTGCTCACCGCAGCATGAAGCAGCGAAGGCTTCTCCGTCAGCGCCTCGCATAGCAGAGCGGTGGCGTTCAGTGAGACGCTTTCCCAGTCGTCCTCGTAGAGGAGGTAGAACCTCTGCCTGAAGGGCGACGCAGTGGTGCTCACCACGCCACGGGCGAAGTAGTCTATCAGGCTGTGCGCTCTGAACTCCACCGTCGGCTTCTCGAAGAAGTAGCGCACCTCTATGCTAAGCTTCTGAGGCTTGCTGAAATCTATCCCCGCGGGCCTCAGCACGCCGGTGCGGTTATCCCAGGTGAGATTGCCCTTTATCGATTCGACTATCTTGCCTCTGAGAGGTATCTCGTAGCTCAGCGTGGTGTTGACGTAGAGCGGTGGGAGTTCGACCCTGCCTTTAAGCAGGCTTATCCTCTCTGCGTAGGGGAGCATGTACTCCCTGCCCTCGCCGTCGTAGAAGAGCACCCTCCTGAACTGGAAGCCTATCATCTCCTTGAGCGTTCCAGGAGTCGAGCCTCTGAGTCCGCGCTTGAACTCCGGATCAGAGAATGCCCTGCCCACGAACGCCTGCCTGAAGTAGTCCACGCCTTTCTCAATCACTTTCAGCTGAATTCCGCGCAGTACTCCCTCGTCGTAGCCCACCTCTCTCTCGCTGCCGTTTACGGTGAGGAAAACCTTCTCAACGCGCACGTGCTCCGGCTTCAGCTCGGCTTCAAACAGTGCCTCAGGCGCAATGGAGTAGCGCACCAACACAGTGTTAACCTCGCTGGCGTTGCACACGAGCGTAAAGCTCCTGTTGCCGTAGCGCAGCTCATACTCGCTGAGATACGGGCAGTTACCCTGAGCACCGCTCAGGGTGACGAAGTCGTTCGTGTCTACCATGCCACCCTCCTCGCCAAGAACCGCAGCGGAACAGTAGAGCCTCATCTCCTCCTCAAAGGTGAGCTCCGGGAGCTCCGGCGTATAAACGAGAAGGTCTCCCGCCTTGATTGCGTCACTCACGAATGTGTTGTTTTCGAAGCTCAGGGCGTAGCCGTCAATGGTAAGGAATTCGGGATAGAAGCTATAGCGCTGCTCCACTGCTCTGAGAAAGTTCTTAACTCTCTCGTAGCCTGCCCTGTACCTTGCCTCTCCGATGTAGTGGTACATCACCGCCAGCTCCAGGCCTCTGCCTGCAAGAATGGTGGTGTCAATCACCTTCTCCTCGGGGATTGCTCCATTCGGCAGCATGCTTTCGAGGTTTCTCTCGGCGTTGTGCTCCGTCGGGAAGTACAGGATGTCGCCCTTCGCCACCTCTGGCTCTGCCGCTGGTGGTGAAGTCCTGACTGTATATCCACTCTGCATGGCGTGGGCGATCGAACCAGCCACAAGGAGCAGGACTACCAGCAATGGAAGAGAACTCGCCTTCATCTGCCATCACCGCAGGAAAGTAAGCGCTTTTAAGCTCTCTTGCTCACAGCTGTGAGTAAGCTGCCGCATGCCTGAGCAGGAGCACGGCGGTAAAAGCAAGCCAGGCGATGACCGCCTCCTCCGGTGCTCTCCGCAGGCGGTTCAGAGCGAAGCCGGCGGTGGCTGCGGTGACGGCGAAGAACCATGATAGGGCAATTTCAAGGAGAAAGCTATACGGGTCTGTTGCAGGAGAAGAAGCTGCGCTTGAATAGTCTGTCAAATGCTTTACAAGCTGGAGGAGTTCCGCGCTGAGAAGGCTGCCCTGCCAGTATGCGAGGAGCAGCCCCAGAGCGCCGTAGAAGAGTACGGCTATGAACGGCAGGAAGGCATCGCCGACGGAGAAGAGCCTTTCGACTGCTGGAGGCAGAGAGGGGAGACTCAGGAAGGCGCTCGCTGCGCCGGCGTAGAAGGCGAGGGTTGCGAGCGCTGCATAGTGCTCTGATGTAAGCTCATTCCTCATGCCTCAACCTCACCATCTGGTAGAGCTCGCCCACCCTCTCCATGTCCAGGTCTTCTATGCGATTAGCCACTCTGCGGAGTCGCTGTACCTCGGCGTAGAGCTCCGCCACCACCTCTTCAAGGTTCTTCACTCTCTTCTCCAGCTCCACGGCTGAGCGCCTCCTCAAGCTTTTTCAAGCGCTCCTCCAGCACATTCACCCTGCCCTTGAGGAACTCGACCTCCTTCTCCAGCTTCGATTCGAGACTGTAGGGCAATCCCATCACCTCGAAGCAAAGAGTGCTTATAAGCTCGCTCACTCACAGCTGTGATTTGTTATTCCCACCAGTTGCGCTCTCATGCTCCTTACCTGAAGCGGGAGAACCTCGCAGCGCCTCCCAGGGTTCTGACTATCATGTTGTCCAGTGCCTCGCTGTTGAGCAGCCTCGCTATGTGAACCATGGCGGTAAGCGCAAGCAGAAAGGAGAGCACCGGTATTATGAGAAGGTCCAAGAGCAGGTGCTTGAATATGTTGAAAATAGCAGCGAAAAGAGCCTTTACGAGAGCGGTGAAGGGATTCACCACATCTCCAGATGAGAGGAAAGACTTTATGTCCTTCAGAAAGCCGACTATGCTGGAGACGGCGCCCTCAAGGGCGCTCTGCTTTTGCTCCAGCTCCTGAATCGCTGCATCGTAGTCGTAGCTGTGAAGGTTGTGGAAGAGGTAGACCAGCGACGGCATGATGAGCGCAAACGCTATGGCGAAGGCGATGAGCATCGCGCCGACAGGGCGGATAATCTTCGGCACGAGGAGCACTGCACCGACGGCCATGAAGGCTGAGAAGTGCTCCAGCGTGTATTTCAGCAGGATGAGCACGAGCTGGGAGAAAAGCATCACGTAGGTGAAGAAGGGCAGGAGGGCGTCGAGCATCCTGTCGAAGGGGT
>MTME02000049.1 GCA_002011115.2 Candidatus Pyrohabitans sp. JdFR-17
CAACGCTGCCCATCAGCATAGTCCTGCGCTTTGAATGGGGCCCCACAACGATGATGTCAACGCCCTCCTCTTCGGCGGTCTTTATTATCTCCTCCGCTGGATGCCCTATTTTAACTATCTCCTTCGTCACAAGCACACTGCCCTCGAGGCAAGTCTTTGCAGTTTCAAGCACCTTCTTGCCACTCTCGGTGAGAAGGTCTGCAAAGTTCTTACCTTCCCTCTTTAGACTCTCCAGCACCTCAGTAAACTCCGGTTTTCCCAGAAGCTCATAGTCATAAAAGTCACTGAGGTGAGCAACATATACAAGACAAAGCTCCGCACCAAACTTCTCGGCAAGTTTCCCCCCCATGTTCAAAGCTTTAACGGAACTCTCTCTCCCATCAAAAGCAACAAGCACTTTTTTCATTTTTATATACACCTCCAATATAAAAAGACGTAGGGAAGACCCTACGTCAGTAGCCTTCAGTATCCTGCACCGTAGCCGGCGGCTTCGCCATAGCCAAGTGCTTCTTCTCCGTAACCAGTGGCTTCACCGTAGCCTGCGCCCTCTTCAGCCGTTTGAGCGGGCTGAGCTTCTTCTGCCTTGGGCTTCACTATCAGCTTGCCTTCCATGCCCTTTTCTCTGTGCCCATTAACCGGGCAGTAGAAGGTGTACTCACCCGCTTTCTCAGCGACAAATTCCACCGTAACCGATGCTCCTGGCTGTATCCCTACTTGCGTCTGTGCAGTTTCCTCGCCGTAGCCCGCGGCTTCACCGTAGCCAGCGCCATATCCAGCCGCCTCGCCATATCCTTCTGCAGCAGCCTCCTCTGGCTTTACTGCACATACCCCTAGCTCGTCGATAACAAAGTTGTGCACCTGCGAGCCAACGTTCTTGATGGTTATCCTAACCACGTCTCCCTCGCTGACGGTTATGGTTGCTGGCTCAAATTTGAACTCCGACGCTTCGATGGTGAATTCCTTTGCTTCAGCGACGCCTTTTGCGGGCGCTGCCGCAGCGGATGAGGCTGGAGAGGATTTTAAATCCTCAAGACCTGCTGGTACGCCCGGAGAGAAGCTGTAGCCGACTATGAAGCTAAGCGCCATTGCGGTGACTATTGCAAGCACCGCTATATCGTCGCGCATTGCGATCACGCCTTCTTTATCCTGTAGACAAAGGTACCGCCGTCAGAGCGCTTCTCTATTATCTCGTGCCCTTCTTTGTCGCAGAGCGCTGTAATACTCTCCTCTGACGAGGGATTGTCAAAGAGCACTTCAAGTACATCGCCGCTCTTCAATTTCTGCAGTGTCTTCATTGTGTAGAGCTGGGGATGAGGGCATACATAGCCCTTAACATCCAGCTGGTATACTCCATCTTCAAGCTTCTTAACTTTCACTTTCTGCACCTCCCTTACTCTATCTCTATGTCAATATCAAAATCCTCAGACTTGAGCTGGCGCTCAGTCCACCAGTTGAGGAACTTCACACTCGCCAGAGCACCTCCACCCATACCCAGGAAGAACAGCCAGCCACCGGGGTCGCCACCGGCAACGCGAATGTAGAATGCACCAATGTTGCAGCCCAGCGCTATTCGCGCACCGAGACCCATGAGAATGCCACCAAGTATACCCCAGACTGCCAGCTCCTTTGTTGGAGCCTTGAACTTGAATTCCTTGTTGAGCAGAGCTATGGCTGCCGCACCGAGGATTATACCTATGGACATGAGCAGGGCAGGGTTATGCCACGGCTCGGGTATGCCATTCATCACACCAAAGAATATATTGTCTTTCATGTTCCACCCGAACTTCTCCAGCACCCAGGCGCCGATCTGGGCTTCCTGCGTAGTTATATACCAGTAGCCGGGGTCGAACACTGTCCCGCGCCTAGAAACTTCTTCCACAAAACCAAGCTTCACCAGAGCCTGACCGAAGTTTTCTATGCCGAACTTGTCCCTGAGACTCTGCATCGTCATTACGTGAATGCCCGCTATCAGGCCAATCAGAATGCCCGCAAGGGTTGTTCTCTTCGAAGCAGTTATCATCTGCCAGAAGCCGTATAGCTCGTCTTTGAGTCCTAACTTAACATCCCCGCCATCCGCAGGCAGCGCTGCCGCCTTCTTCTCTATAATGCGCTTGACAATACTCTTCCTAGCAACAAACCAGTACGCGAGGCTGAGGAATATAAGCGTTGGTATTATGGTGTTGATCACCGAGTTTGCCCAGAAGTATTTTGCCGAACCCATAAAGCTAAAGTACTGGTCAATGGTTATCTTGGGCTGCGGGAATATGTAGCCCCTCAGAAGCTTATCGAACCATCCCTGCGCATCTACAAATATCGCCTGAGAGAAGGATATCGCAAGCAGTGCGAGCATCGAGGTGCCATTACCCTCACCGGTTTTGTACAGCGTACCAGAAGCACAGCCACCAGCGAGCACCATACCTAGGCCAAATATAAGTCCGCCAATAAGTTCATGCAATCCAAGAGGCCCAGGATGGAAAGTGCTCAGCTGGTTTGCCGCCAGCACTGCCATGATGATGCTGAACACACCCATGGCGACCATTATGCCCACGAACATCCTAGTTACGCCGATCGCGAAGAGGTCGCGCCACGCTGAAGCGAAGCAGAACCTGCCCCACTGCAGAAGTATGCCGTAGGCAAAGCCAAACCATGCATAGGCAATGATGTACATGTAGATGGGGTTGACTCTGTAGTACCACAGACTTATTATCAACATTATGCCAACTAAAGAAAAAGCCCAGAATTTCCTCTTTTTATCGGCATCGTCTGCCATATTTATCCTTTCCTCCTTATGTTTATGCTGAGCATTCTGGGAAATCTTGTTGCCATACCAATATTTATATTTTTCGAAAGTAGTTTCAAAATTATCGAAATTTAATTCCCAACACTTTCGTAAAAATCAAAAGTTATAATGTCAAACTAATAAATAATAGAAAAATATTTAAACATTTAAATAAAATAGAAAATTCAACTTATTGGGTGATCTTATATGAAGTATTTGTGCAAAGGCAAGAGCATAAATCTGGACCTGACCTTCTGTCCTCCCGCGGCAGTGGTTATGTCCAGCTTAAAACAGGCTGTAAGTGGTGAGGTTTTGTTGATAAAGGCATCGAAATGTCAGGTTAAGATGGTGAAAGCAATTGCAAAGCAGCTTGGTGCAGAAATAATCCAAACGGAAAGAAAAGGTACCGCCACAATGATCTGGATAGCTAAGAGGTAGTGCGGTTTTGTCATTAATCACACAACTTATAAGCACTCCTGTTCTTCGGTCTATAAAATATATGCATATCAATATACATTATTGCATATATTTTGCAATATTTTTAAATGAAAATCAAATACTTATACATTTTTAACACCAATTCAAACATGTTTACAGAAAATCTTATAAGCACGCGTCTGAATTATAGAGGTGCATGGGAAAGATAAACCTATTTTACTTAGCGAGGCGTAACCTCAAGCGAAAATGGTTCAGAAGCCTCGCGCTGATTTTAGCTGTGACAATTGCCTCAGGTGCTCTATTTGCCAGTGTTTTGATGATGGAAAGCGTTGGGAGAGGTGCTGAGATAAGCACAAGCATGCTCGGCGCAGATGTAATGGTAGTTCCTGTGGGCTATGAAGCCCAGGCGAGAGCCTCACTCCTCGCCGGAGAGCCAAACAAGTTTTACATGTCGCGAAGCGTTGAGGATGAAGTTAAAAATGTGCCTGGAGTGGCGCAGACCTCTGTTCAGGTCTTCGCCGAGACCGCTGCATTTCCGTGCTGCGGGTTTACAAAAAGCTTCCTCATAGGCTTCGACCCTGAGACAGATTTCACTGTGATGAAGTGGGTGGGCGAGTCCCTTAACCGCCCCTTTGGTAAGGATGACGCTGTCCTTGGGTATTCCCTAGCTGCACTGCCAGGGTTTAAAACCTATGTGCATGGTCACGAGCTAACAGTATGGGGTAAGCTAAGGCAGAGCGGTATAAAATACTTCGACAACTCTCTTTTTGTGCCTATAGAAACCCTCTATGATATAGCAGAAGAAAGCAAGAAGGGGGGCGAGGTGGCACCTCTGGAAATAGAGAGAGGGCAGATTTCCGTTGTGCTGGTTAAGGCAGAGGAAGGCGTATCTCCAGACGTGCTGGAGGTCAGGATAGAGGGTCGCGTTCCCGGGGTGATCGCCATACCCATGCCCCGCGTGCTTCATACCGTTCGTGCCCAGATGGCAACCCTATTCGGCAGTCTTACTATTCTCGTTGCCGTGCTGTGGGTTGCGAATACGCTCATGGTTGGGGCAATATTCACAACCATAGTGAGCGAGCGCAGAAAGGAACTGGGAATACTCCGCGCTATCGGAGCGAACCGAAGACATGTGTTTAGACTGATTCTCGCAGAAGCTGCTTTCCTCACAGCCCTCGGCGGGCTTCTGGGCATTGCCGCAGGGGGTGCCCTCTTCTATGCCTACAAGGGCATAGTGACCAGCTCCTTTTCAGCGCTAAAAATACCATACATCTGGCCCACCGCCGCACAGGTGGCTGCGATTTCCGTTTTCACCCTCATCTCTGCGCTTGCCATGGGAATAATAGGTGCGCTTTATCCTGCTTACACCTCTGCGAAGCTCGATCCATACAATGCAATAAGGACGGGTGAGTGAATGATTATAAAGACAGAACACCTCTGCAAAACCTATAAGATAGGTGACCAGGTGATAGAGGCGGTTAAGGGAGTGGATATTGAAATTGAGCGCGGAAAGTTTGTAAGCATCGTGGGACACTCTGGCAGCGGGAAGACCACTCTGCTCTCAATGATAGGTGGGCTTACGAGACCAACCCACGGTAAGGTGTACATAGATGGGATAAATATATGGAATTTGAGCGACGAGAAGCTATCTGAGCTGAGAAATAAGAAGATAGGGTTTATGTTCCAGTTTTCTAGCCTAATTCCAACACTTAACGCCATAGAGAATGTGATGTTACCAGTAGCCTTTGGAAAAGGTGTGAGCGGAGATGTGGAGAGGCGAGCAAAGGAGCTTTTGGAGCTTGTGGGGCTTGGGCACAGAATGCACAACGTACCCTCACAGCTCAGCGGCGGTGAGCAGCGCCGCGTTGCGATTGCCCGTGCCTTAATTAACGACCCAGATATAATACTGGCGGACGAGCCCACTGGCGATCTTGACAGAGAAACCGAAGATGAGGTTATGGAACTCTTTCTGAAGATAAACCGCGATTTCGGCAAGACCTTTGTGATGGTTACCCACAATCCAGAGCTTGCTAAGCGAACCGACATAACCCTCAGAATGGAAAACGGCAGCATAATTGCGAGAGAAGAGCATGGGTAGGCCGAGCGTAGCCAGGCTGGCATTCAAAAATTTAAAGCGCAAGCGTTTTAGGACAATTACACTGATACTTGCCATAGCAATAGCCACAGCCTCTCTTTTTTCCAGCATTATTATCCTCAGGAGCGTGGAGCAAGGTTTAGAAAGCGCAGTTGCTCGCCTTGGCGCGGATCTGGTTGTGGTACCGGAGGGCTATGAGAAAAAGGCGAGCGAGGTTCTGCTGGGAGGCGAACCCTCAACATTCTACATGGACTCTAGCATCGTAGAAAAGATTAGGAAAGTGCCCGGCGTCGCCAAGGCGTCGCCGCAGATATTTCTGCAGACCTCCTCCTATTTAATATGCTGCGAGGTCATGGAGACGCTCTTCATCGCCTATGAGCCCGAAACCGATTTTACGGTAACACCCTGGATAGAGTCCAAGCTTCCTTATGTTCCCGAGGAGTATGTGGTAACCGGGGGCGGAATACCAGTTTATGAGAACTTCTCAATGTATATATACGGCCACTGGTATGTGGTGTATGCGAGGCTCCATAAAACGGGACTGCGCTACTTCGACTCCACTATTTTTATCCCCATGGACCTCGCGTACTCCCTCGCTCAGGAGAGCCAGCGCAATCCGCGGGTGGCGAACCTCACACTGAAGCTAGGTAAGATCTCTGCAGTACTGGTGCAGGTTAGCGGTGAAAACGCAACTCAGGTTGCCAGGCAAATTGAAGAGCGCGTGCCGGGAACGAGTGTTGTTATGAGTAGCTCCATGGCGTCAAATGCAAAGGCGCAGGCAGTCACACTTTTCTCTTCGCTAATATCTATCTCCGCCCTGTTGTGGTTCGCTAACCTTCTGATGATTTCAGCCACTTTTGCAACTATAGCGGGAGAGCGCCGCCGTGAGTTCGGTCTGCTTCGCGCCATAGGTGCAAAGAGGAGCGATGTGATGAAGCTGATGCTCTATGAGGCAAGTTTCCTCGCCACCATAGGTGCCACCCTGGGATTAACCATCGGCGCCGTTATATTCTTTGCTTTCAGGGAGGAGGTTACCAAGTCCTTCGAGAAGCTCCTGATCCCATTCTTCTGGCCCAATCTGGATACGCTATTCGCCACCGCTGTGGTAGCATTCGCCTCCGCGGTGGTTATGGCTTTTCTGGGCACCATTTATCCCGCGCTTAGTGCGGCTAGGGAAGAGCCATATACAGCTATTCGATACGGGGAGTAATGATAGACCCGCGTTTATTTTTTTGTGGTTCTAATACACCAAATTTTTTATACGTAGTCTCATGTATTAGGACTATATATCAAGGAAAAGATAGCTATAAATCAAAACTTTTACATTAATATTGCATGCAGATTATAAGTTAATTATCAGTTGTGCATTTTTATGAGTAATCATAATACTTGGGAAAAAATTTATAAGTTATTACGTAGATGTAGCAATCGCCCAGGAGCTCCCATCTTCTGGCAGGCAGACCCCAACGCTGCCGGAGTCTTAGGCTTTGCCCACCCTTCCTGGGCGACCTCCTTCTTCCTTTCAATAACCTTTTATGTAGTCCCCTTTGTGTTTCTTCATCGACTGCTTTTTACGCCTCGGTAGCTCAGCCTGGTAGAGCGTGTGCTTGGTAAGCACAAGGCCGCGGGTTCAAACCCCGCCCGAGGCTTCTAATTTTATGGTTCGAACCTCAAAGTTAAAACATTACTACTTCTAAAAAGCTTAATATCATTATCTACAAATGAAACACATGGACATAAAAAGGAGGGCGCTGATTTCTCTTGCCGCTCTGCTCGGCTCGGCGCTGGCTTATAAATATCTTTACCCTCTGCGCTACTTCTTCCTCACGCCGCGGGAGGTCGAAGAGGTGGTGAGTTCAAGAACAAAGCAAAATGTTTTCATACATAGCAGCAAGTCGATTGTCTCAGTTGTGGAGGTGGGGGACCTCAAGGAGACGGTTAAGAATGCTGTGAAGCTAATCGGCGGCTTCGAAAAACTCAGGCTTAAAGGGAAGGAGGTGCTTGTAAAGCCGAATGTAAACAGCGACGACCCCTTTCCAGCGACCACAAACCCTGAAGTGGTACGCGCCACTGTCGAGCTTCTGTATGAGGCGGGCGCTCGCAGAGTTGTTGTGGGAGATATGAGCGGTATATACTGGCTGCCAACTAGGCAGAGTATGGAGAAAACCGGCATAGCTAAGGCTGCTCTAGAAGCGGGTGCAGAGCTTGCCTTCTTCGAGGAGGAAGAGTGGGTGGCTTTGGCACCGCCGCAGGCTAACTACCTGAAGAGCTTTTCAATCCCACGCCGGGTGTACGAGGCTGAAGTATTGATTTCTCTGCCCGTGATTAAAACCCACAGGTACGCGACCTACTCCATGAGCCTGAAAAACTTCGTGGGCATAATCTCCAGCGTTGACAGGCGCAAACTGCACACCTCTCGTTACATGGAGGAGATGATCGCAGAGATCAACCTCGCAGCAACGCCGGATTTAATAATAATGGACGGAACGCGAAGTATGGTGGCAGGAGGGCCCACAAGCGGGAGTGTGAAGGAGACTAACATAATTCTTGCCAGTGGAGATAGGGTGGCAATAGATGTGGCAGGGCTGAGCATAGTTAAGAGCTTCAATGAGTGGGAGCGGGTGGCAAAAAGCGTGTGGGAGCAGAGGCAGATAAAGCGCGCTGTTGAACTCGGGTTGGGAGCAAATAGCTGTGAGGAGATCGAGGTTGTCAGCGCTGGCGAGAGCCCGGCGTTTATGCGACTTGTGGAGTTTATTAAGAGAGCAATAACTGAGTAGTTTATTTTCAGGCTCCATGGAAAACATCGCAAAGATGGTTGCCCATTACTTTAGAGCATGCACACCAAAATTTTTATTATAAGCAGACCATATCTTATCCTCAGAGAATTGAATGTATCCCGCCCCAAAAGGGAGCCTGAAAATGAATAAGATACTTGGCTGCATATTAATTGTTGCCTCGGGCGTAGCAGCCTATGCCATAAGCAGCATATATCCTGCTCTAAACGCCCTTTTCATCGCCCTTATTTTCGGCATAGCCTTTGGGAGTATCCTTGAAAGCAAAGAGATGAAAGCCCTAGCAGAGAAGTCTCTCGTGATAACCCTCCCCGTGGGCATAATACTATATGGGGTAAACATAAAGTTCCCTCTTCCGTGGGACTTTCCAGCACAGGTTATTTTCCTCACTTTCCTCTCAGCTACACTGATGGGTACCGCCGTTTATCTATTTGCGAAGATGCTAAGAGTTAGGGAGAAGCTTGCATTGCTTTTAGCATGCGGCACTGCGTTATGCGGTGTATCCGCCATAGCTATACTATCCCCAATAATTAAACCGAAAAAGGAGGAGTTTTCGGCAGCTATTATAATAATAACTGTTGTAGGATTAACAGGGGCTCTGCTCTACCCCTTTCTGGGCTACATTTTAGGAATGAGCAGCAAGATTTACGCGTTTATGAGTGGAGCCACACTTCATCAGACTGGTTTAGTGGTGATAGCTTCAAAACCCTTTGGCAGTGAAGTTCTCCAAGACGGTCTTGCTGTAAAGGGAATACGCATAGCCATGATAGCTTTGGTGGCCCTCTTGGTCTCTTTTGTTTATGCAGAACACAGGTTCTATATTCCGTGGTATGTGGTTATCTTCCTGCTTGTGGCTTTTCTCACCAGCTTTGTTCTTCCAAATTATATTGTTAATATGCTCAGACCCTTCTCCATAATAGCCTTTTCCATAACCCTCGCATCAATAGGATTCTCTGTAAATATAAGGGATATTCAGAATATACGTTTAAGCCCACTTATTGCAGCTTATTTGGGCTGGTTCTGCGCAATAGGCATATTTATTTTTATTATGGGGTGGCTACTATGAGGATACCAATATTTTTTAAAATAGTCACCATCTCGCTCCTGTTTTCATTGATATCTCTTGGACTCTTCACTGTCAGCTTTGCAACCCCTGGAGGATTTACCCCCGCTTATTTCCTCTATATGGTGATAATAATCCTTGGAATCTCCCTCTTTGTCGCCGGGAGTATCACAGAGCCTCTGGAAAGGCTAAAGATTGGTTTTGAGAAAATTATGAGTGGCGGCAACGCCCACGTGGAGATAAATACTGGAGACGAGTTTGAAGACCTCGCCCATGCATTTAATCACATGGCCGGGGAGCTGACAAGGCAGAGGGAGATGCTGAAGAGGAGTGAAGAGAAGTACAGACTTCTAATAGAAGATATCAACGACTGGGTATTTGAGCTGGACGAAAACTGGGTTTACACCTATTCCAGCC
>MTME02000050.1:0-5702 GCA_002011115.2 Candidatus Pyrohabitans sp. JdFR-17
GGATGAGGAGCTTTTGGGGAAGGAGGTTATAGACGCTTCCGGCGAACTTCTGGGCGAGGTGCTGGAGATAACCATGGTGGACGACGTGCCCTGCATGCTGGTTGGCGAACGAAAATTCCTCGCCTCAAAGGAGAGGGTGATAAACACCTCCGCAATAAAGGTGCCCTACTATGAAATCGCCTCTGTGGATGATGTGATAATACTCAGGAAAAGTAGAGAGGAGCTTCGTCTTCTCTAGCGTTTTCTCCTCAGTCTGTCAAGCAGAGCGTGCTTCCTCGCCAGCCTTCTTGCGTGGTAAGCCAGGTTTATTAGAATCAGCCCCAGTATAAGGGTTAAGAGAAGCTCAATCAGGTACTCCGTAGCCCTCATCTTTCATCCTCCACTATGTCGCTTGTGCCGGGTGGTAAAAACGCCTGAATATCCTCTATTGGTATGCCTTCTATTTTCCCGCGCACCTCTTCGCCCAGCTTCTTGGCAAGCTCCCTCTTTATGCGCTCTGCAACCTCCCTGCTCTTGCTCCTGCCAGGGGCAAGGAGTACGTACGCATTTGCCCTCGCTCTTATAGCAGAGGGAGGCCCGCCTATTACCCTGACCTCCTCGTTCAGCACCACGCCTATGGCTATGCGCACCTTGCCTATGCCGTAATTTCGCCTGCCACGAATCACAAACGCACCCTTCGCTACATACTCACCGCTCTCAGCGCGCTTGCTGACCTGCTCTGGCTTAACCCAGTAAACCTCAATGCTGGCGATCCCATGCTTCCAGGCACGAGAGTAGCTTGCTGCGAAGTCAAAGGCTTCCTGAATTGTTGCCTCTGGTACCTCTTTTCCTTCAGTTCTTATAATCACCGCAGGTGCGCCGTGAATGTCGGCGTGCACAAATATATCGTCCTTGCCAAGGTGTTTCTTAACAAGCATCTCGTTGCTCACTGCATCTCTCCCGCCGAGCACCAGAAAGCCGTCGCTGGAAACGAACCACCGGAACTTCTCGTACCACTCCTTCTTCCTCTTCACCCGCTTCTGAGGTGCCTTAACCTCTGCCTCAAAGGCTTCAACGCCCCGCGCCTTGAACTCGCGTATCTCCCTAACAGTCTTCAGCACCGCCTCCCTTGCGCTAATCGCCTTGCTTTTGAGCTTCTTGCTCCTCTCATAAAAAAACTCAGCGTTCTCAGCTGCGCTCTTCCTTATATCGAGGGTTACCTCCCTGCCGTCCAGAGTAAGCACTACCTCTCCTCGCGATGGGATGAGCCGCTTTATAAGCTCAGCCTCCTTCACCTTGCCCTTGCCCTGTTTTATCCTCGCCTCTATCTCCTGCCAGGAGTACTTCTCCCGTGCGCTTCTCAGCACGTTAAGGATGCGCTCCACCTCATTAAAGTGAAGGTAAATCACATCCCCCTTGCTGCGCAGCTCCTTCTCCTCCTGCAGGTACTTCTTTATCGTCTGAGTCTGGGACTTAAGACGGAAGAGCAGGCGATTGAGCTCAGCTTTAAACTTCTCCTCCCGCTGCTTTGCTAACCTCTCCACCTCATGCTTTGTGAAGTACTCGTCCAGCGCCTGGTTAAAGCTCGCGAAGCTCTTTCGCTCGTGCTGGGCGTAGATTTTCAGAGGCACGGGTGTGAGGTCTATCGCAACGCCTTCCTCAAAGACAATTTCAGGCTTCTCCACACCCACTTTTGCTCTCAGCTCTTCAAGCGCTGCCTTAACTCTGGAAGCTTCTTCGGCGTCTATTTCCTTGGCATTCTTATCAACGCCTGCGCGGAGGCAGGTTTCTTCTGCATACAGTCCGCCCAAACCTAAATCTCTGGCAAGGGCGCGCACCAGGTCGCCCTTAGATTCGCTAACCACCCGCGCTATCTCCTCAGCGCTAAGCTCAAAGGGGTTTGCCCTCGCAGGCGGGAGTTGGTATTTCGCCCTGCCAACAAGCTCACGCGTAGAGTACCGCTTGGGCAGCATCACCGCGAGGATCTCATAGCTATCGTTTGTCAGTATAACATTTCCCTTGCCAAAAAGCTCAGCGATGAGGTTGTACCTTTCGCGATTTCTGCCCGTGAAGCTGAGAATTACTATCCTATCGAAGCCTACCTGCTTAATCTCTTCAAGTATGGCGTTACCAAGATGCTTGCGCAGTGCCATGGCGAACATCGATGGTTGCTGCGGTGCTGGCCTCGGGTAAGCGGTTAGGTGAATCCTCTTCCCTGACTCTATCACCAGGTCCTCTCTTCCCTTACCTCTAACGTTGAGGGTTATTCTAAGCTCACTCGGGGTGGGTTGAAAAACTTTATTAACCCTGGCACCTATTATCTCCTGAAGTTCCCTGACTGCAGCCAGAATATCGAAGCTGCTCATACTGGTCTTCATATCACCACCGGAGGAAGTACAATGGAACGTGAGATAGAGCGAAAGGTAAGTCTTATACACGCTTTGGTGGGCGCGGTCGTGGGTGTAGCCTCGCCCTTCCTATTCACCAGAACATTAACCTTTGTCTCAGTAATTATTGTAGGCTTTTTGCTTGCCTACCCGCTATATATTCTAACCCGCAAAATATTCAACATCTCAGAGAAGGAGTTCACCCTGAAAGACTGGCTTGTCAAAGGTTACCTCTACTTCTTTGCAGCCTGGATTCTAGTATGGACCATAGCGTACAACTTTATTATTGCTTAAAATAAGGAAATTTAGCTGAGAAAAACAAAAGAGGGCGGAGGCTCAGCCGAAGAGCGCTCCCAGTCCCTCGAGAGCCTCCTCTTCGCTGGGCTCTTCCTCTTTCTCTTCTTCCTTCTCCTCTGCAGGGGCGGCTTCCTCTGCAGCTGGCGCCGCAGCAGCAGCCGCAGGTGCTGCAGCTACAGGCGCAACCGCAGCCTGCTTTATAGCCTCGTCTATGTCGATGCCCTCAAGGGCGGCGACGAGAGCTTTAACCCGAGCCTCGTCTACGTTTATCTTCGAGGCTTCGAGCACCGCCTTGACGTTCTCCTCATTTATCTCCTGCCCTGCAGCATGGAGAAGCATGGCAGCGTAAACATACTCCATTTCTTCACCTCCATTATCCAAACAGTGCTCCTAACCCTGCCGCAGCCTCCTCTTCGCTCGGCTCCTCTTCCTTCTCTTCCTCTGCCTCTGGTTGTGGCTCCTCCTTCGCTGGTTCTTCGCTTGGTGGCGCTGCAGCTTGGGTGGCGCTGAGCGCTTGCCTCAGCTCATCGTCAAGGGCTGAATCGCTGAGCTTAGACGCCAAGGATAACATCTGCAAGTGGGCTTTCGCAAGAAGCTTGTCCACCACGTCAGGCTCTGGTATCGCTGCTTCGAGCGCAAGAGCGAGCGCTTCGCGGTACGCTTTGGCGATTGCAAGAGGTGCCGTCTCCTTGGTGAGGAAGCCAGAGTTAATGCTCAGATTTACAGCCTGCTGGTACGCCAGAGCGAGTTTCGCCTTTATCTCCTCTTCGTCTACCTTAAGCACATCCGGCAGAAAAACTGTACCAGCTTCGTAAGCCGCAATAAGGTCAAGACCAACTTCCATGGGCTCTATACCAAGGCGGCTCAGTATGTTCGCCAGCCTGGCATCTATCACATCGCCTGCCTTGGCTACGACAGCGTCCTTCTTAACAGCGATCTTACCACCCTTTATCTCCGTCTGTATTCCCAGCGCCTGTAGCTCGCCCAGCAGCGGGCCAGGAGCAAAGGGGGTCTCACCCTTGGGTACTACAATATCGCGGGGAGCGATGCTGTTAGGTTTAGCAGGTGCGGGGACCTTGTTTTCCTCCAGTATCCTGTACAGCTTGAACGGGTTGATCTTGGAGAATATAAATGCCGGCTGACCGCGAAGCTTGTCCTTCAAGCCCTCGAGGCTCTTCTCCTCCTTCGCAGCCTTCTCAATCGCATGGCTCATTATGGACTTCTTTGACATTTTGATGAGAACTTCTCCTCGAAGCTTGGCGCGCATCTTCTGTAATGTTCTCGCGGGGATGTTCTCCATGTTCACTATTCCTACGACTGGATAATCCTGTATAAGCTTTGCAAGCTCTTCAACTTTTTCCAGCTTCCACTTAGCTACAGCACCCGAAGCCCGCATCTCTTAAACCTCCACCCGTACGCTCGGCCCCATGGTAGTCTTGATGTACACGCTCTTTATATTACCCATACCCTTGTCCAGCTTTCTCTCCAGATGCGAGAGCACTGCCTCAACATTCTGGGCAACATCATCGTCGTTCATATCCTCGCTTCCTACTGCTACATGTATCACCGGCTTATCCTTGGTGCGGAGCCTCACTGTGCGCCTCAGGCGCTCTACTATTGGCGCGATGGGCGCATTCGGTGGCACAGGCTTGGGCATCTTGCCTCGAGGACCAAGCACAGGGCCAAGAAATCTGCCTATGAGAGGCATCAAATCTGTCTGGGCGATAAAGAAGTCAATATCGTTAGCAATCTTTTTCGCTTTCTTCTTATCCTTTGCAAGCTCTTCAAGCTCCTCCTTGGTAATCACCATATCAGCATGCTCCTTCGCGGCGAGAGCAAGCTCGTCGCCCGCGATAATCGCCACCTTAACATGCTTTCCCCTGCCCTTCGGCAGAACAACCTCCTCGTTGAGGCGATTCTCTGGCTTAGACATATCTATGTCGCGGAGATTTATCGCCAGGTCAAAGCTCTGGGTAAAGTTGCGCTTTTTCGAGGCTTTTCTGGCCTCTCCTACAGCTTTCACAATTTTTTCTGTAGTGACCGCCATTTTTTCACCCCTCGAACTTATCGTCGTACTTGCCTTCGTCTATCTCTCGCTGGACTTCCTTCGCAGGCTTGCCCTCAACTGTTACCCCCATGGAAACACAGGTGCCAAGAACTTCCTTTGTTGCTGCCTTGAGGTCTGCGGCGAGCATTCCATCGCGCTTCATCCTCGCTATTTTAATTGCCTGCTCTATGCTCAGGTTGCCCACTATGCTTGCCTTTGCATCGCTTGATCCCTTCTCTATGCCGAGTTCTTTAATTATCAGCGCACTCGTCGGCGGAGTGCCCACCTCTATCTCGAAGGCTTTTGTCTTGGGGTCTACAATGACCTTGACCGGTACCTTCATGCCAGCGAAGTCCTTTGTCTTCTCGTTGATCGCAGCTACCACTGCGGAGATGTTAACTCCAAGCGGGCCAAGCGCTGGTCCAAGAGGTGGACCTGGCGATGCCTTGCCGCCCTCAACGAGACTCTCAACCACCTGTTTCACTTTCCGACGCCTCCTTTCTAATCACCTTGATGCTCTCGCCCTTCACCGTGACAGGTATAGGCACAGTAGCTTCAAAAAGCTCTACTGTGATTTCCTCCTTCTTCAGGTCAACCCTCACAACGCGCGCTTTTTCGCCCTTGAAGGGACCACTTATAAGCTCGACTATGTCACCTTGCTCGACCTTGGTTACCATGGGTTTTGGCTCAAAGAACCGCTCTATGTCTGCTATGGGGATCTCACCAGGCACGATGCCCTTATTGTGAGCAACACCGCGCAGCGCCTTCTCTATCTCCGTCTTATCCTTTGCCTCCACGAGGATGTAGCCTCTTATGTCATGGGGTACAAGTACAGCGTAAACTTCAAAGCCCTCCTTCTCTATTCTGGCACTCATCATATCTGCTACGTTTCTCTCCTGCCCTATGGTTGTGCGAACCGCGTAAATCTTAGAATCCATGACCTTCACCGAGTTAAAAATTTAAAAACAGGCTTAGGTAGTCTGAGCCTTTAT
>MTME02000050.1:5802-9560 GCA_002011115.2 Candidatus Pyrohabitans sp. JdFR-17
TGACCTTCACCGAGTTAAAAATTTAAAAACAGGCTTAGGTAGTCTGAGCCTTTATTCTATATAAACTTTTTGCCTAACGGATTCAAACTTACTTGATGATTGAGCTGGCGAGATGTATGGAGAGGCGTATGAAGAAAGCCACTGCGCCGATGATAATCATACCCGCGCCTGTGACCTTGGCAACACCCAGGTACTCACTTTTACGTGGCTTCCGCGAGAGCTTTATAACGCGGTTCCACTCCTTTATCTTCTCACTCAGCTTTAACTTCTCAACCACTGTGACCTGTGCCATGCCGCATCAATCCAGGAAATCTATTCCAAGCTTCGATTTCAGGTCTTCCTTCTCCTCTTCGACAAAAGCCTCCTCTGAGCCAAGTATCTGCTTTGAGCGAACCCCGGTTACGACCAGCATAACGCGCAGCACGCCCTTGAGGTCATCCTCTATCTGCGCACCCCATATAATATTGGCTCTAGGATCGAGGCGTTCCGAGACGACCTGCACCACCTGCTGTGCCTCCGCCAGCGTTAAATCTTCGCCGCCAACCACGTTGATAAGTGCACCCTTTGCACCGGTTATATCCACATTGAGCAGTGGGCTGTTAATCGCCTTCTCTATGGCTTCGACTGCCCTGTTTTCAGTATCGCTCTCACCCATGCCTATCATGGCAACTCCGCCGCCCTCCATGACAGCGCGCACATCAGCGAAGTCCAGGTTTATCAGCCCAGGCTTTGTTATTAGCTCGGCGATGCCTTTAACCGCTCGAACAAGAATCTCGTCCGCCACTTTGAATGCCGCTGGCAGAGGAAGGTTGGGCGCTATTTCAAGAAGCTTGTCATTGGGGATGACTATCACTGTGTCAGTCTCCCTGCGCAGCTTCTCAAGCCCCATCTCGGCGTTGCTTCTCCTGCGCATGCCCTCCATAGCAAAGGGGAATGTGACTATAGCCACGGTAAGCGCTCCAAGCTTCTGGGAGATATTGGCTATAACAGGGGCGCTTCCTGTACCAGTGCCTCCTCCCAAGCCGCAGGTTATGAATACAATGTCGGCGCCTTCCAGCACCTCTTTAATCTCCTGCTCACTCTCCTTTGCAGCCTCCTCGCCAATCTGGGGCACTGATCCAGCGCCAAGCCCACCTGTTAGCTCCTTGCCTATGAGCAGCTTTCTATGTGCCATCGTGTTAAGCAGGTCCTGGGCATCAGTATTTATTGCTACAGTCTCCGCCCCCTCTATGCCAACCTCCATCAGGCGAGTCATAGTGTTGTTCCCAGCTCCTCCTGTACCTACAACCACAATCCTCGCCTTGGTCTGCGATAGTAAGTTCTGCAGCTCCTCGTCTATCCCGGTTCTTCCTGTGACAGGCATATTTTTATGAGAAACTTCACCAGCCCTCTTTATGGCTTCCTCAATGATGCTGTCCAAAGCGATTCCTCCTGCTGGTTTATGAATGGCTACCGCCGGTATTTAAACGTTTTCCTTAGCACTTCAAGGGTGCGTTGCTCTGCTATGGGTATGCGGATTTCCCTCCTGGAAAGCACCATCTCGGGCGTTATTGTTTGTTCGCCTAAAACCACGCTCTCTCCTCGGCTCAGCTTCGCATACTCAGGGCCAGGACGCAGCCCCAGTTGTGCTGCTTTAGCCGGGTCGAAGGCGGCATATGTAAGCACCAGCTCATTACCATTAAAGACAAGCTCGCCTCTGGCTGAGAGAATATCTACGCACGCGTTTACAACCGCTTCGCTTACATCTCGCCCTGAAAGCAGCTTCTCCAGCCTGCCACTTTCGTCACGCTCTGCAACCACTCCCAGCGAATTGAACATCTCCTTTACTCGCTTTGAGTTGAGTTTTTCTGCTGCCCTCACCAAGCCAAGGTCAACGCTAATAATAGAGTAACTTTCAGCAGGCTTTTCCAGGTCTCTCCTGCGTCTCACCTCTATGCCCAGTCTCTTGGCAAACGCCAGAGCCTTCTCCCGCTCCTCACGCTTCATCCCCTTCCAGTCGAGGTAGACAAAACCCGCGCCGCTCTTCTCCACCGCCTGCTCAAAAACCTCAAAGCTGAGCTCGGGTATAGCATAGCTGGGTATGATGTGACCCACTGCATAGCGCGTCTCGAGCGCAACCTCGGTGTGGCGCGGAGCATAGTGGGTGCCGCCAACGCCCACACACGCTTCATAGCTCTGCTCGCACTGCGCTGCCTTGAGAGCAGCTTTCGCCACGGCGCGCACCGCTTGCATATTGCGCCACTCTCTCTCAGTGGAGCCAACCTCAACGAAAAGCACTGGCTTCGAAAGCTGCGTAGGCCCATGATGCGTCGCCTCGAAAGATACCTCATACTCGAGGTTGAGCTCCCGCCTGGCGCGCTCAAGCTCCTGAAGCGCAACCTTCATTGCGCTGGGCTTAGCGTATGCAAGCGTCTCGGGCTTGCCCCCCACCTTCGCTTCCTTGCCAAGATTGCCGGTGACGTGCACAGTAAGCGTCTTACGCTCTGCTTGAGCCTTGTGGCGGGTGGCAAACACATAGTACTCCGCCTCAGGGAAGTGCTCGTCCAGGTGCTCCGCTTCGGTTTGCCTTCGCTCGGTTGCCACAGCGATAATTTCGCCCTTCTTCAGCAGGGGCATGCCCTCAAATTCGCCCACCTGCGAGAAGCCCAGCTCCTCTTTTAGCACGCGGAATATATTCATGCCAGCGATGTCGTGCTGCGAGGTAACGATCACACGCATAGCCTAGCCACCACCCCTTCGAGGTCTCTTAGGCTGTGAAGCACAAAGTCGGCTTTGTTCAAGTATGCCGAGGAGAATTTATTGTCGAGCAGAGCTATTTTAACTCCCGCACTTCTAGCCGCGAGGTAGTCAAAGGCGTGGTCTCCCACCGCCAAAGCATGCTCCGGGCTCACTCTGAGAAGCTTAAGAGTGAGCAAGAACTGCGCTGGCGAGGGCTTGGGCTCAGTATCCTCGCGGGTTACCACAACATCGAAGGCAAGGTGATAACGCTCTGCAACTATCTCCCACGCTTGCCTGCAGTTCCTCGTGGCCAGGGCGAGGGCAATTCCACGGGAGCGCAGGCTTTTTATAACCTCCTTTACACCAGGCTTCAGCTCAGCCCGCTTGGCGGCGCTAACCTCGTGCTCTACAACTTTTGCGAGCGCTTCTTTTCTTTTCTCCGGCGCAAGGGTGTCTATCATCTCCAGGAGAGGCTGCTCAGCGTCGAAGCCAAAAATCTCCCTCTTGATACGCTTTATATCCAGGTTAAAATCCACCAGTGTGCCGTCGAGGTCGAAGATAACGGCGCGAAGCATGCGTAGATGGGGATTTTTAACCTAAGCAAATTTCAGAGCGCAGTGAAAGGAATACAAACATATAAATTTGTAAGAATAAACAAGGCTTGAGCGGTATGAACGGCAAAAAACACATTCTCTGGGCCAGCTTTCTCGTAGTATTTATCGCAAGCGTTGCCTTTTATCTGATCAAACCAGCTTTGGCGCTTAAAGTCAGGGCAGATCTTCACGCTACTGCCATTGAAATCACAGCAATTACCTCGGGCTTTATGGTTTCCAGGGCAATTGCTGCTCCCCTCGCTGGAGTTGCTGGAGACAGGTCGCCAGCTCTCAGAAATTATATAGCAAGGCTTTCTCTCTTTCCGATTGCTCTGGTCGCCATCGCCTACGCCTATGTACCTGAAGCGTTTCTTGCGGTACTGCTGAGCGGGGTGCACGGCTTTTTCTCAGGTATGCTCTGGCCTACTCTCCAGGTTATTGTCGGAT
>MTME02000051.1 GCA_002011115.2 Candidatus Pyrohabitans sp. JdFR-17
CGGACTTCGGTACCAAGGAGCAGTCTAGGCTTAAGAAGGCCAAAGTAGCTGTAACTGGAGCGGGCGGGCTTGGATGTCCGGTTTCGACGTACCTGACCCTCGCCGGCATAGGTGAGATTCACATCTTCGACTTTGACCGCGTGGAAATGAGCAACCTGAACAGGCAGTTCCTCTACACCCCCGGCGACGTTGGCAAACCCAAGGCGGAGCTCGCCGCGAAGCGGCTGAGCGAGATAAACCCGGAGATTAAGATAGAGGGGATAAACGAGAAGGTAACCTACGACAACGCCTTTGAGCTGCTCAAGGGCTATGACGCCATCGTCGACGGAACAGACAACTTCGCTGTGCGCTACGCTGTTAACGACGCCGCCGTGGTTAACCGCGTGCCTCTCTTTCACGGCGCCGCGCTGATGTACGAGGGCAGGGCGATGAGCATAATCCCCGGCGAGACCGCATGCTTTAGATGCGTCTTCCCCGAGCCGCCACCCGCAGGCATGATACCCACCTGCCGCGAAGCCGGCATCCTGGGCTCTGTCGTAGGCATCGTCGGCGCCATACAGGCGAGTGAGGCGATACGTTACCTCGCTGGACTGGAGATTGGACTGAAGAATCAGCTGCTGATAATAAATGTGGACGAGATGCGCTTTGAGAAGGTTAGAGTGGCGAAGCGAGACGACTGCACCGCGTGTGGAGAGCACTTTATTCCCAAACCCGTAGAAGATGTATGCACAGTGTTACCCGGAAGTGAAGCTTCCAGTGTGACGGAGGGTGATGAGTGATGGAGACTTTAGACCTTCGCGGCGAGAAGTGCCCCGATACCTTTGTGTACACCAAGATTAAGGCTGAGGAGATAGGCTACTCGGGCGGCGGGAAGCTCAAGGTGATAGTGGACTATCCGCCGGCGGTGGAGAGCATACCGCGCAGCCTGGCTCAGGAGGGCAAGGGATACAAGGTTCTAGAGGTTAAGCAGGTGGCAGAAAGAACATACGAAATTTATATAGAAATTCCGGCATTTGAGGATTAGCCATGGAGAGCATACGCGCCTATTTCGGTAGCAAGTATCGCCTTGTGGGTGTGAAGCTGTTTAAGGAGATTCCAGAAGGTTATCCCACGCCGGCGAAGCCCGGAAAATTCTGCGAGTTTGTTAGGCGCGCCGCGTTGGGTGAGACGATACTCATGCGCGCCGAGGATGAGGAGTGCCACCAGTCGCTGATCGCTCTGGGCTTTCAGGAGCCCATGTTCATAGACCTCCAGCCGAGGATACAGCCCGCTGAAACCAAGGCGGTGCTCATCGCGCCCGTGGAGGAGATTCCAGACCCGGATGTGGTTCTGATGATAGCCACCCCGCGCCAGGTGATGGAGGCGGCGGCGCTTCTCCACGGCATCGAAGCAAAGTTCGCCGGCGAAATTGCCGTGTGCGGTGAGGTTATTGCAGAGCCGCTTAAGAGCGGGAAGGCAAATGTAACCTTCCTGTGCGGCGGCGCCAGAATGTTCGCAGACTACAAGGACAGCGAGGTTATCCTGGGTGCGCCTCTGGAGGTTTTCAAGGAGCTCGAGACTAAAGTTAAAGCTCTCGAAAAGAGCTGCGGAGCGCTTTGCGGGTGCAAGACCAGCGACCTTCCGCCGCGAGTGGTGCAGATGTTCTCTGAGCTTGGCTTTGAGCGGGGCATAGACTACTTCTTTGGCAGAGTGGATTCGCAAAATGTGCGCATCTACCTGAACAAGGACATTAACGGTAAGATAAGCTATGTAACAATCCACTTCCCTGTTAAAGGTGAGGTTGAGGCAGCGCCACCCTTCCAGGCGAGAAAGCGCGGCGCGTGGACAGACCTCTATGCAACCTTCAAGGACGGCGAGGGCTTCGACATAAGCTCGGGGAAGGGTTTGAAAGAGCTTATTGAAGAGCTTGCCGCAAAGATTAAGAAAAAATGAGGGAGTCGGCTCCTTCCAGTCTTCTCCCACGTCTAGGTAGGGGGTAAGATGTGTTCACCAAAAACTTTATTAATAATTATAAATAATGACAATTTGTCTTAAAGAGGTTAGTCCTTCCCATGGGATTACCACCAGACCTCTGCCTCTTGCCAGCGAGGTCCTGTTAAGGAGGATAAAATATGGCTGAAAATAAGGAGAAGGGAGAGAAGGGCACCAATAGAGAGGAGAAGGAAGAGCCGAGGATTGGCGTTTATGTGTGTCACTGTGGTATAAACATCGCTGGCGTAGTGGATGTCAAGGATGTCGCCGAGTATGCGAGCAAACTAAAAAATGTCGTGGTTTCCAGGGACTACAAGTACATGTGCTCTGACCCGGGACAGCAGCTTATTAAGGACGATATAAAGGAGCATAAGCTCAATCGCATCGTCGTCGCTGCATGCTCGCCGCGAATGCACGAGCCGACATTTAGACGTGCATTAGAAGAGGCAGGGCTTAACCCCTTCCTCTTTGAGCAGGCTAACATACGTGAGCATGACTCCTGGGTGCACATGAAGCAGCCCAAGGAGGCGACTGAGAAGGCTAAGGATTTAACCAGGATGGCTGTAGCTAGAGCGAGAAGGCTTGAGCCTCAGCAGAAGCCAAAGGTAAAGGTGGAGAAAGCCGCGCTAGTTATTGGCGGTGGCGTCGCGGGCATACAGAGTGCTCTTGACCTTGCGGACATGGGCTTTAAGGTCTACTTGGTGGAGAAGACCCCCAGCTTGGGAGGTAAGATGGCTCAGCTGGACAAGACCTTCCCCACCATGGACTGCTCCGCGTGCATTCTAACGCCTAAGATGGTGGACGCCGCGAGGCACGAGAATATTGAGATTATCACCTACGCTGAGGTCGAGGAGGTAGACGGCTACATAGGCAACTTTAAAGTTAAGATAAGGAAGCGTGCCAAGCAGGTGCTCGAAGACAAGTGTACCGGCTGCGGCCTGTGCGCTGAGGCGTGTCCTGTTGAGGTGCCCAACGAGTTTGACCAGGGCTTGGGCGTAAGAAAGGCGATATACGTGCCCTTCCCACAGGCTGTACCTCTGGTTTACACCATAGACGACGAGGCTTGCTTGGGCTGTGGCATGTGCGAGGCGGTGTGCGGACCTGAGGCGATAGATTATGACCAGAAAGATGAGATTCTGGAGCTAGAGGTTGGCACTATAATCGTCGCCACAGGCTTTGACCAGTTCGACGCAACGCGAAAGCCTGAATATGGGTATGGGCGCTATGAGAATGTCATCACTGGCTTAGAGTTTGAGCGCCTGGTGAATGCCAGCGGGCCCACCGGAGGAAAGCTTCTACGCCCAAGCGACGGTAAGGAGCCCCACCGCATAGGCTTTATACTGTGTGTTGGCTCTCGCGACGCGAAGGTGGGCAACCCCTACTGCTCCCGCGTGTGCTGCATGTACTCCATAAAGAACGCCCGCCTGTACAAGGAGAAGCACCCCGAGGCAGAGGTTTACATCTTCTACATGGATATTCGCGCCTATGGCAAGGGCTACGAGGAGTTCTACCGACAGGCGCAGGAGGAGTATGGCATAAAGTTCATTCGAGGCAGACCGGGTGAGATAGTTGAGGATCCCAAGACCAAGAATCTGCTGGTGAGGGTGGAGGATACCCTGCTCGGCTTGCCCTTAGAGGTGGAGCTTGACCTTGTGGTGCTTGCCGCGGGCATGGAGCCTGCGCGAGACAGCGACAAGGTTCAGCGCCTGCTCAGGCTGAGCAGGAGCGCTGACGGATTCTTCTCTGAGGCTCACCCCAAGCTTCGCCCAGTGGATACTCTCACCGACGGTATATACCTAGCAGGAACCTGCCAGGGACCCAAAGATATCCCGGATACCGTCGCTCAGGCGAGTGCCGCCGCAGCAAGGGCAGCGATACCCATGGCGCAGGGCGAGGTGGAGACTGAGCCCATCGTAGCGTTTGTGCGCAAAGAGCTTTGCATAGGATGCAGGATATGCGAGCGCACCTGCGACTTCGGTGTAATTACCATGGTGGATAGAAAGGCGCAGGTGAATGAGGCGATTTGCAAGGGCTGCGGCGCCTGCGCTGCCGCCTGCCCAACAGGGGCTATGCAGATACGCCACTTCACCGACGAACAGATATATGCGATGATTGAAGCGGCGCTCCACGACGAGACGGTGGAAGGCGGAAGGGAGGAGGTAAAAACAGAAGCATAGGTGGTGGCGATGGCAGAGTTTGAACCCAAGATCGTGGCTTTCATGTGCAACTGGTGCTCCTACGCTGGTGGAGACCTCGCGGGCACTTCGCGCCTGCAGTACCCGCCCAACGCAAGAATTATTCGTCTGATGTGCACCGCCCGCTTGGACCCGGCGTTTGTGCTCAAGGCTTTCGCAGAGGGTGCGGACGGCGTGCTTGTTGCGGGCTGTCACATAGGCGACTGCCACTATGTGAGCGGGAACCTGAAGGCTGAGAAGCGCGTGGAGATGCTCAAGAAGCTCTTACCCGAGCTTGGGATTGAGCCAGAGCGCTTGATGCTCCGCTGGATTTCAGCCGCCGAAGGTGAGCGCTTCGCCAACACTATGAAGGAGTTCATAGCGCGAATTAAGAAGCTTGGCCCCAGCCCACTGAGTGCTAGCGCTGGGGTTTAATATTTTTGTTTTTGACGGCTGTTTTTTGTTAGCTGGTAATGGATTCTTTTGCCCAAGCTCTGAAACAGTGCATGCGCTGCGGTTTCTGCCGCGCTTCCTGTCCAGTCTTTAAAGAGACAAAGAACGAGGGAAGCGTGGCAAGGGGCAAGCTTCAGACATTGCTCGCTTTGCTGGAGGGCGAGATTCCTGCGAGCGAAAAAGCGTTGCTCCGTTTATTCGAGTGCACCACCTGCGATGCGTGCAGCGCTGCATGCCCCGCTGGTGTGGAGGTTTCTTCACTAATAGAAGAAGCAAGGCGCCGCTACTTTTCCAAGCTTGAGCTCCCCCTCCACGAGTGGAAGGTGGAGATTACCCGAGAGATGGGCAACCCCTTTGGCGAGGTTATGCCCGCTAGCGAAGGCGAGGCGAGTATAGCCTACTTCCCTGGTTGCACCACCCAATTTAGGGCGAAGGAGATAGAGGAGGCGGCGATTAAGCTTCTCGGATTAATTTATGAAGACTTTGCGGTGATTCGCGATTTCTGCTGCGGTGCACCGCTGCTCACCTTCGGCTCCGCCTGGGAAGACTTTATTGCGCAGAACAGGGCGAAACTCGAGGAGCGGGGCGTGGAGAAGCTTATAGTAACCTGCCCAGGGTGCTACAATACTTTTCGCAGACATTACCCCGGGGTGGAGGTGGTACACCTTTCAAGGCTGCTCCTCGAGAATATTGAGAAGCTCTCCCTATCGCCATTAGCCGCAAGGGTAGCCTATCACGACCCGTGCCACCTAGCGAGGGGGGCGGATATTTACCAGGAGCCTCGCACCCTTCTTAAAGCTATCCAACAGCTTGAGCTGCGCGAGCTTAAGCATACTAAGCGGCAAACTATTTGCTGCGGCGCGGGCGGCGGCTTTCCTCTCGCCTTTCCAGAATTAAGTGCTTCCCTGGGTAAGAAACGCCTGGAAGAGGCTAAGGCAACAAAAGTGGAGATTCTCACCACTTTCTGCCCAAGCTGCTACCTCCATCTGAAAACCCTCGCTGGGGAAGATTTAAGAGTGAAGGATGTCACTATTCTACTTGCGGAGCAGGAGGCAAAGCTATGAGGTTCGCTCAGGCTATAGATGAGGAGAGCCATGTAATTGCCACTTACTATCTCGAGACGGGGATGGATTTAAATAAAGCCGCCGAAGCTCTGGCGGCGGAGCAGAGCACCGGCACCTGGGTAAGGGTGGGCTTTGAGAGCGACGATCTAATAGCAAGGTACAGCGCCAAGGTGCTGGAGGTGGAGAAGCTTGGCAAGGAGGGAGAGTTAAATAAAGGCAGGCTGAGAATCGCCTTCCCCCACGGCAACTTCGGTGCCTGCTTGCCAATGCTGCTAACCACAGTAGCTGGCAACCTCTTCGAGATGGGTGAGTTCAGGAACATTAAATTACTCGACTTGGAGTTTCCGTATAGCTACCTCAGCGAGTTTCGCGGGCCCAAGTTTGGAATCTCAGGCTGCAAAGAGCTTCTTGGCGTAAAGGGAAGGCCGCTGATAGGCACCATTGTAAAGCCCTGCGTTGGGCTGCCGCCAAAGAAGTTCGCTGAGGCGTGTTATCTCGCCGCGAAAGGGGGCGTCGATTTTATTAAGGATGACGAGCTCATCGCAAACCCTGAATATTCCCCGATAGAGGAGCGCGTCTCTGTTACAATGGAGGCTATAGATAAAGCCAACGAGGAGAAGGGAGAGAAGACGCTTTATGCGGTCAACGTAACCGACGAGGTTGATAAGATTTTAGATAACGCCGACATCGCCCTTGAAAATGGTGCCAATTGCCTGATGCTCAACTTCATCACCGCGGGCTTCTCGGCGCTGCGCGTGCTGTGCGAGGACCCGAGCATAAATGTGCCAGTGCACTGCCACCGCGATATGTTCGCTGCCTTTACGCGAAGTGAGGTGCACGGAATAAGCACAGTGGTGGTTAGCAAGCTTGCCCGCCTTGCCGGCGGAGATCAGGTGCACGTGGGCGCGATTCTCGGCAAGCTGTACGAGGACATAGACTCTGTGCTTGAGAGCGCTGCCGTGCTTAAGCAGAAAATGGGCAAACTGAGGCGTGCCCTGCCTGTATCCTCTGGGGGGCAGCATCCCGGCAAGATACCTGCGAATGTTCATTACCTGGGCGAGGATGCGCTGATATTGGCTGGAGGAGGAATCTATGCCCACCCTCTAGGCGCAGACGCGGGAGCGAGAGCCATGCGTCAAGCGTTAGAGGCGACGCTCCAGGGCATAGCCTTGGAGGAGTACGCACAGGAGCATGAGGAGCTGAAGGCTGCCATCGATAAGTGGGGAATCGCCAGGTTTTAGCAGAAGCTTTTAATAGCATCGCCACAAGCTCTGTGCATGGATTTAGCTCAGGCTGCACTGCTCGGCATACTCCAGGGCATAGCAGAGTGGCTGCCCATAAGCAGCTCTGGTCAGGCAATGCTTGCGATGGTGAACCTGCTCGGCATGGATGTGCTCTCCGCGCTGGACATTGCCTTCTTCCTCCACCTGGGCAGCCTCTTGGCGGTGCTGGTTTACTTTCGTAGGGATATCAAAGGCATACTTCTCTCTGCAACATCCAGAAGTGCAGACTCGAGGGAGAGGGGCACCCTCATCTTCTTAATTTACTCCACCCTTGCCACAGGCGTTGTCGGCGTACCCCTGTATTTCATGGCGAAGGAGAGCTTCGCCACTCTTGGTGAGGGCATTAATTTAATAATAGGTTTTGCGCTTCTTGCCACCGCTTTGCTGCTCCACTTTTCGCCAGCCACAGGTACAAGAGACGTGGAGAATGCCATGCGTAGAGACATGCTCATCGCTGGCATAGCCCAGGCTATAGCGGTGGTGCCCGGAATCTCCCGCTCAGGTATCACCGTCGCCGCCCTGCTAATGATGCGCTTCCGCAGCGAGGAGGCGTTGAGACTCTCCTTCTTAATGGCTATTCCGGCGATAGCCGGAGTAAACCTGCTCTCCGCGCTTGCCGGAGGGTTTGAAACACTGAGCTTAGAAGTGCTCACCGCAGGCTTTGCCTCATCCTTCGTCGCAAGCTTGGTAGGAATAAGATTCCTGCTGGGCGCTGCGAGGAGGCTGCGATTCGAGTACTTCTGCGCGTTTTTCGGGGCCCTTGCAGTGCTCGCCGGGGTTTTGGCGGTTGTTTAAACAGCCACAAAACCTTTATATTCCCCCTCAACCACCCTTTTCTCATGGACACCGCCCTTTTTGAGCTTACATCCTCGAAATACTTCAACGCAGGGGTTCTGCTCCTCGCCTTCATATTGGGGGCGAAGCTCGTTGACCTGCTGGTCACCCGCGGACTTTCGCGAATAACAGCGCGCACCCGCTTCACCTTCGACGACCGCCTGGTGGAGATACTCCATCGACCCCTTTTCGTGTCCATCGTACTCTTCGGCGCAGCGCAGGCGGTACGCTATCTCCAGCCTCCTGCGCAGGTTGAGTTCTACACTGTAAACCTGCTGAAATCTGCGGTGGTTCTCCTCTGGGTGGTCGCACTTTACCGCTCCATCTCTATCATCTTCACCGGCTTAGCGGTGCGTATCGTGGACGTCACAGGCTTGGGAAAGGAGCTGGTGCCGCTGCTGGAGAATATTGCCAAGGCGGTGCTCCTCGCCGGCGCTGCAATGGTGCTACTCTCCGTATGGGAAAAGGACATAACCCCAATACTCGCCTCCGCTGGTATTGCGGGCTTCGCCGTCGCCTTCGCCGCAAAGGATACAATAGCCAACTTCTTCGGTGGCGTGAGCATCTTCATGGATAAGCCCTTTAAAATCGGGGACTACATAATCCTTGACTCAGGCGAACGGGGAGAGGTGGTGGAGATAGGGCTGAGAAGCACAAAGATTAAAACCCGCGACGATGTGCTGATAAGCATCCCCAATTCAATAATCGCAAGCTCAAAGATAATAAATGAGAGTGCCCCCCAGCCGCGCTTCAGGGTGCGCGTTCCAATAAGCGTCGCCTATGGGAGCGATATAGACAGAGTGGAGGAACTACTGAAGGAGATAGCGCTTAAGAATGAATACGTGGTTGAGAAGCCCTCGCCGAGGGTGCGCTTCCGCAGATTCGGCGACTCAGGTTTAGAGTTCGAGCTCCTCTGCTGGGTTATAGAGCCCCGATACAAGGGCAGGGCGGTGCACTACCTGAACAGCGAAATTTACCGCCGCTTTGCAGAGGAGGGAATAGAGATTCCGTACCCCAAGATGGATATCTACCTCTACAGGCGGGAGAAGGAATAACCTTTTATTTTCTCAAGCGTATCTTAACCCATGCAGGTTATTGAGGAGGTGCTCAACAGGATAGTGCCCACCCCAGATGAGGAGGCTAAGCTAAGAGAGGTGGAGAAGAAGCTGGTTGCACGCATAGACTCTGAAGCCTCGCAGTACGATCGCCGCCTTTATGCACGTCTATTAGGCTCCGCCTCTCGAGGCACCTGGCTGCGCTATCAGAAGGATCTGGACATTTTTATTTTCTTCCCGGAGGAGTATTCCAAGGAAGAGATGGAGCGTATAGTCACGAGCATAGCTTCGCGGGTATTGAAGAGGGTGGAAAAGAGGTATGCGGAGCATCCGTATGTTAGGGGAGAGTTTCGCGGCTATGACGTTGAGCTTGTGCCGTGCTATGCCATAAAAGACACTAGCTACCTGAAGAGCGCCGTGGATCGCACGCCCTTCCACAACGATTATGTTAAGAAGCGGATCTCCGGCCTGGAAAACGAAGTTCGCCTGTTAAAGCAGTTTCTCAAGGGCATAGGCT
>MTME02000052.1 GCA_002011115.2 Candidatus Pyrohabitans sp. JdFR-17
TCTTTGGTAAGGGAGGTAGGTTGCCTTGAGTGACACAATTGATGAAACGCTATCTAAAATAATATTAAATACAAAATCACAAAAACATCTTTTTCAACTCATTTGTTGATAAAATTTTAACTTTTGACTGTTGCTTGAAAGATTTTTCATTGCTCCATATTGCAGAATTTTTTGCAAGAGCGAGAGCAAAATATGGAATGTCTATTTTGTGCGGTGCCAATTTTCCTGCTTCTTCGAAGTATTGTATATATTCCTTACTGCTGATAATTTTTATTCTTTCAAAGATTAAATTTAATACAAAATCAAGTTGTGCTTCGTTCAATCCAGAAAATCTTATAATTTTATCTTTTCTCCTTCTTATTTCATCAGATACATAGTCGGGAGAAATAAGGTCAACACCATGATCCGATAAAATCTTGATCAGTTGGAGTGTAAATCCTCTGGCAATTAATGCCGCAAAAATTACTTCAGCATCAACTACGAGAATCATTTATACATCATGTTTTTTTGCTATACTTTCCTTAACCTCTAATGCTAATTTATTAGCCATATCCTCATTTAATTTGCTCTTTGATACTATATCTCGAGCAACAGTCCATTTTACTTCATCAAAGAACTTCTTTAGAACACTGTCTATAGCTTTTTCAAATTTGTCCTGCATCCCCTCAGGCACATCCACCTTTATTACAACCTCACTCATCTTCTCCACCTGCTTAATATTTAACATTTTAACCTTTAAAAATAAATCTTAAATATGAATTAAAATCAAAAATAATTATAGTTGGCATAAGTTTTTGAGAAATTTGCAAGATTACATTATTTGTTATATTCTTACTTATTCCATAATTCTTTATTTATGAATTAATCAAAAATCTTTGATTATTTGAAATAAGCACGTCGTCAACCCGCCTGACCTCAACAACATCTTCCATTTTTCATCCTCATTCTATAAATAAACCTCCTGACTTATTAATCGTTTTTGAGGTGCTCTCCGCCTTAGCGACGTTACACCCCTCTCTTACTTAAATGCAGACTCTTATAAAGGAACGCAACACCGTAATCAAAAGCATCCATGGCAAACTGCGCGTAGCCCTGGTATTTCCCAATCTGTACAGGGCAGGAATCGCAAACCTTGGAATGCAGATACTCTACGACCTGCTCAACTCCCGCGAGGATATATACGCGGAGCGCTTTTATTTAGACGTGGAGAGGAGCGTTGAAACGCGCTCCCCCCTTCGCGATTTTGATGTAATCGCCTTCTCCTGGCAGTTTGAGCTCGACGCGGTGAACATCCTTGAGATTCTCAGTCGCAGCGGGATAGCGATAAGGCGAGAGGAACGCGAGCAGGTGGTAATTGCCGGCGGTCCGTGCTGTGTCAACCCCTCGCCCCTGGAGCATTTCGTCGATGCCTTCTTCATCGGTGAGGCGGAGGCGGGCATTCTGGAGGTAATTGAAGCTGTGAGGGGTAGGAAGAAGGAGGAAGCGCTGGAAGAGCTTGCAAAGCTTGGCTATATGTACGTTCCCGGAGTTAATAGAGGAGCGAGGCGAGTTTATGCTCGCGACCTCGACGCCTACTTCCCCACAGCGCAGGTGCTCAGCGAGGCAGGAGCCTTTGGCGAAAGCCTACTCGTGGAGGTCTCCCGGGGCTGCGGTCGGGGGTGCAGGTTCTGCATGGGTGGTTACATCTTCCGCCCTCGCAGGGAGCGCAGCTTGGCGAGACTGGAGGAGTTTATAACACAGGGCATTGAGGAGAGCAAACCTGAGAAAATCTCCCTCCTGGGCGCGAGCGTCACCGACTACTCCCGCATAGACGAGCTGGCTGAGCTTTTAAAGCAGCTTGGTTTAGAGATCGCTGCGCCATCGCTGCGCGCAGACACCCTAACGAGAAGCTTCGTGGAGGCTCTGGTAAAAAGCGGTCAGCGCAGCATCACCCTGGCGCCAGAGGCGTGTGAGCGGCTTCGCTATGCGGTTAATAAGGAAATAAGCAACTCCCAGATTCATGCTGCCGCGAAGCTTGCGGCAGACACAGGTATAAAAAACTTAAAGCTCTATTACATCATTGGCTTTCCGGGCGAAGGGGAGGAGCACATTACAGCGCTTGCAGAGGAGGCAAAAGCGCTCAAGAGAGAGACAGGGCTAAGCATTAAACTATCGGTAAACCCCCTGGTACCAAAGCCCCACACACCCATGCAGTGGTTCCCTTTCCCAGAGCCTAGCGCGCTGAAGCGCAGGCTACGTATACTTCACAAAGCTCTTGCTGGCGTCGCTGGTGTAGAGAGTGAGAGCATTAAAAGTGCGGCGCTTCAGGCGGCGATTGCGAGAGGTGACTCTCGCCTTGGATATGTGCTCGAGAAGGTGCTGAGCTACGGCAGCAGCTACAGTGCGTGGAAGCGTGCCTTTAGAGATGCTGGGCTGAGCATGGAGAGCTACCTGGAGAAAATTAGTGTAGACGCTGAGTTACCCTGGGAGAAAATAGATGTCCTGGTGAACAAGAGGTACTTGCTCGCAGAGTACCTCAAATTTTTAGAAGGTGAAACCTCGCCTGCCTGCTCACCCGGATGCAGGCGGTGTGGCGTTTGCTAATAGCCAGTATTTTACTTGGAAATGACAAAAGGTTTTATATGTTCTATTAAATAAAAATTAACATCTATACAAAAAACCACTGAGAGAAAAAATATGGCAAGGATATTGGTTGCAGATGATGAACTCATAACACTGCGCGGGCTTGAAAGAGTGTTGAGCAATGAGGGACACGAGGTAGTTACTGCTGAGAATGGGGAGGAGGCGCTGAAAATCCTGAAAGAAGGAAAGGTAGATATCCTTGTAACAGATATAAGGCTACCAGGAATCGACGGAGTTAGTTTGCTTGAGTGGGTTAAGCAGCACCTTCCAAACATTAAAGTTATTATAATAACAGGTTACTCCAGCATAAAGGGTGCTGTGGAGGCAATGAAGCGAGGTGCGAGTGACTACATCGCAAAGCCTTTCAGCCTGGAAGAGATAAAGATGTCTATAAAGACGGTGCTGGAGGAAGAGGCACACAGCATCACCATCCCCTCAGGAGGGCTCTCAAAGCAGGAGTTTGAGCTTATAATACGTGCCCTGAATCACCCTCTCAGAAGAGAAATACTCAATCTTCTACGAACCTCTCCGAGGAGCTTCACTGGGATATGGCGCAACATAGGGATTAAAGATCCTACCGCTGTGAGTTTTCATCTGAAAAATCTAAAGGCAATGGGAATAGTGGAGCAGGATAAAAATAAGGTTTATTCCCTCTCCACCCTGGGAAGAAAGGCTGCCTCACTTATGAATATGGTAAAGGTGGAGGAGGAACACACACAGATTATTTGAAGTCAACTTCAATAACAAAAGGTTATTAAAACCAAATCGCTATTTTTATTTGAAGGAAATTTCCAAAAAAGTATATAAAACCCATAATGTAAGAAGTATATTAGGGTTGGGGAGGGGGGCCCAATACAAATCAGGGCTAAAATTTTTATTCAATTAATATGTAATTGAAAACAATGAGAATACTTGTTATCTCCGACATCCACGGAAGGCTTGCAAAGCTGGACAGGATAAAGACGGAGCTTGCCAATGCAGATGTTGTGGTGGTGGCGGGGGATATAACAAACTTTGGTGGACGAGACGAGGCGAGGGAGATTCTCAAGCCAATGCTAAGTTTGGCGAAGCGTCTTTTTGCTGTGCCAGGAAACTGCGACCTGCCGGAGGTGAATGAGCTGTTGAAGGAGCTCAGGGTTAGCCTACACGGCAGGAGTAGCGTTGCTGACGAGATTGGATTTTTTGGTGTTGGTGGCTCAAATCCCACACCTTTTGCCACGCCCCAGGAGTATAATGAAGAGCACCTGAGGGAGCTGCTGGAGAGTGGTTATTCTGCCATTAAGGAGTGCAGCACGAAGGTACTGGTTACCCACTCCCCACCTTTTGGAACAAAGCTCGACCTGACCAGCTCAGGAATGCACGCAGGCTCCAGGGCTGTGAAGGCATTTATAAAAGAGAATAAGCCAACGCTCGCGCTATGCGGACATATTCACGAGGCGAGGGGCGTCGCGAGGGTGGCTTCCACAACGGTTGTAAATCCAGGCGCCTTCCATATGGGGTATGCAATTGTGGAGCTGGATGAAGATAAAAAAGTAGAGGTTGAACTGAAAGAATATTAGATAAAATAAAAAGAAAATAGGGTTTACTGTTCTGAGGCTATCTTCTTGAGCACATTCTCTATCTTTGACACCAGCACAGACTTGGGCACCGCACCCACGAGCCCATCTATAGGCTCACCCCTATAGAAGAACCCGAGGGTGGGGATGCTCATCACACCATAGCGCATTGAAATCTCACGGTTCTCGTCGGTGTTCAGTTTCACAAACTTCATTTTGCCCTTGTACTCTGCCGCCACTTCCTCGAAGATGGGTCCGAGCATCCTGCAGGGACCGCACCACTCTGCCCAGAAGTCCACCACCACTGGTATGTCCGACTTGAGCACAAGCTCGTCCCAGTTTTCAGTTGTAGCCTTGTACAGGTTCTCTCCGATTTCTTCAACTACTGCAGTCATAACTATTATCACCTCCTTTAAGCTTTATTAATTCAGTGACTGTGAGCATGAGCATGCCCATGGTGATGCGAGGCATGAATCCTTTCCGGCTCGTGCTTCAGCTCACCCCTGGCGAACTTTTCAGCAGCCTCTCTTGCGGGTATGGCACTGGTTATTACAATCTTCTTATCCTCTGCTATTAAATGCGAGTATGCGCCTCTTCCCATACCAGCTGAAATGACGACTTCCACATCTTTCAGCACCGGGAGAATCATCTCGTGGAAGTGCCCGTGCCCTTGAGCCTTAGGGTTTGCCCTCGCCTCTACAAAGCTGACACTATCGCCGGTTATCTCGTATATCAGGAAGTACTTTGCCCTTCCAAAGTGCTCGCTTACCTTTATGCTTTCCTCCGCGACGTCCGCAGCAATTGCCACCTTCATATCTTTTCCACCTACCTTACTCGATGCCTCTAACCTTATAAAAAATATATGTTAAATATTGTTCCACATAATTGAACATAAATTTTATCTTTGACAATGGTTACCCCTCTGGCATGCGCGAAAGCCTGGAGGAAATCGCTAAGGAGATAAATGCATGTACTAAATGTGAACTGGGCTGGAGCAGAAACCATGCGGTGCCCGGCGAGGGTAGCGCGAATGCTAAGCTCATGCTCATAGGCGAAGCTCCGGGAAGGGAGGAAGATGAGAAGGGCAAACCCTTTATTGGGCGCGCGGGAAGACTGCTCACCCAGGTGCTGAGCGACGCTGGGTTAACACGGGAGGAAGTGTTTATAACATCTGTCATCAAATGCAGACCACCCAACAACAGAAGACCCAAGAAAAAGGAGATAAGAGCGTGCCTTCCCTATCTTAGAAGGCAGATTATGGCGATTAACCCCCGCGTGATTCTGCTCCTTGGCGGCGTTGCTGCCGAGTCACTTCTCGGAATTAAGAGGGTGGGCGAGGCAAGAGGAAAGCCATTCAAAAGGGATAGGGTATACATAGTGACATACCACCCGGCAGCAGTGCTGAGAAATATAAACCTTCTCCCCTACCTCAGCGAAGATATTCGCTTGGGAAAAACGCTGGCCTACAGCGAAACCTGACGCAGCAACCTCGCCATTCTGCACAAGATATCTCTACGCGTGATTATGCCTATAACATCACCGTGGTCGTCTACAACAATAAGCCTGCTCACATTGTTCTGCTCCATCACAGCTATCGCCGTGGAGAGGGCTGCGTCCTTATGGATTGTTATTAAGGTGGTACTCATTATTTCCTTAACCTTGCAGTCCTCCTTGCCTTCTGCGATAGCGCGGGCGATGTCGGTGTTGGTAATAATACCCACTGCTTTGGCGCCTTCCATCACAGGAGCACCGCGGATGCCAACCCGAGTGAAAAGTGCCGCGGCATCGCGGATAGTTGCCTCAGGAGATATAGATTTTATGGTGTGCGTCGCCACATCGTAAACCTTCTCCTTGGGTACGGATACCATCTCGAGGATGTCAATGAGCAGCACATTGTCTATATCGTCGCGACCCACAACTTTGCCGCGAATCGCGAGGCGGTTTACGGGCGTTGGCCCTATTAGAACCACCTTGCCAACTGGTATCTTCTTCAGGTCACCCAAGGCGTGCACTGTTGCGCGGCATTTCTCCGGGTTATGAATTGTTATCAGATCTATTCCTGTTACTGTCACATCCTCTACGGGTTTGCCGTTTATGCGAATGGGCACAGCTACCTCACGTTCAAGCTTCTCGTAGTTAAGAATCGAATAACACTCAGCAGTGGGACGATAACCACCCTTTGGCCCAGGAACGCCCTCGACTAAGCCAAGGCTGCGAAGTGATTGCATCTGATTTCGTATTGTACCAGGATTCTTGTGTATGAGCTCCGCTATGTCCTCACCCTTAACCGCTTCACCACCTGACTTGTGGTAAAGCTCTACCAGCGCCATCAAAACTTCTCTCTGAACGGGCGTGAGTTTCATGACCGTCCCCTTATAATATAAATTTAGTACTTAATATTTTAAGACATTATTAATGATTAACTATGATAGATATTTATATATAAACCTTAGGGAGTTGTGAAATGAATTTCAAACGCGTCCCCAGGATACTGGATTCTCAAGAATTGATGGACTATGCCTTTTCGAGAGCTTCAAGAGAGGCAAGAAGAGTTTCTGCTCCCGGAGCAAGACTGCAGAGGGTTAAGAAGCGAGAAGAACGCCGAATAATTATAGCTGGTTCTTCGATACGGCGCTACCTGAACAGAATACTTATGAGAATCCCCCGCATTGAAGAGCTTACCCCATTCTATCACGAGCTTATAGAGACTCTAGTGGGGATGGAGAAATTCACCCATAGCCTGCGCTCGCTCAGGTGGATGGTGAATAAAATTGAGAGGCTTGAGAGGGAGTATGCCCGCAAGGTGCGCTCAGCGAGAGATGAGGACGAAGTCCACCGCCACAGAAAGGAGTTCTACGGCAGGCTCGCTTCGCTGCTTCGCAAGATTGAGCCCGAGCTTCTATTTCTGAGAGAAGCTAGAGAGAGGCTTAAAAACCTGCCAAATGTGGAGGACACCTTTACCGTGGTAATCGCAGGCGCGCCGAATGTGGGCAAGTCTTCACTTCTTCGCCGCCTTACTGGAGCGGAGCCCAGGGTAGAAAGCTACCCCTTCACCACAAACCAGCTTCTTCTAGGCTACTTCGAACACCACCACAAACGAGTGCAGGTGATAGACACCCCGGGCCTGCTCGACCGCAGCTTCGAGGAGATGCGCCGGGAGGAAATGCAGTGCATACTGGCGTTGAAACACCTGGCGAACCTAGTGGTCTTCCTGTTCGACATTACAGAAACCTGTGGATATCCCATGGAGGAGCAACTCCGCATTTACGAGAGCATTGCACAGAGCTTCGATGTGGACATAATCCCTGTGATCAACAAGGTCGACCTTCTGACAGAGGAGAAGCTCAGGGAGGCAAGAAAGATTGAGCCCCTGGATAGAGCGCTGATATGCTCCGCAAAGGAAGGCAGAGGTGTAGCCGAAATAATAAAGAAGATAGACAAAGCTATGGACAACAAATAGTTTTAAATACAAATTCTATATAATACTAAAATAGTTAATCGCCCATGATTATGGAGGAGTGAACATGGCCAAAATTATGGTGGTTGATGATGAACCTGAGATGGTCTTCCTTATCAAAAAGATTCTGGAAGAGGGGGGGCATGAGGTAGAAACTGCAAACTCCGGCCAAGAGGCACTTGATAAACTTGAGTCTGGGAGTAAGCCAGACCTTATTCTCCTTGATGTCATGATGCCCGGTTTGAATGGGTGGGAAGTAAGCAGAAAAATTAAAGAGAAGGAGGATACAAAGGATATCATTGTAGCGATGCTCACAATTAAAAGTGAGGATGAGGATAAGATAACCAGCCTTGACGAGGGTCTTGCGGACTGGCACATCAGCAAACCTTTTAGGAATGAGGAATTGCTCCGCACCGTTAACTGGCTTTTGGAAAGGCCTATAAAACGCGAGAGTTAGCAGGCGATTACCATGGGTGTCTCCATTACAATATGTTCTGGAAAGGGTGGAACAGGTAAGACCACCATATCAGCGAACCTAGGCGTAGCACTTGCGCAGCTTGGCAAGGAAGTTTTAATTCTCGACGCGGACATAGAAATGGCAAACCTGGAACTCATTCTCGGCTTAGAGGACGTGAAAACCACCCTTCACCATGTCTTAGCTGGTGAAGCAGACATAAGCGAGGCGATATACGAGGGACCCGCCGGGGTAAAAGTTGTGCCTGCGGGCATATCCTTGGAAACGCTGAAGAAGGCAGACCCCGACAGGCTTGATTCGGTGCTGGAAGCGCTAAGACAGGTTGAGATTCTGCTCATAGACGCGCCCGCAGGGCTGGGGAGGAGTGTGCTGACAGCGCTCTCCACGACGCAGGAAGCGCTGCTGGTGGTGAATCCCGAGATTTCCTCTATGAGTGATGCTCTGAAAACAAAAATCGTCGCAAAAAAGCTGGGCACCCACGTGCTCGGCGCGGTGCTGAACCGTACAACTTTTGACAGCAGCGACCTCACTGTTAAAGAGGTGGAGATGATTCTGGAGACGCGCATCTTAGCTGTTGTTCCTGAAGACCCGGAGGTGCGAAGAAGCGCAGCATTTGGTCAGCCATTTGTAATCCGCGCCCCGAATTCGCAGGCAGCGCAGGCGATTAAGAAGCTTGCTGCAGACTTAGTAGGGGAGGAGTACATACCACCTCAGCCAAAGGAGTCCTTTATGAAGCGCCTCATTAAAGGACTCTTTGGTAGGTAGATTAACCAGCGAGGGTCCTCCTGTTAGGATGACGGTGACGAATTATGGATTATGGGACATTCGACCATGAGGCAGATATAGGAATAAGGGGATATGGTAAAACCTTAGAAGAAGCTTTTGAAAACGCAGCCAGAGCGATGTTCTCAGTTATGGTGGACTTGAGCAAGGTTAAACCGGTGAAAAAATTTCACATAAAGGCTGAGGCGCCAGATGCAGAGACATTGCTTGTAGAGTGGCTCAACCAGCTTCTCGCTATTGCAGACCTGGAGGGTTACCTCTTTTCAGACTTCCAGGTTAAAATTTCGCAGGACGGTACTCGCCTGGAGGGCTACGCCATAGGCGAGCCAATAGACAAAGAGAAGCACGAGATAAGCGTCGAGGTTAAGGGCGCAACCTATTCAATGCTTGAGGTTGATAAAGAGGATGGAAGATATAAGGCGCAGTGTGTGGTGGACGTTTAGAGGTGGTGG
>MTME02000053.1 GCA_002011115.2 Candidatus Pyrohabitans sp. JdFR-17
CCATTAACCTGATAAGCGAACTAAAGGGTACGAAGCATGTGGATTACCATTAAGGATTAAGGGGGCAGGAGAATGAAAAACCTCCCTGACCTCAAAACCCCCTTCAGGGAGATGTCGGTAATAGATATAATGCGCTGTATGTTCGGGCTGAAGAGCTTTGAGACTGAGATTTACCTGGAGCTGGTAAACAAGGGCTCGCTTACAGTCAACGACCTCGTCGCCAAGTTCGGCAAGGACAGGAGCACAATACAGCGAGCGCTGCAGAATTTAACTATCGCTGGCTTGATCTACCGGGAGCAGAAGAACATTAAAAATGGAGGCTACTACTACGTTTACCACGCTGCACCCTTCGACGAGATCAAGGACACAATGAAGGCGAGCATCCTCAAGTGGTGCGACGCTGTTATAAAGTGGATTGACGAGCTCAACCCCTAATAATCCGCTGCCACCAGGGTTTTTGTGGAAGTAACCTCCCGTATTGACCGTATCCTGTCCACTGCCTGGTTCAGTTCCTTCAGTGACTCCGCCTCTATGATTGCTATGAAGTCATACTCACCGAAAAGCTGCATCGCCTCCCTCACGCCCTTAACCTGAGGCAGTTTTTTTCTCACTTCCGCCTCTCCTCCCACCTCCACGCGGATGAGGCAAACGCCTTTGACCATAGTAGTTAAATATATGCATGTTTTATTACATTAAGGTGACGGTTATGAAGCTGCCCTTCGACATCAAGAGCATTAAACCGGGAGAGTTTGCATACCTCACAAAGAGGAAACTGAAGAACAAAGAAGGCGAGGAGAAGGGAGAGATAATCCTCTGGAAGAGGCAGGGAAGCGAAGAGAGCGAGTTTATGCTCCACTGCCCCTTCTGCGGCGAGGAGAACACAGGCAAAGTGGTGCTCAAACGCCGTCCCTACCGCGTGCGCTGCCCCAGCTGCAACCGCAGCATTACCCTGCCTAAGTTAGCTGACCAGGCGAAGAGGGAGAGCCGCTAGCGTAGCGTTTTATCACACGCCTGCGCAAGGGAGCATCGCTCGCACATTGCCTCCTCATTGCGATCAGGGTGCACCTCGCCATTCAGTATGCCCACAGCCCTCTCGAGTATGGGCAGAAACGTTTTGGCACTGTAGCTTTTAGGCTGCGAGGCAAATAGCACCTCTCTCGTTAAGCGATGCCTCTCAATCACCATATACTTGACCTCCAGGTGGGAGAACATACCTTTACCGAGCCAGCGCGTAGCTTTGCCAAAGGCATAACCTGCCAAGCCAGCCTTTAAAGCGTGGCAATAACCTGAGAGCTGGTACTCGTGGCTCTTTCTAAGCTTCCCATAGCTCCTGAAGACGAACTTCTCCTCCAGCACCAGAGCCTCGCTGCCACGCTTAACCAGCTTGTCTACCTGGCCGCGAAAGAAATAGCCGCCGTGGGCAAACGCTACTCTCAATGCCTCTCTGGGAAGCACCACCACACTTGCTGCGTCGCACAGCCTCTCTTTAAGTGCCGGGATTTCCTCTCTTCCAAAGCGCTTCGCTTCGTCGAGCTTCCTCGATAGCGAATGCTGCCTTGCTCCGGCGCGCATCGCCCTGGTGGGTGCTGGCTTAACGCCCAGCACCTGTGTCATGTAGAAGTAGCGCTCGCAGTATCCCAGGGAAGCGAAGGCGCTGATGGGGATAATCCTGCGTAGCATGTGTATTAATAAAGAAGCAAGCGTATTATCCTCAGCGCTAGAGCGCAGGAAAAGTGCTAGAGCCCAAAAATCTCAGACAGAGTTTTTCCCGCCTTAATCTCAGCCTTGTATCTGCGCTCTTTCTCTGCAATTTCTCTCGACTTTGCCAGTACCTCTGAAGCTAGCTCTTTTGGCACAACCACAACACCCACGTCGTCGGCGACGATTATATCACCAGGGCTAACCTTCTGCCCTCCGCAGGCTATGCTCACCTGAAGCTCACCATGCCCATGAGGCTCTCCCGCGTTGGGCACCACATGGCGCGCCCACACTGGAAAGCCCAGCCTTGCGATGTCATCGCTGTCTCTAACTGCTCCGTCTATTACAACGCCCTTAATCCCGCGCTGCATTGCGCTGAGCGTCGCTAACTCGCCCCACACAGCGATCTCCACACCCTGGGCGTCGACGACGATAACGTCACCAGCTTCTGCAAGGTCAACCGCCTTCACAACCTTCCCCCAGTCACCTCCAAGGGTTCTTACGGTAAACGCCTTCCCCGCGATCCTCTTGCCTTTAACAATCGGCTTTAAACCACGCATTGCGCCGAAGCGCTTCATGGCGTCGCTTATAAAGGGTGTGGGCAGTGCCTCGAAGCCCTTAACAATCTCCTCATAGCTGAGCCTCCTCTCAGGCTCGGGCTTGGCAAGGGTGACGCCGGCAAGCGAACAAAGCTCCCGCGTGGTAGCTACCACGTCTTTCGCCTTTGTTATGGCGCTGCCCACTACGAATATCTCCGCTCCCGCCTGCTTAAGTATAGGAAGTGTCTCTTTATTTATGCCCCCGGCAACTGCAATTGGCAAGCCAACGCTCTGTTTTATCCTTCGCAACTCCTCCAGCGAGGTGTTCACCTTCTCCAGCTTCACCTTCTGAATGTCCTTGGGTGTGTGAATCAAAAGGTAATCGACGCCAAGTTTTTCCAGCTCCTTGGCACGGCGCAGCTTATCTTCGACGCCTATGAGGTCAGCCATTATTTTAACCCCGTGGGCTCTGGCTGAGTTAACCGCGCGCTTTATTGTGAAGTCGCTGGCTACGCCGAGCACAGCCACGACGTCGGCGCCGTTCTTCGCTGCCATCTCCACCTCCAGGTCGCCGGTGTCCATGGTCTTCATGTCAGCTACGATTACACAGCGCGGAAAGCTCGCCTTCAGCTTCTTCACTGCCAGCATGCCGTGGTTTTTTATTAGCGGTGTGCCTGCCTCCAGCCAGTCTGCACCGCCTCGCACAGCCTCGCCTGCGATGGTTAGTGCGTCTTCAATGCTGAGCAGGTCCAGAGCAACCTGAAGGTGAGGCATATTATTTAGTTAACCTGAGCGGGATAAATAGGTTTGCACTCACCCGAGCTAAATTTTATATACGCTCTTGCATAAGTGAGAGCATGCCCCTCAGCTTGCTCGAGAGGATAGCACAGGCGATTTACTTCTTCCTGCCAGCGTACGTCGCCAATACCCTGCCGGGAATCTTCGGTGGGGGCACGCCCCTCGACTTTGGAAAAAAATTCGTAGACGGTCGCCGCCTGCTTGGCGATGGCGTGACGATTCGCGGCACCATTGTAGGCGTTGCTGGCGGCAGCCTTGTGGGTGCGCTGCAGGGCAACCTTCTGCTCGGCTTCGCCCTATCCTTCGGCGCCCTCGCTGGCGATGCCGTGAGCAGCTTCCTCAAGCGCCGCATGGGCTTTGAGCGGGGCGCACCCGTGCCTCTTCTCGACCAGCTCAACTTTGTAGTCGGAGCGCTTGTGCTCGCGAGCCTTTTCACAGAAATACCACGCGACTATATAATAATACTCTTCGTGATAACACCCTTCGGGCACCTCACAGTCAACCGCCTTGGATACCACCTGAAAATTAAGGATGTGCCGTGGTGAGGCTATGAGTAAGCTTGCAGAGCTTCTCGCTAAGTATGCGGTAATGCGGGGCGACTTTGTGCTCGCCTCCGGCAAAAGGAGCAGCTACTACATAAATATTAAAAAAGCGTATACCAAGCCGGAGGTTCTCCGCGAAATAGTTGCTGAGATGGAGAAGAAGCTCAGAAGCCTCGACTATGACTATCTTGCTGGCGTTGCCGTTGGTGCCGTGCCCATTGTGGCGTGCACCGCTCTTGCTGTGGACAAGCCTTTCCTGATAGTGAGGAAGGAAAAGAAGGGCTATGGCACTGGAGCTAAGATTGAGGGGGAGTGGGAGAAGGGCAAACGCGTCGTGCTCCTGGAAGATGTTACAACTACGGGAGGCAGCGTAATAAGCGCCGCCGTTGCTTTAAGGGGCGAAGGGTTAATATGTGATGATGTGATAGTAGTGGTTGACCGAGAAGAGGGTGCCGAAGAGGCTTTAAAGCAGGAGAAGCTCAGGCTTCTCCCGCTGCTGAGGGTTTCTCAACTGTTATGAGGTGCGTAGCATGGATGTACCTTCTGCTCTGCTTAAAGGTTTGGGTGTGCTCCTTGTGTTCATTGGCTTAGTTGGCATGGTGGGCAGCCTCTATGGTATAAAGGCTGTTCACGACTACGACTTTGGCTCGCCATCGCAGGAGGTGCAGCAGGATATATCACAAGCCGGCGAGAAGATGCAGGAGCGCAGAGAGACGGTGCATTCTGCGCTGGAGGCGAGCAAACAGAACATGACCATCTCCGGCGAGGAGCTTAAAAAAGCCAGCGAGAGCGTGGCTGAGGCGAGCACCAGCATATACGCCGCCTCCACCAAGCTAAGTGTCGCCGCTCAGGAGCTACGCACCGCCTCTGCGTACAACGACGACGCTGCTGAATACCTTCGCGAGGCGGCGGACAAGCTTAAAGCCTGGGCAGATAGCTACTCATACAACGGCACCGCCCTGCCGCGCAAGTATGAATTCAAGGCGGCTGTGAGCAGGATTAGCGACGCAAGCATAAAGCTCCAGAGTTCAAGCACAAAGCTCGCTGCCACAGCTGACAAGCTCGAGGCGACATCTGCTGAGCTGAGCTCTACAGCGTCGAAGCTTCAGCGCACCTCGGAGGAGCTTACAAATGTGAGCGAGAGACTCTCAGCCACGGGTGAGAGCCTGGGAGAGCTTCGCTCACCTCTGGGCGGACTCATTGACGACTTCACAAATGCGCTGAGTAGCGCCACCGCAAGCATAGAGACGATAACAAAGGCGTCCAACAACATAAAGAGCGGGCTTTATCTGCTGTTCTCATATTTAGTCCTCTTCCACTTCATCCTCTTCCTTCTTGGCATCGCTTTAATAGTAATAGAGGTAAATCTTTTCCATGTAGGAGGTTATTGAATGAAGGTGCTTGTGGTTGGAGGCGGAGCGAGGGAGCATGCAATCGCAGAGGCGCTTAAGCGAAGCTCACAGGTTGAGCTTTACTCCGCGATGAGCAACGCTAATCCAGGGATAAAGCGGCTAAGCAAAGAGGTGTTGCGTGCAAAGGAGACTGACATTGAGGCGATTAAAAACTTCGCTTTAAAACACAACATCGAGCTGGCGGTAATAGGCCCTGAGGCACCTCTCTGCGCAGGGCTTACTGACGAACTCGTGGGCGAGAGCATCGCATGCGTGGGTCCGCGAAGGGCTCTGGCAATGGTGGAGTGCAGCAAAGAGTTCTGCCGCAACCTCATGGCCAAGTACAGGATACCTGGAAGTCTGAGATACGCCACTTTCGACGACGCAAAGGAGGCGGCTGACTACATCGACGCTTTCGAAGGCGACGTTGCAGTTAAACCTGTGGGGTTAACCGGTGGCAAGGGCGTCAAGGTTGTGGGAGAGCAGCTAAAGGATAAGGAAGAAGCAAAGGCTTACGCTCGAGAGGTGATAGAACGCGGAATAGGCGGGGGCAAGGTGGTCATAGAGGAGCGCGCCCTTGGCGAGGAGTTCACAGTGCAAGCCTTCGTGGACGGACGCAACGTCGTAGCCATGCCCGCGGTGCAGGACCACAAGCGTGCATTTGAAGGCGATAAAGGGCACAACACAGGTGGGATGGGCTCTTATTCTCAAAGCGATGGGCTTCTACCTTTCCTGACTGAGGAGGACTACAGCTTCGCAGTAGAGGTGATACGCAAGACTGTGGCGGCGCTGAAGGAAGAGACAGGTGAGGGGTACAAGGGCATTCTCTACGGCCAGTTCATGAAGGGTAAGGAGATAAAGCTTATAGAGTTTAACTGCCGCTTTGGCGATCCCGAGGCTATGAATGTGCTTACTCTCTTAGAGAGAGACTTTGCGGAGATATGCACTCGCATAGCTGAGGGTACCCTCTCAGAGAAGTATGTGAGCTTTGCGAAGCTCGCCTCGGTCTGCAAGTACGTGGTACCTAAGGGTTACGGGGTAAATCCGGCGCCTCCCGCTAAGATAAGCATAGACGAGGAGGCGATTAAGCGAGAGGGAGCCACGCTTTACTATGCGGCGGTTAATGAGGAGGACGGCGAGATATACACAACCACCTCCCGCAGCGTCGCCGTGGTAGGCGTGGCAGAGAGCATCGCCGAAGCTGAGGCGATAGCTGAGCGCGCTATAGGGCATATCAAAGGAGAGCATATATACCACAGGCGAGATATTGGTAAACGGGAGCTTATTGATGCGAAGCTTGCCCGCCTTAAAGCGCTGAGGGGTGAGTGATGCACATTTTATCTTTTCTTGATATGAAAGACATAATACATGAGATCTTTGAGAGTGCTGCTCAGCTTAAGGCAGAAGCCAGGAAGGGCGAGTTTAAGGAGCTTCTGAAGGGCAAGACACTGGCGATGATCTTTGAAAAGGCGAGCACCCGCACCAGGGTGAGCTTTGAGGTTGCGATGACCCAGCTGGGCGGGCATGCACTCTACCTCAGCCCCAAAGATATGCAGCTGGGTAGAGGAGAGACTATCGCCGACACCGCTCGCACATTGAGCCGCTACGTGGATGCAATAATGATACGCGCCTATCGCCACGAGAACGTGGTTGAACTTGCGAGGCATGCGAGCGTGCCGGTGATAAACGGCTTAACCGATCTTGAGCATCCCTGCCAGGCGACGAGCGACTTCTTCACCATGCGCGAGATTAAAGGCACGCTGAATGGTGTTAAACTCGCGTACGTGGGCGACGGAAACAACGTGTGCCATTCTTTATTACTCGGCTCTGCTTTGCTCGGCGTTAACTTCTCATGCGCCACTCCTCGAGGGTATGAGCCTGAGCCAGGCATAGTACAGCAGGCAATTTCTCTGGCACAAAAAAGCGGTGCTAAAATTGAGATACTCAACGACCCGGCAATGGCTGTGCGGGGGGCAGATTTTATATACACCGACGTGTGGGTGAGCATGGGGCAGGAGAACGAAGCTGAGCAGCGCATGCGCGACTTCCGTGGGTATCAGGTCAATTCGGAGCTGCTCAAACATGCGCCCGAGGCAAAGGTGATGCACTGCCTGCCTGCGAAGCGGGGCTACGAGATAACCGATGAGGTAATAGACGGCGAGGCTTCTATAGTCTGGGAGCAGGCGGAGAACCGCCTGCACGTGCAGAAGGCTATTCTAATTAAGCTTATGGAATGAACCTCAGGAACTCTTTGCCTCCACTTTGTGGATTGCCCAGTAGACCACAGCCAAGCTCAGGAGGAGCCCTGATATCGCCAGAATCTCAGTAATCTTCTCAGGAGAGAGGGACAGAATGAGAACCTTGCGTATAACCGCCGCAAGAGCTACGCTCACAAACATCTTTAAGCTAAGTAAACCTCCCCTCAGACGTTTTATTTCCCCATCAAGAAGTTCAGATACGGCGTAGAGGATGAGTACAGCACCCATAAGGCTCAGCACACCTTTCTCAAGCAGCATCTCTCCATTAATAATCATATACATCTCATACACAATCCAGGATATCAGAAATAGTCCTGAAATTAAAAGAGCAAGCACTATGAAGATGTCAAAACCGTAGGATATGCGCCTTATACCCTCTATGAGAATCCTCTGGTATTTCCCTAATGCCAGGTACAGCTTCAGCTCCTCTTCTCTGTAAGAGCTTAGCATTACATCCAGATTCAAATCAAGGAGCTTTTCAACAGAACTCATAATTTTATCTCTAGTTTTAGAGCAACCAAGCTCATGTGTAAGCTTTTCAAGGATAAACCGCCTTATAAAATTCATTGTGGCCGTCATGTAGTGAGGAGGAAGCCCGATTTTGACGTGTACCTCTCCAATCCTGTAAAGGAATTTAATATATTTTGCATCGTATTCTCCTGAAAAAAGAATCTCAAACCAGTTTTTCAACTTCTCTCCATGCCTTTTCAATACCCTTTCATTTGGAATATACTTCTCAACGTCCTTAAATGTGGCAAGATAATTATGAAGCTCATGAACAAACTCCGCACTGTACTTTTTTCCGAAATCCCTCATCTTCCTGAGATTTTCCTCATCTTCCATCCCCCAGTTGTAATAAGCCTTAAGCTCTTCAATGGACTCCATACAGATAGTTTAATATGATTATAAATAAACCTTGCTACCAAAAGCTTCACACCTAAATTTTAAATGTGGTAAAAAAAGTATGCCCGCCTAAAGCAGGCAGATAACCGCTGCACGTGATTCCAGAGAGCTACATTATATCCCTCATACTCCTGCTTCTGGCACTGCACGCTCTGCATGAGATTGGGCACGATATGAAGTTCGACGAGGCAAATGCGGCAATTCTCAGCATAGAGACGAGGCTCACGGGCTTAGAGCCAGAGGTTAAGGTGACCACAAGAGACCACTTCAAGCACGGAGAGGAGCTTGCCAGGAGAAACAGTGGCACATTCGTGTGGTTCAACACCCCCATGACGGTTATGCGCTCCCAAGAGGTTTTTGACCTGATGCTGAAGCCTGCGATAGAGAGTAGAGCCACAAAGAGGGTGGAGTTCATCCTTAATCCGGAACAGAAGGACTTCTTTGACAGGGAGGTGTGGCCGAAGATACAGGAATGCCGGGGCAGGGAAAAGGGCTCCTACCCCACATTTGCTCCCATAAAGGAGAATTTTGCTCTTTAAATGATTGACGGCAGCACAGTCGTGCATCCGAAAATAATCTTCCATGTGATGCTCAAGAATGAGCTTTCAAAGGAGCTTAATGAGGTTTATCTGCACTACTCAACTGCCCTGTAGCTTTATAGCAGGCGATGCACCTCTGTAATCTCAACTTCGCCCACTTCTGGAATGGAGCGCAGTGCCTTCTCAATGTTGTCGGCTGCACCCTCTGCGTCAGCCACAACAAACTTGGCAACTATTGCAACGAGACCAAAGGCAATTGGCTCCTTTTCGGCGGAGTTGAATCTCGCCTCCTTTATGCCCTTCACCTTCTCCAGAAGCTCGTCTATATTAACCTCTACACTCTCCGGCATTATCTTTGCAGTAACCAGAACCTCAGCCATAATTTCACCTCATGGACCT
>MTME02000054.1:0-1548 GCA_002011115.2 Candidatus Pyrohabitans sp. JdFR-17
GTAAGGGATATAGACAGAGAAAATGTTTATGCGATGGCAGATACCATGCATCTCTACGACGCTGGCGAAGACGTGGCAGAGGTTATAGCCGAATACGGCGCTGAGATAGCGGAGCTTCACCTCAAAGATACCGAAAGCCTGCCTCCAGGTAAGGGAAGCATAAACTTCGAGCAGGTTTTCGCTCAGGAATTAAATGCTGAGGTCTGCCTGGAATACAGGAGCAGCGGCGAAGAAGCGCTGAGGGAGGTCGTAAGCTTCATAAGAAGCTTACTTGCTCGCTGATGCGCGCATCTTTTTAATTTCAGCGGCAATCTCCTTAAGAATCATGCTCTTCGGTTTAACCTTGTCCACTATAACGCGCCCTGAAACCTCCCACCACTCCTTCGGGTAAGCCTTCTCCCGCTCCACCTCCGGATTTAAACCCAGGCGTTCAGCCGCTTCAGCTATCTCCTTGAGTGTTGGCGAAGCTACGGCGTGCTTCTCAGAAATCTTCCTTCCGTCGGCTCGCGACTTGTTTGCGTCGATGTTAGGGGGCCATATCATAATCCTCTCCATAATCACCTCTCCTTCAATAACCTGAGGCACTCCTCCAGGGTATAGCGTTTCGGCATAGCCACGTGCTCAACTCCGTAGCTCTCCAGCGCCTTCTTCGTCTCCGGTGCTATTGCGACGACAGCGATGCGGTTGAGCAGCGCCGCAAGGTTGTCGCCTACCACAGAGAAGATGTTCTCCACCGTCTTGGCGGAGGTGAATACCGCAGCCTTAACTTCTCCTTTTTCTAAGCCTTCGCGCAGGGCAGAGATTGAGCTTTTATCTTCAGGAATCACCGAATCGTAGAGGGGCACCTCCACCACCTCGGCGATTTTCTCAAGTTCTCTGACGAGCAGCTCTCTCCCGGCAGAGGCACGAGCAACGAGGATGCGCTTTCCCTCAGCGCCGGCCTCGCGAAGCGACGCAACGAGTCCCTCGCTTCGAAACTCTCTCGGGGTTAGTGCAACGCTTATCCCAAGCTTTTCCAGTGCTTGGCGAGTTTTCTCCCCCACGACGGCTATTTTAGCCCTGCTCAGTGCCTCGCCAAAGTGGCGGTGCATGAGCCTTGCGCCAAAGGCACTGGTTATAACCACCCAGTCGTAGCTCGCAATGTCGCCCACCGCAGCCTTAACCTCATCTTCGCTTCGAGGCACGAGTTCAACCGCATTGACAATCAGCGCTTCAAAACCGTAGGAAGAAGCCAGCTCCTTTGTGGCGCCCTCCTTACCCTTCGGACGTGTAATCGCAATTTTCATGCCTCTATACAAACCCCAGCTTAACCAGAACCTCTATGGCGATCAATCCCAAAGCGGCGTAGAGTATTTGCTCTGGCTTGAACTTTATGCCACGGCCCTCCTCGTCCATGTAGCGCACTAAACCAGCGCCGGAGGCGGGCATCGCAACGCGCTGCTTCTTTCGCTTCACCATGCGTCTCACCCTATAATTCTCACTCAGCCTAACAATAAAAAATTATTCCCCATTAAGACACAGCAGAAGCTCACGGAGGTAGTACTCCAG
>MTME02000054.1:1648-9049 GCA_002011115.2 Candidatus Pyrohabitans sp. JdFR-17
TAAAAAATTATTCCCCATTAAGACACAGCAGAAGCTCACGGAGGTAGTACTCCAGATCCTCCCTGCTCTCAGCTGCTAAGCCACGCTCTGCAATCTCCTTAATCTCGGCGTCGAAGTTCCCCCTTGCTATGTTCTCCAGCACTCTGCGCGCCTCGCTTATCTGCAGCCTCTCCACTTCGCTCTCGGGCACATCTACATGCGAGTACCGCTGAAAGTAGTCAAAGACGGTGCTTTTGGGTATGCCCAGCACGCTTGCTATGCGGTAAAAGCTTACCCCGGCTTTGCGCATGGCGAGGATCTTCTTTACTTTTTCCTCGCGAAGCTTTCTCGGTCTGCCTCGTGAGGCTACAACCTCCACTTCAATGCCCCGCTCGCGAAGAAATGAGAGCGTACTCTCTGGTGTCTGCTTCAGCGCCGTTGGAGTGAGGCTTATCTTTCTTACCCCTCGCTTAACACACGCTTTGGCATGCTTCATGCTTATGTAATTGCTGAAGTGCATCCGATAATTTCCATAGCGCTGGTGCTCATATATCCCTTTCGCCCATCGCTTTAGCAAGCACAGCAAAGGGGTCCCGCATTTTGCCCACCTCTTGCTGAGCGCGCTTCCTGAGTTCTTCCTTCTCCCCATCTTCTGGCAGAAGCTCAAGAAGCTCCTCCACGCTGCGAGCATGCTTCATAAGCCCGAGCTTTATCAGATACCTGTCAACGCCCAGCAAAGCCTGCGGGTATAGGGAAATCGCAGGCGTGCCGAGGAGCGCAGCCTCTCGGTTCATCGTCCCGCCTTCGCTGATAACCACCTCTGCATAGTAGCTCAGGGTGAGGGTATCCACATTCTTCAGGGTGATGCAGTGCCTGTAGCTTTCATCCCCCCGTGGGATTACCACCACGCTGTAGCCTCGCGCGCGCAGGCTGTCAATTATGGCTTGGGTTCTCTTTTTTCCCTGATAGTAGGCAGCACCCATCGGAGGTGGGCGGAGCAGAACAAAGTGCTCCAGTTTAAGCGACTTAATTAAGGAGGGGTCGGGGATGAAGTTTCTGACCTGCACCACCTCTAAGACGCCTTTAAAGGTAAGCAGGCGCTGTGGTTGCGCTCCCTGGGCGAGCAGGAGTTTTTTATCCGTAGCCTCTGGTGCAATGATGCGGGTGCACAGGCTCAGCGTCAGGCGGTTCTGATGCTCCGCATACTCGTTGTCCACGAAGTGGTAGTAGGGTATGCCCAACCCGAAGGCAACCCGCGCAGCTTCGACGCTGTGCTTGGCTACGCACGCAGAGATGCGCATGCCTTCGAGCGCTTTCACTAAACCTATTATCCGCTCGGCGCTGGCGATGAGCTTTTCTCTCCTATCACCTGCGTGCTCCCCCACGGAAACAAAGCTTATTCCGCGTGCCTTGAGCATATCCTCAAGGAAGCCGTGCCTCCTGGCGGTGACAAAGCAGCGGTTCTCCTCTATAAACCTCTGGAAAAAGGGGACGTGGGGCAGGTTGGTTATGTCAACCCAGAGCATGTAGCATGCTCTCTTCGCGATGATATAAACCTACCGCATGGCTAGGACGATGGCTACAGCTACGCACGCCAGCTCAACCGCCCATACGAGAGCCACCACCTGTGGCTCGCGCATTGGTTTGAGCTTCAGGAATAGCCTTGGCAGTGAGAGGTTTCCCCCTTCTGGCGCGTAGAGTAGCCCCTGCCTAACCAGCGTGGGCTTCTGCGCCTCCCTTGTCATAACACCGGCGCTTATAAACTTTAACAACGCGTCCGCAACGTAGGGGAGGAAGATTACTGCGCCCTCCACCTCAAGTTTGCCGAATATTAATGCTGGAAGCAGCGCAGCGCCAATCGCAAGAGTTGCGACGTCGCCAGGGAAAACCCTCGCCGGGTAGCGGTTGTAGTGGAGGAAGGCGATGAGAGAGGCGAACAGGAGCATAGCAATGACGAAGCTTTCCTCTTTCCCCTGAAGCAGAGCAATTACAGCTACGCCCAGCGATGCTATTGCTCCAGTGCCTATCTCCAGGCCATTGAAGCCAGCGAGCATATTTGTGAAGTTGCATGCGCACATAAATGCGAGAGGCACCGCCAGAAGGTAGAGAAAACCAAGCTCCATGCCAAAAAGGCGAGTATCCTCCACAAAGGGTAAGAGAATCACACCTATTAAGCTCAGGTAGACCACCTTCTCCTTTGCTGAGAGGCGTCTAATCCTGTCGTAGTAGCCCAGGCCGGCGACCAGGAGCACAGCAACAAGCGTAGCGTAAAAGCGCATGCTCGCACCTGCGTAAATGGCGTATAGCAGAGCGGAGGTGAGAAAGCCCATAATAACAGCGATACCCCCCTGCTCTGGTATCTCAGGCATAGCTTCCTTGTGAAGGTCTACGCCGGTGAAGCCCGCTCGCTTAGCTCTCTTCGCAACAGCCGGGGTTGCAAGAAGGGCTATGAGGAAGGATAGCACAGCAAAGGGCAGAGCCTCAAGCATAAATAAAGGTAGAGACGGGGGTTAATAAGCTTTCAGTTACTCCACCACCTCGAGCAAAGCCGAGTTCCCCTTCCCATGCCTATTCATTGGCGCAACCCAGAGATTGAGATTTTCCTCCCGCATCTCTCTCCAGAGCCTGAACTTTCCTGTGAGAGTATCCTGCGCAACGGTAAAGGTGTGGGTAAATCTTATTCTTTGCGGTTTTTTAAATTTCTTAGAAATCCAAAAGCAAAAGCTGGCATCAATGCTATTATCAGTGTAGCCGTGGGGCCGCATATCCCCTTTCCAGATGGTTGTGCACCAGTGGTTGTGGACGTTGCACCCATGGCTGGCTTTGTTTCCTTAAAAACGACTCCTGCCTTGGGGTCGTGGACTATCTCCGCCCCTCTTGGGTATGTTACGTAGACGAACCACTCCCCGTCTGAATCTGCAGATGAGACTTTCGCCTCTGATGAGGCCCCATCGACACTCACACCACCAGACCAGTCGAAGTACACTAGAGAGGTTTCCGACTCCGCATAGAAGTACTCTTTATCCTCCATCTCAACCCCCTTTTCAGAATAGACCTTGGCCTCCAGGGCGAGCCTGCTGCTGTCCTCCTCGAAGGGGAAGTCTGATATCTCCACCACTATCTTCATCTCAGAAGGTTTTACCTGTGTCCCGCCAACTGTCGCTGGCGTGTTAAAGACAAGACCAGTGATACTGAAGCCCAATCCCTCAGGAGTCTCTCCGTGAGCCATTAGCTTAAATCCAGTGCTGCCGCCAACAGTTATCTTCTCGGTGGACGGAGGGCGGTAGATGACGACTCCCCTGTCCCCCAAGGAGACCTCCTGTACCACTTCATCCACACCTTCATTAAAAGCGCCGTCTCCGTTCTTGTCTATGAATTCGATGAGCCTGTGGAAGGTTACACGAATCTCGACCTCCTCTTCAGAGGTGCTCGCCTCTGTGGCGTGCTCAAATTCCATGGCGAGGGGACCCTCCCCTCCTTCAGTATAAAGCCTGATCTCAAGTCTGGATTCGTAGGATTCATTTTCAAAATAAGACATAATCTCAACGTAGTCATCATATACTCCCACTTCCAACTCCCGCTCTTCTTCAACAGATAATGCCGACACGGGATTTATCAGAAGCGTGAGACTTAACAACAGGAGGATGCCCTTCATAGAAATCTGGTTGAGTCCTGCCTCTATATAAATTTAATGGCGCTTAGTTATGAACTCCTCGTGCAGCGCTCTTGCAGCCTTCGCAGCATCTTCGCCGGCGATGACAAATGAGATGTTCACCTCACTTGAGCCCTGGGCTATCATGAGCACATTAACGCCGGCGTTTGCCACGGCGGTGAAAACCCGCGCCGCTACTCCTCGAGTTCCGCGCATACCTGCGCCCACCACGGCGATTATTGCTACGTCCTCATTGTACTGCACGTGCTTAACGATGTTTGCGCCGAGAAACTCCTCGCGAAGCGCATCTACAGCACGCTCCACATCGCCTTTCTCCACTACGATTGAGATGTTCGCCTCGCTTGAACCCTGGGAGATCATGAGGATGTTAACCTTCTGCTGTGCCAGCGCTGTAAAAACTCGAGAGGCGACGCCGGGTAAGCCTATCATTCCCACGCCAGAGATGTTGAGCAGGGCTACGTTTTTCATCACACTTATCGCCTTAACTATGTCGCTGGTCTTCTCCTGCTCACTCACTATCAGTGTACCCTCGCAGCTCGGGTTAAAGGTGTTCCTCACCCTCACGGGTATGCCCTTTTCCATCGCAGGTTCAATGGTTTTGGGGTGCAGCACCTTGGCGCCGAAGTACGCTAACTCCATGGCTTCGATGTAGGAGAGCACCTCTATTACCCGAGCCTCCTTCACCAGCCTGGGGTCAGTGGTAAGAATGCCGTCCACGTCTGTCCAAATCCATATCTCGTCTGCATCAAGCACCGCTCCGAGTATCGCCGCTGTGTAGTCGGAGCCGCCTCTACCAAGGGTGGTTATCCTACCCTTCTCGTTTCCGGCGATAAAACCAGTGACCACAGGTATGGTGTCCTTCAGGCGGGGCTCTATCACCTCTCGCACGCGCTCTTCGGTTATGTCCATTATGGGCGATGCTCTACCAAAGTTGGAGTCTGTAACTATCCCCGCCTCGTAACCAGTGTACCAGCGCGAGTTTATCCCCTCTTTGCGCAGCGCAGCACTCACAAGAGGCGCAGCCAGGCGCTCGCCGAAGGAGAGCACATAATCCAGAGAGCGTGGCGTCAGCTCGCCCACATAGGAGATACCCACAAGTATCTTCTCCAGCTCGCTCAGCAGACGCTCTATTTCCGCCTTCAGCTCCGGAATTTCTTCCTCCCTCGCCACATCTTGTGCCGTGCTTATGTGCTTCTCCCGCATGTAGGCGACAAACTCATGGATGTGCTCCTCTTCTATACCCTGAGCCACTCTCTCGGCTATCTCCACCAGACGATCTGTGACACCGCTCATTGCACTGGTCACTACAATCGTCTCCGGCGCTGCGAACTCCTTCACCAGCTTGGCGACTCTTGCTATGCGCTCAGCGCTGCCCACGCTGGTGCCACCGAACTTCATAACCAGGCGCTTCATCGCTTAAGGCATGGCAATGGTGATATTTAAGGTTACCGGAGCAAAGTTCATAAGGCGTGGAGTAGACTAAGAGCCATGCCCGCCTACCTCTACTTCATAGGCAACGCAGGCTGCGGGAAGAGCGCCCTCACGAGTGCCTTTAAAAACTGGATGCAGACCTATGGCTACGATGTGGTTACGGTTAACCTCGACCCTGGCGTTGAGTGGCTTCCCTACGCTCCTGACGTGGACGTGAGGGAGTGGATTAATCTCGACGATGTCATGCGCGAGTACGGCGTCGGACCTAACGGCGCGCAGATCGTCGCTGCCGATTTACTGGCGCTGAAAATCAATGAGATTAAGGAAGCTCTCGACGAGTTTGTAACCGAGTACTACCTGATAGATACCCCTGGGCAAATGGAGCTGTTCACCCTGCGAAGCTCCAGCCACGTTGTCGTCGAAACCCTGGGTAAGGAGAGCGCCGTTCTCGCATATCTCTTCGACCCGGCGCTTGCGAAAACTCCGCAAGGCTTTATCTCCCTGGTGCTGCAGAGCCTCTCTGCGCAGTTCCGCCTTGATCTACCCTGCGTGACGGCGCTGAGCAAGGTTGACCTTCTCGCGAGAGAAGAAATGGAGCGGATTTTGGAGTGGGGAAGCGACCCCAATGTGCTGTACGACGACTTGCTTGCTCAGGGTTCGCTAACTGCGAACCTCAATGTGGAGCTATTCCGAGCCCTGGAGATAATGGACGCCTACAAGCCTCTGATACCCACCTCTGCAGAGACGGGCGAGGGTATACCTGACCTGTACAACGAGGTGCAGCAGGTACTCTTCGCCAGTGAAGACCTTAGCAGCGATTAGCCCAGCTTTTCAAGAAACTCATCCACTGGAATAATGGGCATCGTCTGTGTGCGTATAGTGCCTCGCGATGCTAGCTCCATCATCGCCTTTGCTATTGTAGCGTCATCCTCAGCCTCAACTATGTTCAGAAAGTCAAAGCTTCCCAGCACCATATACTGCTCCAGCACTTTAACCCCCATGTTCTCCAGCTCTTGATTGACCTCCTTCACGCGGGAGGGTCTGTTTTTCAACGTTTTAGCCCCCTCATCAGTAAGGTTGGAAATTACTACATACTTCGGCATCCTAACACCTCCGGTAATAGTTTTGTAAGCGGGAGTATTTAGAGGTTTCTGTTTTTGCCGAGATGCGGGTATAAAGAGGCGCAGATTGTTTGCAGCTATAGCTGTGGATTGTCAGTATTTATTTTCTCGTCGCTTTATATACTTCTACAAATTCGTTTATGAGTTTCTCTGTGGCATTTTTTAGTTTTACGAATTCTTGAAATATGTCATCTACAGCTTTCTCTAAGTCGTTTTTTGTGATTAACGGCAGATATGAATCCAAAGTATCTTCATCTAATAAATATAACTGTCCCCATTGCTCCTTCAGCTCATCAAAAAATTTAGTAAAATAAACAACTTCTAGTTCATCATTTTTACTTTTCATTTCCACCATATAGCCCCTATCCCATCAATTTTTCTCTTTAAATTATGTTTTTGGAATTTGTATATATAAAATATCCCTCCAGGAAAAATTGCTACCCAGGTTGAGTAGAAGGTATTTCTTGTAAAATGTTAGGATAATTTTCTAAGTCGTATGGTAGCAAATGCTTTAAAGCGCGTGGAAGAACTGAGGAAGGAGCTCGAATACCTAAAAAGGGAGCTGGTGCACATAATAGAATCTCCCGGAGAGAAGCCATCTTTATTTGGCAGTGTTTCAGCAGGGGATATCACAGAGGAAATGATAGAAGAAGCAAAAAAGAGCCTCTTCAGAGAGCTGGAGGACCTTTAGTGGATGTCTGGGTGCTGGATACCCACGTGTTGATATGGTATTTCACCGGAAATCGCCGCCTTAAAAATGAGCTTAAAAATAAAATTGATCAGACGCGTAGTAGAGGTGGTAGGCTCCTCATCCCCACGATTGTCCTTGCGGAAGCTTTGAGTGTTGCTGAAAAGGGTAGGGTTAAATTTGATTTTAAGAAAATGTACAATCTCATACGAAAAAGCGATGAATTTGAAATAGTGGATTTGACTCCAGAAATTCTTGAAGAAGCAATGAAAATAAAGAAGATTTCAGAGATCCACGATAGATTAATAGTCGCGACAGCAAATTTTTATAAGGCAGGGATTATAACGAAGGACAAGGTGATTTTGGATTCTGGAGAAACGACTTATTAGCGAAGTTGTTCAGAGGATATACTTGTCTGGAATTTTAGATTGTCTTTTCACCCGCCCCTCGCACGCTTAATCTCCTCCCGTATCGCCTCTACGCCGCGAAGGCAGTCGCGCTCCTCCACC
>MTME02000055.1 GCA_002011115.2 Candidatus Pyrohabitans sp. JdFR-17
AAATTGCGCAGCGTTACGATGGCTTAATTCTGGGGCTTACCGCTTCTCCTGGGGGTGACAAAGAGAAGGTAAAGGAGGTGTTAAAAAATCTAAAAATCGCACAGGTTGAAGCACGCTTACCCAGCGACGGCGATGTGCGCAGCTATGTCAAAGAGGTGAAAATCCACTGGCATAAAGTAAGATTGCCTGAGGAGTTAGAGGGAGCGGCGCAACTTGTGAAAGCGCTTTTGGAGGAGAAGGTCACAAAGCTCCAGCGGATGGGATTCCTGAGCTATAAAAAGGCGCGCTACGTTTCGAAGAAGGATATAATAGAGCTTGGCAACGAGATAAGGGGGAGGCTAGGTAGGAGTAAAAATAAGGGTTATCTCTTCACAGCGCTGTTGATGCAGACCGCCGCGCTGCATGCCTTCAACCTTCTTGAGTTAATAGAGACTCAGGGAGCAAAGCCAGCGCTTGCATATATTGAGAGGCTTAAGAATAAGCCCAAGCCTTCGCGGGGCGAAAGGCTTTTCCTCTCAGATTCTAGATTGAGCGAAGCGCTGGAAAAGCTTCAGAGCATGGAGGAGAGTCATGTTAAGCTGGAAGCGCTGGTGGAGCTGGTTAAGCACCAGCTGCGGGAGAGGCCGGACTCACTTATCATAATTTTTGTGCAGTATCGTGACACTATCTCTACAATCATGGACAGGCTTTGCAGCGAAGACGTAAAAGCCATACGCTTCGTGGGGCAGGCGAGCCGTGGCGAAGAGAGAGGGATGAACCAGCGCACCCAGAGCAAGGCGCTAGAAAGCTTCAGGCGGGGCGAAGCCAATGTGCTCGTCGCCAGCAGTGTTGCAGAGGAAGGGTTGGACATACCCAGCGTTGACATGGTAATTTTCTATGAGCCCGTGCCCAGCGAGATTCGGGCGATTCAGCGCCGTGGGAGAACTGGGAGGAGCGATGTGGGCAGGGTGGTTATATTGATTGCAGAGGGCACAAAGGATGAGGCTTACCTTTACGCCGAGCTCGCCCGGGAAAAGAAGATGCGCCGCTTTGTGAGGTGGCTAAGCAGGCAGGTAACAGATTCCAGATAGAAAGGTTTATAGTCGCCTCCTCTTTGAAGGAGGATTATGAGAAAAAAATTGCTGATTATTCTGATTATTCTAATAATTTTAATCTCTGCCAGAGAAGAATTAGAAACTCCTGAATCACCCTCTTATGAAGACAAAGCCTCAGTGCACACGCCTGTGCTCTACCTGGTTTTAACCGTTGACGCCGAGGAGAAGGACGACCTGCTCGGGATACACGGTGGCATTCTTGATGCAATGCTTGATATCTTTGAAAAGGAGGGACTGAAGGGGAAGGTGGAGATTTTAATGCCCGTGGACGACTGGCGGGAGGCGGTAAAAGACAACCTGAGCGTCGTGGAGAGGGTTAATGAGTACCCCATATCGCTGCACTGCGACAGACATGCGAAGTTTACCTTCCAGGAAAGAGAGCTGCAGAGGAAAAGAATTTTCTCCTCAATATCCTGGATTAATCAGCACTTCAATTACTCAGGGAAAGTTTTCAGAGCACCAACTCTTATGGAAGGAGAGACCACGAGGGATGTGTTAAGCGAGGCTGGCATAAGCTACGACCTCACACCTCAGATTTACGCCAGCCCAAGAGCTAAAGCCTTCTTTCCGGTTTTGATAAGGGAGAACCTTAGCTTACTGCCCACGAGTTTAATAATAACAGGTGGGTTTCCTGAGTACCCCATGGATAAGGCCAGGAAGATAAACAAACACTACATGAAAAGCTTTGATTATATTTACCAAGCAGCGAAAGAGGAAGGCCCCGTGGTGGCTGTTGCTCTGCTGCACACCACAAACTGGAATCACGAGTCCATAAAAATTCTCAGGGAAAATCTAAGGTACATCAAATCAAAGCCCGGTGTGAGGTTTATAACTGCCAGTGAAATCGCCAGCTATGTCCCTGTGCTGGGAAAGAATCCCTTTGATTTTTCTCCTAAGGTTGGCATAGTTGTTGAACCAAGAGAGGATTACAACCCGAATAAGGAGAGTTTCAACGACGAGAGTTTTCTTCTCTACGCTTTGAGGAGCTATGGCCTAAAGGTGGAGAGAGCAAACCTATCTGAGCTGGAGAGCTATGATGTGGTGGTGTACTATTCTCCCATTGGCAGAGAGCCTGAGGAGGGTTTTAGTAAGGTGGTTGTGCTCAACCGTGGCAGACTTTCTGGGATAACCCCTGACCCCCTGCTCGACCCCAGGCATAGTAAGGGCACAGCACCGGCGAAGCTCCGCTGCGAACTTCTTAACGTACTGGTAAACCTTGAGGAGTTCTCCTTCATGGCTTTAGAGGATGCAAAAGCTCTGGGAGAGACGCCCTATCTGAAAAAAGCCCTTAATGCTAAAGACGCCTGCGAGAGGCTAAGATTCGCCTACCTCTCCAGGGAATATGCCCTTCAGATCGGCGTTACCTCGCCTTCAAAGGTTAAAAAGGATAAGGTCAAAAAGTACAGCCTGGTTGATGGTGAGATTCCCCTGATTTACTACGGCACAGTTGACGGAGTTTATCTTGGATACCAGCCTGCTCCCCATGGCATAGCCCAGGCTGCAAGAGAGGCTTTCTATGCGTATGAAAAGACGGGCAGCGAGGAGAACCTCTCCAGGGCGCTTTTTCTTGTGGACTACCTTCTGAACACCTCAGTGGACAAAGGAGATTACCTGATATGGGAGTATCCCTTTCCCTGGCCAGGTTACGACCTTGAAAAAGGCTGGCGGAGTAGCTTATGTCAGGCAGGAATACTCAAGGCACTGATGCTGGCTTATAAGCACACAGGGGAAGAGAAGTACAGGGTTGCTTCAGAGAAGGCTCTTAAGGCGTTTTCAGTGCCTGTGGAGAAGGGAGGTCTTCTAAAGCTCAGAGACGGTTACTACTGGTATCCAGAGTATGTGAAAGAGTCCCCACCTTATGTTCTCAACGGCTTCATCACCACCCTCCTCTGGCTTAAGGAGTATGCAGACTACTTCAACAGCAGCGAGGCTGAGAGGCTCTACCAGCGCGGAGTTGAGGCACTTATAAGGTTTCTTCCTGAGTACGACGCCAAGGGCTGGGGCTACTACGACGCATTAGGAAATAAAGCAAACCGGCACTACCACAAGATGCACGTGTGGCAGATGCAGGTTATGTACAACCTGACAGGGGAAGAGATATTCCAGGAGTACCACGAGCGCTGGCTCAGAAGCCTGTGAGGGTGCTCTGCTTCGTCGTCCTTGTGGCCTTAACTTCGTCACCTGTAGCTTCGCTACTGGTAACCCCCTCTACCTCCTCACCGAGCTGTTTCTTTATGCTGGCAGCGAGCTTTTCTCCGATCATGGGCACAGAGGCTATGTCCTTCAAGCTCGCCTTTCTGAGTTCTTCCAGAGTTTTAAATCTGGTGTAAAGCTTCCTCGCCCTCACTCTACCTATGCCCTTGAGGCTCACCAGTTCCAGAAGTTCCTCGCGAATGCCGTGCTTCACTCTTAGCCTCAGCCTTGAAATCTCCTCCCTCTTTTTAAAATTGAAGAGCCTGGCTATCTCCTCCATAGCATAGAGCAGCCACTCGGCTATCTCCACCCTGCTGTGAATATCGCCTGGGGCTAGGTTGTACCTCTCCAGCAGGTATTCCTCGCTCCGCTCTTCAATCCAGTCGTGCAGGAAGAGCGCTGTTTTGAATTCAGCAAGGAAGTGCTCGAAGGCGTAAGCCTCGTAATACTGCGAGGGCAGCGGAAAGAGCAGGTACCTCTCCTGCTCCAGAAGCTTTGGGAGATATTCCTCATACTCACCCTTTCTCAGGTACAGGGTGCCAAGTTCTGAGCACCTCGCAATCGCATGAAGATAGGAAATTGCCTCTGTAGCTACGCTCTCTGCCCTTTCAAGTGCATTGCGCAGGGTGACAGCGCTCAGGGGGTCTATGTAAAGCTCGCTCACCCTCTTTCCGAAGGGGGTTGCCACAATTTTCTCCTCTTCCTCCTGCAGGAAACCCTCGTGCTCAAGAAACTCGAGCACACTGAGCAGGGAGCTTTCCAGAGTGTACGCCTCCTGCTGATGCCCGTAGAAAGTTTTTGAGAAGAAGTCCACCAAGCCTGAGAAGCTGCTCGCATAGCCGGTGGCAATGCTTGCTAAGACGTGCATTCTAAGCGCTGGCAGCGCCGCTAGCTTAGAGTAAACACGCTCTGGCTCAGCCAAGAGGTAGCGCTCAAGCAGAAAATCCCGCTCCTCCTCAGCCCTCGCTACGAGTATAGCCTCACCGTACTTGTCATAGCGCGGCCTGCCCGCTCTCCCAGCCATCTGCTTTATCTCCATCACAGGTATCTCCACGTAGCCAAGCGAAGAATCATAGCGGCGATAGTCGCGGATTACCACCCGCCTTGCAGGGAGGTTTACACCCGCAGCCAGAGTTGGCGTAGCTGCGAGCACCTTAATTAAATTCCGCCTGAACGCATGCTCAATCAGCCTGCGCTGCTCCGGAGCTAAGCCAGCGTGGTGAAACGCCGCGCCTCCTGCCACGGCTTTGCTCAGCCGTCTGCAAATCCGCGTTGGCTCAGCGAGCACATGAAGCACACGCTGGGCGATTTCCTTAAGCTCCTCCTTCTCCGCCTCGCTGAGTAGCCTCTTCACCTTCGGCGCAGCCTCGGTAGCAAAGCGCTCAGCACCACGGCGGGTGTTCACAAACACCAGGCTTTGACCGCCTTCTTTTACAGTATCCAGCACGAGGTTGAGCGCCTCGTTCGCATAGCTTGCGTCGATACCTCGCCTGGAGGAGTCGGTGAAGAGGATTTCGCCCGCGTGGTAAACCCCTTCGCGCAGCTTAACAGGACGCCACTCGCTTTCTACAAGCTCTGCGTTCAGCCACGAGGCGATCTCGTCGGCGTTGCTTATCGTAGCGCTCAGCGCTAGGATTATTAAATTCTCTGAAAGGTGGCGCAGCCTGGCGAGGGTTACCTCAAGCGTTGGACCGCGAGAGGAGTCGTGGATCAGGTGCACCTCGTCGGCGACCACAACATTAACCTCGCTTAGCCAAGAGGTGCGGTGGCGTATCAGCGAGTCCGCCTTCTCACTTGTGGTGACAATTATATCGTAGCTTCCCAGCCACTCGTCGCTGGCGTCGTAGTCGCCTGTGGTGACGCCCACCTTTACCCCAAGCTTTTCGTACTTCCTGAACTCCTCAACCTTTTCCGAAGCGAGAGCTTTTAACGGGACGATGTAAAGGCACTTTCCCCCTCGCTCCAGAAGGCTCCGCAGCATTAGAAGTTCGGCGATTAACGTCTTTCCGCTGGCGGTGGGCACAGCCACGACGAAATTTTTCTTCAAGCTGAGCAGCCCCCGCTTTATTGACTCCTCCTGCGGCGGAAATAGCTTTTCTATGCCCTGCTCGCGCAGAAGCTCAACCACCTGCCTCGGAAGTCCATGCTCAAGGAGCTGCTCGATGCGCATACACTGGTTTTATTTTCTGAGATAAAAACCCTTGCGCAGGAGGGTCGTGATAAGTTGTCCAGCGCATTTGATTTTCATTTATAAATATTACAAATAGCGTAAAAGGTTAAAGAATAAAATAATATGTGGTGGATGATATGGGAGAAGTTGTAATAAAAGTGGATGTGCCTGAGAACTTTGAGCACATAATAAAGAAAGATGTTGAAAGATTTGTAAAAAAGAAAGTACAGGATTTGTTGCTCATAGAACTACTTGATAATATAACGAAAGGAGCAAAAAAACTATCTGAAGAGGAACTTATAGAGATGGCAAATAAAATAAAGACAAAAAGAGTAAAAGAACTTAAAAAAGCAGGACTGGTGTGATTTCTCATGCTTTTAGCTATTGACGCAAACATCTTATTTGCTCTTTTTAATCCAAAATCTTTCACAAGGCGGTTTATAATATTAAACAGGGATATTTTGGAGTTATACTCTCCAAAATTTGCCATTGAAGAAATTGAAAAATATAAACAAGTTATCCTGGAGAAATTCAACCTTACAGAAGAGAATTTCGAAATAATTCTATCTTTTATACGAAGTATTATATATTTTGTAGATCTTGAGTTCTATAAAGAGCGTCTTATAGAAGCAAAGAGAATTTCTCCAGATATCAAGGATGTTGAATATTTTGCTTTAGCATTAAAACTTAACTGTCCGATATGGAGTAATGATAAGGTATTAAAAAATCAAAAGACTGTTAAAGTTTTATCGACAAACGAATTGATAGAAATATTAGGTAAAGATTAATTTTTAAGATTAAATTGCAAATATGAGCCCTGGGAGATGCTAAACTATGAAACTAACTAGCAATTTCAAAATAATCCCTGTCCTCGACATAATGCACGGCAAGGCTGTGCACGCAGTTCGTGGGGAACGCCATCGCTACAGGGAGCTTAAGAGCGTCTTCGCGAAGAGCAGCTCTCCTGTTGAGATAGCCCGGAACCTGCCCTACCCAGAGCTTTACGTTGCAGACCTCGACGCGATAATGCGCCGTTCGCCTAACCTTGAGATCCTTGAAAAGCTTGCCTCTCTAAAAAAGGTGCTTCTCGACTACGGCGTGCGCACCCAAGATGATTTGGAGCTTGCTTCTCAGCTGGGATGCATCCCTGTGGTAGGCACAGAGACAGCACAGAGCGTTGAGGTTTTTGAGGTAGGCGTTGCGAGATGGGGAGATGAGCTATTCGCAAGCCTGGATGTTAAGGACGGGGAGGTACTTTCACCCTTTCTGCCAGCTTCTCCAATAGATGCCTTTAAAGTGCTCAAAAAAGTCGGTGTGAGGAGGATAATCTACCTCGACCTCTCCCGCGTGGGCACGCTTAACAGCGTCCCCTGGGAAACACTCAAGAAGATAAATAAAAAGAAAAAAGAAAAGACGCGTTTATACGCCGCTGGGGGGATAAAAAAGGAAGACCTGCCCAGGCTTGAAAGCCTAGGCGTAAGCGGTGTATTAATTGGCACTGCTCTGCATCAAGGCATGCTGTGATTACATCATGGGCATGCCGCCGCCCATGCCACCCATCTCTCCGCCTTCTCCGCCTGCCTCTTCTTTGTTCAGTCCCTTGGCAGCGATGACGTCATCGATGCGCAGAATCATCACAGCAACCTCGCTGGCGCTGGCAATCGCCTGGGTTTTGACGCGGAGAGGCTCAACCACGCCCTCCTTTAGCATGTCCACAGCCTCGCCCTTGTAAACATTGAGTCCGTAGTTTGGCCCTTTCTTCTCATGCTTTGAGCGCAGGTCGACCAGCATGTCTATTGGGTCAAGGCCGGCGTTCTCAGCGAGGGCGCGTGGTATGACTTCAAGAGCATCGGCAAAGGCTTCTATTGCGAGCTGCTCTCTCCCGCCTACAGTTTTAGCGTAGTCGCGCAGCTTGCTCGCCACCTCTATCTCTGGCGCGCCTCCGCCGGGTACTATTTTCTTGTCCCTGATCGCAGCCGGCACAACGCCAAAGCAGTCCTCTATGGCGCGCTCAACCTCACTGGTTATGTGCTCACTGCCACCGCGGATGAGAATGCTCACCGACTTGGGATCGCGGCACTCGCGCACAAACACCATCTCGTCGTCGCCGATCTTAACCTCCTCCACTACGCCCGCATAGCCAAGGTCATCGCTGCTGAGGTCGTCTATGCTGGTCACTATCCTCGCCCCTGTGGCGCGGGAGAGCTTTTCCATGTCGCTCTTCTTCACCCTGCGCACGGCGAAGATGCCCTCTTTGGCAAGGAAGTGTTGCGCCAGGTCGTCTATACCCTTCTGGCAGAAGAGCACATTGGCTCCGCTCGCTTTAATCTTCTCCACCATATCGCGGAGCATGCGCTCCTCCTCGTCTAGGAAAGCCTGAAGCTGGTTCGGATCGGTTATGCGTATCTCAGCGTCAAACTCTGTCTTCTCAATCTCAATCGGAGCATTTATGAGTGCTATCTTGGCATCTTTAACTTTGCGCGGCATTCCAGGGTGTACACGCTCTTTGTCGATAATAACGCCCTGTATCAGCTGAGTATCCTCTATTCCTCCGCCGACCTTCTTCTCAATCTTAATGTGATCCGCGTCGATGCTTATCTCACCATTCATCTCCTCGGCGACAGCTTTAACAGCCTTAACAACCAGCTCTGCCAGGTAATCCTTAGCCTTCTCGGCACCCTTGCCGGTCATCGCCGTGGATGCAACCTTCTTCAGAAGTTCGTCATCGCGTATATCGATATCCACAGCCATGCTATTCAGGATTTCCTCTGCCTTCTCAGCCGCCATGCGGTAGCCCTTGGCGATAACTGTGGGATGAACATCCTGGTCTAAAAGCTCCTCCGCCTTTTTGAGAAGCTCGCCAGCAATTACAACGCTCGTAGTGGTGCCGTCGCCAACCTCATCCTCCTGCGTCTTGGCGACCTCCACCATCATTTTCGCAGCGGGATGCTCGACCTCCATCTCTTTGAGTATGGTTACACCATCGTTGGTAACCACGACGTCGCCTATGCTGTCCACGAGCATCTTGTCCATTCCTCTTGGGCCAAGCGTTGATTTCACTATCTCGGCTATTATGCGCGCCGCAAGTATATTGCTGCGCTGCGCATCTCTGCCGTAGGTTCTCTGCGCCTTGTCAGAGAGTATTAAAACTGGCTGTCCTCCTAGCTGTGCTACCATTTCTTCACCTCCAGTTAAAGTTACATAAAGTAACTTTTTCCTTTACCTATGTTTTTGAACTTCTATATAAAGGTTGTGGAGAATTAAATGGTGCTGTCAAGTTTAGCATATTCTCACCCCCAGGAGGTTGCAGAATCGTTC
>MTME02000056.1 GCA_002011115.2 Candidatus Pyrohabitans sp. JdFR-17
AAGCAAGGCACTATAAACCACCAAAATGTGGAAGTGGTGGTGGCGCATCTTTCGCCGTGGGTGGAGTACTGTGAGAAAAAGCTCAGGCAGCTCATGCTCGGCGGAGAGGGGGTTAGGTGCCTAGCAATTAAATGAAATAATGTAGCTAGCTGTCGCCGTTGGCAACATGGGCCTAAGCTTGGCGTTTATACTGATGCGCTGAGGATAGAGGGGTTAGGTGGAGCTAAGCTCCTCCATAATCGCCTCCCACTCGCGGATAAGCTCCTCTTCCCTGCCTTTATCTATCAGGGAAGCAGCAGCTATGCGGTGGCTTGCATCGGCTGTGCCTCCCACGCGTTCTGTGGCTCTGGGCAGGGTTATATCTAATCCAGGCACCTCTCCCGAGAGAACTTTCCTCTCAAGAGGCGCAGGAGCCCTGAAGCTAACCTTCACACCCTCCCAGTCTATCCTGCCCAGGTCTGGCAGCTCTGGTATAAAATCCTGAAAACCAGCCACAAACTTATCCTCGTCGATAAAGCTCATGTCCTTAATCCCATGGCAGAAAAGCCCTATAACCTTAACCCCCATGGGCATGAAATCCCTACCCACGTGGAACCACTGCACATGCTTTTCCTTCCGAATTCCCCCATTTTTCAGCTCCTCAATCTTCCGCTTAAACTTCTCATCCTTCAGCCTTTTCAGCTCGTTGGCTCGCTTTATTACCTCATCTGAAAACCCATGCAGAGCTGCATTAAACCCCAGCTTATAGCCACCCTCGTAGTATCCAACTGAGCCAAGCGTGGTAAGGTAATCTGCCACAACGTCGGCGAACTCGTTAAACTTATTAAGGAAGTACCTCTCCCTGCTGTCATCAATCTTAATCTTCGCCTCACCAGCATCTATAGCCTGCTCCAGAGCATAGCGATCATAGCCCAGAATACCGCCGCTTCTGTCGTGGTAATCGCCTACAGAGCCTATAACTGCAAGTGAAGCGCAGCCCTCTATCTCTGAATCAGTAATATACCTGCAGAAGAGGTAGGTAAGGGTGGAGGCTGAGATGAAAACATCACCACTGACCCCGAAAAGCTCCGAGTCTATTACCAGAATTTTCTCTCCTCTTACCTCCTTTGAAGGGTGATGGTCAAGAATTAAAACCAAGTTTCTTCCTGCATCCATATCTCTGATTATATCACCCGCTAAACCTCCAAGGTCTGTGTAAACAATAAGGGAATCTTCCCTGGCGTGAATCTTCTCTATTATCGCTGGGTGAACCTTCTCAATGCAGTACATCTTTGGCTTCATTCCCAGGGCAGAGAAGGATTTGTAAAGAATTGTACCCGCGCATATCCCGTCGGCGTCATTGTGGTGCACAATCACTACATCCCTGAACTCCACCGCACAAATCCCTTCTTTTGCCCTTTCCAATGCTTTTATGAGTTCATCCCCTATAAACTCCTTTAGCATCTTCACATCTCCAGTTCTTTTATGCTGTTCAGCACATAATCAGGCTTTATTTCCGACTTTTCCACATCCTCGCGGCTTGTTACACCTGTGAGGACGAGGGCGGTGTCTATTCCAGCGTTCTTCCCCGCCAGAACGTCGCTCTCAATAATGTCCCCAACCATAAGGCAATCCTCTCTCCCAACGCCAAGAGCTTTAAGTGCCTGCTCCATTATGTGCCTTGAAGGCTTACCGATTACCACATCCGGAGCCCTGCCTGTGATGTACTGCAGCGCCCCCACCACCGCGCCAGTGCCGGGGATTATCCTATCCTCCGCTGGGTACAGCTTGTCAGTGTTGGTGGTAACCCACAGCTTGCCATTGAGCAACAGCAAGGTCGCCTGGCTCAGCTTCTGATAGTTAATCGCAGGGTCTGAGCCTGTAACAAGAATATCCGCCTTTTCAGGGGTATCCACCAGCATAAGCTCTGCCCTGAGGAGTTCCTTTATCAGCCCCAGGGCGCCCACCACGAATATCCTCTTCTCCGCATAGTTATCTGCAAGAAAGCGAGCTGTGGCGTAGGTAGCCGGGATTACCTCCTCCATCTCAATTGGCAGCCCCATCTCTCTAATTCTCTCCGCATAGTCGTCCCTCGCCCTTGTGGAGTTGTTGCTCACAAACACAAGCCTTTTGCCTATCCTTTTTAGAGACTTCAGTGTCTCCACCGCCCCCGGAATAAGCGTGTTTCCTCGATAAACCACGCCGTCCATGTCAAATATGTAGCCCTTATAGTCCTTCATTCCATACCTCCTGCCACGTATGCACTTGCGATAGCCACGCCCCAGCCACTCTTCTCAGTGCAGTAGTCATAGCCTCCCAGCAGCGCACCTGCCACCTTTAAATTGGATATTTTTTCCCCTCTATAAAATGGGCTGAGACTTTCATCGACCTTAACGCCCACCCTGGAGTAAGGGTGCCCCTTTTCCGGAAAAGGCGTCTTCCTCACAAGCTTCCCCTCAACCCTAAGTAGCTCCAGCCCAAGCACCATCTCCTTTAACCCTAAGAGACCGCCTCCCACCCAGTCACCGGTGGCAAGAATAAAGGCATCACCATTGTAGCTCTCTCTTCCCATTACCTCCTTTACCTCACCTCCCTCAACCCTCGCTCTGTCAATCCTGTCCTCCACCACCTTTACCCCGAGCTTTACAGCATGCTCCAGAAGCTTCTGTGCGATAAAGCTGCCGTCTCCCAGCATGGGCAGGGCATAAGCCTTTTCCCCCGCTGCAACCTGCTTAAGAGGTTTAATCACGAGGTCACCATGCTCGCTGGCTGAAATTCTCGCTGGCTGAGCAATTCCAAGCTTCGGTAGGAGCTCTGCCAGGGATGCGGCGACAAAGCCAGGGTTGAAATTCCTCTCCTCCTTCCCGGCGATAGCCACAGCCCTGCTGTGCCACTCCTCAACCCTGGCATTGTAGACTTTCTCCAGGGCGAGGCAAGTAGGCTTGACGGTGCCGAACTGCGTCGCCACATGGATGTTCTTCTCAATACTGCCTTTGAAGGGAATGCCAGCCTTCTCTGCCATGCTTTTAAAGAAATTCAGGCTTTCTGCCACCTTTTTAAACCCCAGCAGAGAATAGGGATGCTCCTCCTTCGTCTCGGCGAGCGTCTTTATCCCCTCTTCAGGGGTTTTAACTTCCTCTCCATTGAGATAACCCAGCACGTCCACCACGCCCAGCGAACGAGAAGTGGCACTCTTGCCCTGAGATACCAGGAGCACTTCCCTTTTTAGAGTCCTCGCTCTAAGCGCAGCTACGATGCCAGCGATGCCTGAGCCTATAACCACCAGCTTCAAAGGAAACTCACCAGCCCGGAGATGTGCTTTTTAATCTTATCGTAGTTGCCGGCGCATGCGTACTTCGCTTCAGTAAGCTTTGCCTCCTTTAAGGATTCCTCCATCACAGGCATTAACCCCTTCCACCTCTCTCTTAAGCTGTTTATAATCTGCATCTGCGCCTCCTCAGGAGAAATTAAGCCCTCTGAGAATAGAGCGAGAGCCGCTTCAAGGGTGCACCTCCTGCCCTGGCAGAAACCCATTCCCAGCCTTGTGCGCCGCCTTATGTCGCGAATATTTTTACAGAAAAGCTCCTTCGCCGAGAAAATCACTTCGCCCTCGCTGACCCCCTCGCACAGGCAGGTGACTTTCTTTTTCCCTGCGTAGGGCGCAAGCTTCTGCGTAAAGGCTCCATACTTCTTATAAAGCTTCCCTAAAGTGCGCTCCCCAAGTTTCGCCTTCAGCTTCTCATCCTCGCCTTCCTCAATAATGGGCTCTTTCGCTGTGAGGCACCTCGCCCTAACACCAAGCATTCTGCAAGCGGCGTCGCTCGCGCGCTCTGCCATTAATCGAAATATGGTGAACTTACCCCCGGTGATGGTGATGAAGTTTCCATCTTCGATAAGCGCATAACCTCTCTCTTTCCACTCGCCCACTATTGGTCTCAAGCCCGCGTAAGCCCTTAAAAGCCTCATCTTACGAAGGAGGGGAACCTTGGCTGCGCCTTCCCTCTTAAGAAGCTCCACTTCTTCCCTCTCAATTAGGAACTTCTCAAGCTTTGCCTCTGGCATAAGGGTGGTGCCCACTAGGGTGGTGCTCTGGTGGGGGAGAAGGATGTCGCCCTGCGAAGGCAGGCGGAGGTGGTTTACCACCCTCTGCACCGCTCTACCCTGATAGACCAAAATGGTGCCCTTGTAAGCCTTAACCTCAATCTTTTTCCCAGCAAGCTTCGCAACTTCGCCAGCCCAAACGCCAGAGGCATTTATTATGACGTCTGCCTTTATCGCGTGCCTTCTGTGATTTTGCAGGTAACCCACCCTCTCCCCGGCGATCTCCACCACTTTTGCGTAGGTCTCAATCTCAGCACCCTCTTCGCGAGCGGCGTACGCGTTTGCAACAGTGAGCATAAAGGGGTCAGCAACAGCGTCGTTCACCTCCACCGCAGCCTCTACGCTACTGCTCAGGTTTGGCTCAAGCTTTAGAGCCTCCTCCGGCGATATCTCTCTCGCCTTCACTCCAGCGCTCCTGCACCCCTGCAGGAATCTTTCCAAGTAGGAGTCATCGTCACCCTTAAGGGAAACAAACAGCCCGCCCGTGGCATGGATAAAGCTCCCGGCAACTTTCCTCAAAATCTCATTCTCGGAGGCGCACTGCATTGCGCTATCTATGTCAGTGACCACATACCTCCCCCCGCTGTGCAGTAAGCCATGGCTCCTGCCGGTGGAGCCTGTAGACAGGTCACCTCGCTCCAGAAGGATTACATCCACACCTCTCATTGCTAGGTCTCTGGCAATGCCAGCACCGGTTATCCCCCCTCCTATAATGCATACTTCATACCGGGAGCCCATTATATTACATTAATGAGAGGATGCTATAAATATAATTTTAGCCATTACAATAGCCATACACAGTAACCTGGAGGCAAGGCCATGAAATTCTACAAGTACCACGGCGCTGGCAACGATTTTGTTCTGGTGGAGAACCTGCGTGGCGAGATCGAAGAAAAGACAAAGCCTGAGCTGGCGAGGAAGCTATGCCACCGTCACTTCGGCGTGGGCGGAGATGGGTTGTTGCTTGTGGAGCGCTCCGATAAAGCAGACGCACGCTTTAGATACTTCAACAGCGACGGCAGCGAGGCTGAGATGTGTGGCAATGGCATGCGCTGCTTTGCAAAGCATCTCTACGACTTTGGAATAGTTAAGCGGGAGAAGATGCGTATAGAGACCCTTGTCGGCGTGCTCAACGTTGAGGTTTATCCCAGCAATGGCGTCGCCAAGGAGGTGGGGGTTGAGATGGGCTTGCCGCGATTCTTGCGAAATGAGATACCTGCGCTGGGGGAAGGGAGGTTTATAAAGCAGAAGCTACGCGTAGCCGGGGAGGAGCTTGAAGTGAGCGCTGTAAACACTGGCGTGCCTCACGCTGTAGTATTTGTGCGCGACCTTGCCAATGTAAACGTTCTCCGCTTGGGCAGGGCGCTGCGCTTCCATGAGGCTTTCCCTCAGGGCACGAACGTCAACTTTGTGGAGAAGCTGGGGGAGAACCTCTTCGCGGTGCGCACCTACGAGCGCGGCGTGGAGGGAGAGACCCTGGCGTGCGGCACGGGTATAACCGCATGCGGTGCCATCGCAGTGCTCCTGGGCGAGGCTTCGCCGGAGAAGCCAATAGAGATACGCGCCCGCGGTGGCACGCTCTACGTTGAAGTCGAGGTGGAAGACGGAGAGGTGGTCAACCTGCGAATGCGCGGCCCCGCGAAGCGCGTCTTTAGAGGTGAGACAGAGGAGATATTCGAAGAATGAGAAGCGAAGCGCTCATAACATTCTTCCTCCTTCTCTCCGGCGCTGCAGCGCTGCTGTATCAGCATGAGCTCCTCCTCACTCCCAGCGTGGGCGAGGCGAAGACGCAGGCGACGGGCGCTGGCTTCGGCTATGCTCTTGCCATGCCTGTGCTCTTCATCCTTGCGCTTAACCTCTACCTCATCCTCTTCCGCTCTCGCGCATTCTTGAAAATGGTTAAGCTTGCAGTTCTCGCCTCAGCCTACTTCAGCTACGCTCTAATAATCCTCATACTGCTCTCAATGCTTGAGTCACTCTTTCCATCGTTGAGTCTTTTCTTCCTGTTGGTGTTGCTCGCAGCTCTGCTCCTACCCTTTGCCGCTCCCCAAAAGCTTAAACTATGGGTGAGAAATGTGCAGCTCGCGAGCTTCGCTGGCGTAGCGGGTGCCACACTGGCAAGCTACCTCAGCCTCGGGGCGCTTGTGCTTGGCTTGGCTCTGCTCGCCATGCTGGACTACTACTATGTACTAAGAAAGCGTGCCATACCCAAGCTTGCGTCTCAGTTAGAAAAGGCGGGCGTGCCCTTCGGGGTGGATGTGGGCGCTGCTGATGAAAGTCGCCTTGTTCTGGGCTTTGGCGACCTGCTCTTCGCCTCCTCCGTGGCTGCGGCGAGCTATGCAGAGCTTGGCATAGCCTGGGGAATCGCCGCAATTTTCTCCGTTTCCATAGCCATGCTCGTCTTCCTGCGCTTCACACTGAGGAGTGCTAAAAAAGCCTACCCGGCGCTTCCCGCGGTATTCTTCGCGGCGCTGCTGGTGTGGCTGATTGCTGAGGTTTATGGTCTATTTGGCGGCTTTTGACCCAGACCGCTGCGAAAGGTTTAAGTGGAATTGGAAGTGATTAAATTCGGATGTCGGGAGGTGGTAGGAAAGAGATGGGAAACATTTTGAAAGCATATACTTCCTGATTGAGAAAAAATTCGATTGTTTGTATATACTAAATTAGGCGAAATGCTTGCTTTAGGATATTTACTAACTCCTACGTGGTGAGTTAAAATGAACAAATTAGACGCAGTCCTTACAGAATATCAAACATTAAGAGATGAAATTTTGAGAAAATTCCATCTTCATCTTCAGGTTTATTCAATCTATACATCAGCTTTATTGATCTTCTATGGACTAATAGTAATCCATAAAATTTATGACTTAATAATGGTGATTCCAATTTTTGCGTTAGCTTTCTTATTTAGAATTCTTTGGGAACAAAATCTTATTAGAAGAATAAGCCAATACATACTCACAGAGATAGAAGAAAAGAAAATCCCAATGCTAATTGGCACAATAAACGATGACCTGCAACAAGGTCAGGATTCTAATTATGCTAATCTATGGATAGGTTGGCAACATTTTTACAGGGAGGATGCCCCATCCCCGAAATACTACAAATATTCTATGCTTATGCTGTTTTTGCTATTTTCAACTGTGCCAGCCGTTATATATAACATTTACAGCATTGTATCTCCGTTATTAAAGATGCCAGTAGTTACAATACTTCCTATAGAAATCCTTGTATTTCTTTTAATTCTGAATTTCACAGTAGGCTGCTATATGGCGTATAAGATTATACGGATGTGATTTAAAAAAATGATTACTTTGTTCGCACTTCGCCTAACAGCAGGTATATGGCTCGGCTACGCCTCGCCCAAATTTCGCAGAGCGGAACTTCATATACCTGCAATACAGATAAGTAACAGAGATATGTTTGTTATTGAGAAGCTCATTCATAAAACAAAAAAGTGGATTGAAAACTGGTGGTAGAAATGATTAAGGATTACGGCGACGACGGGTACTCTCGCAATCCTTCGCTACCTTCAGGGCTTTGCATACCCGCGAACCATTACACACCATTTTACTCCATTAGAAGGAGGAGCAATGCTGTTAACTGATTCTGACCTAAAACCAATATAGCTACTCCTCAAGCCTGCGCAGACAGGAGGTTTTTAGAGAGAAGAGCACCTCTCCACCCTCACGGAGATTCATCTTCTCTGCCACATGCCTGGGCACATCAGCGCTCACCTCAAAGCCACGACTCGAGATGCGCAGTCTGAGCATGGCGCTGCCCTGAGGTGATATATCGCTTACCACGCCGGTAAGAACGTTCTTGTGTCTTGGGTTCAGGGGCACGTCGGTGCGAAGAAGCATAACCTCCTCGGGGCGTATGCCTATGCAGATGCGCTCCCCGCGAGAAGCCTCGAAGGCGTGCATCGTCAGCGCAACCTCGCCCACCCTGACGGTGCAATGGGTGCTGCCCACCTCCTCAACAATGCCATCGTAGATGTTCACCATGCCCGTAAATTCTGCGACGAAGCGTGTTTTTGGTGTGTAGATAACCTCCTGGGGGGTGCCCACCTGCTGGAGCTTGCCGTCCTTCAGCACCGCCACACGGTCGCCCAAGGCGATAGCCTCATGCTGCTTGTGCGTGGTGAGCACCACACTTATCCCAAGCTCCTTTATC
>MTME02000057.1:0-1441 GCA_002011115.2 Candidatus Pyrohabitans sp. JdFR-17
GTCCATGCCTTCATCGCAGGCAGCGTGGGGAAGTACATAATGCTTCTGGTGGGCATCTCCTTTGCCGTGCCTCTCATTCTCGGGCTCTGGAAGTATACCCGCATCCCGAGGAGAGAAGAGGAGGACGAGATTATAAACAGGACGAATATATTCTACGCCGCCATTCTGGTCTTCCTCATAACAATCTTCATCTCCTTCTACGGGATAACCTTCCCGCCTATAATGAAGCTGATAACCACACAGAAATACGCCATAACAAAGCAGTTCTTCAACCTCTGGCTCTATCCCTTCTTCCTACTCATGCTGCTCCTCATAGGCTTGGGCCTGCACTACCGTGAGAGCAGAAAAGCAGAGGTTTTGCGAGCTTTCTTCATCTTCACCCTCTTCACCATAGTGGCGGCCTTCATAAAACCCACAGAGGACTACAACATAGTGGACTACACCTCCTTCATCTCCGCCTCAAAGCCGCTGCTCTACTCAACCATAGGCGAGATTTCCTCGCTTAGTGTGATTCCGCCCGCCTTCTACATCTTCTACGCTTCCATAGAGAGGTGGCGCTTCTTCTCTGCTGCGTCAACGCGGAGAAAGCTTAGAGAGGCAGGAGTCATAGCAATCCACATTGGCGTCGCCCTCATTGCGATAGGCGTGGTCTTCTCTTCCATGTTTACCAGCGAGTTCTCGGTGACACTGAACAAGAACCGCATAGGGGAGGAGAAGGTGCTCGCCCAGGCGATATTCCACGAGGGCTTCGGCAAGCTCGGCACCTGGGGTGTGCACCAGGGCGAGGTTTTAACCGATTACAAAATAAAGCTTCTTGACTACAAGGAGTATGTGGATTACGGCAGCGCCTCCAGGGTTAACTCAAAGCTTGGAATGAGCATACAGGAGTTCCGCGCTGCGATTGCGAGGGGAGACACGAGGAGCGAATACACTGTGCGAGGCACGGTGAGCAGGGTACTCAGAGGAGAGCATGCCGCATTTATAAAGCTCAGCGACGAAAGCGGCGAACTGTGGGTGGCAGCTGACCCAAGCCTGAGAGTTCCTATAGGCGTGGAGGCTGTTGCTAGGGGTGTGCCGCTGGGGGGAGTTAAAACCCCGGACAATGCTACGGACGTGGTGCTTCTTGCCAATCAGGTTAGCGACATTCTTGAAAACGCCTTCAAGAAGGTTCAGCTCGCTCGCGTTGCGATTTACAAAGGCAAAGCGAAGATCGGCGAAGGAGATGTGAAGTTTGAGGTGTACAAAAACGGCGATGCGAGGCGTCCCCTCATCGACCGCAGTTTAGTGAGAGACGTTTTTGTGGTGCTGGATTCGCCTACCTATCAGGGAGACCTGTCAATAACAGTTAGGATAAAGCCCCTGATAAATGAAATCTGGCTGGGCGTTATTTTATTTGTGCTGGGTATAGTTCTGTGCATCTTCTATGAAGCCAGAGGCTCAG
>MTME02000057.1:1541-6642 GCA_002011115.2 Candidatus Pyrohabitans sp. JdFR-17
CAAAAACAGAGTGGTGTGGATCTCTGGCATGCTGAGCGATGAAGAGCTTAGCACGCTGGTGGAGAGCTTCTAAAGCTTAAACATCTTCAATGGCGCTTCTCACTGTCTCCACAGAGCGCTGGAAAAGGCGTGCCTCCTCCTCTGTCAGCTCAAAATCAACGCTTCTCACACCATTGCGAGAAATCTCAGCGAGGTGGCCGAGGTATAGCTGGTGCTCCTCAATGAAGGTTGACACCGGATAAACTCCACCCTGCCTAACCGCCTCTATCACCTTTGCAATCGCCACCGCCGGAGCGAACCAAGTTGCGCCCTTTGTCTCAATTACCTTTGCGGCGCCTTCGCGAACCTCGTCAAAGACCCGCATGAGCTCCTCCCTGGGGTGATTGCCCCTCAGTCTGAACACTGGAAGCATGCTATCGCCGTGCTCGCCAAAGATGTAAGCCTCCTCTTCGTAGCCTATCCCAAGCCTCTTTTTCAGCATGGACTTTAAGCGCAGAGTGTCCAGGAGTGTGCCAAGACCAAACACCCGCTCCTCGTCCAAGCCTGACTCCTGCCACGCGTGGTAGGTGAGCACATCCACAGGGTTGGAAACCACAAAGAGCAGAGCATCCTTGCACTCCGCTATAACATTTCGCACCACATCGCGAATTATCCCCACATTCTTGTGCCTCAAATCTAAGCGGCTCATTCCCGGCTTTCTCGGCACACCCGCGGTAATCATGACCACATCGGAGCCTCTAACTCCTGCATAGTCGTCGCCGCCTTCCACAACCACATCGCTGTTCATGCCAGAGAGGGAGTGGGTAATGTCCAGGGCTTCGCCAGCAGCGCGCTCTTTTGCTATATCCAGAAGGTAAATCTCATCAACCAGGCCCAAATTTACGAGAGTATAAGCCGCGGTTGAACCAACCCTGCCAGCTCCACCGATAATACTAACCTTCATGAGATTCCTCCTGCAAAAGCCTGCCTATTATTGCTTTCTAACCTAAAAAAACATTTTTCACATTCTCGGCGATTGTCGATAGCAACCTTTATAAATGAGCGAAAGTGTAGTAATAAAAAGGTGATTCAAGATGGAAGGGCCGAGAGACCCAAAGGTATATCGCGAGCCTGACCTTGAGGTATATCCTCCCAGGCTCCATGATGTGGTGGGGGTATTTGCTGGCTATAAAGTAAAAACCAAGAGGGATAAAGACGGAGATCTGCTCCTGATAGTCTCAGATGGGGGGAAGAATCACCTTATAAAGGTTTAGTTTCCAACACTCTTTTTAAGACGTTAGCCCGGGCGATTACCCAGAGGTTTTTTGTAATGGACGCACTGTGGCAGCTGGTAGAGGATGCTTATCCAGGGTTTAGAAGTGATATGGAAAAAATTGAGAATCTGCTTATTGACAGTATCCCTCAGGCTACGCCCACAGAGCTCTACAACGCCTCGAGGCACCTTATTTTGACTGGCGGAAAGAGAATCCGCCCCGCTCTGGTGCTCCTCTCCTACAAGGCGGTTAATCCCGAGGGCGAGGTTTCTTACGTTGCTCCCATTGCCGTGGGAATTGAGCTTATTCATACAGCTACCATAATCCACGACGATATAATAGACCTTGCTACTATGCGACGAGGTGCGGAGACAGTCAACGCCAAGTGGGGTGATGACATCGCAATCCTTGCAGGAGACCTAATATTCTCACGCGCTTTCGGCTTCATAGGTGTGCACCCTGTGAGAAAGGTGAGCGAAATTGTCAGCAGGGCATGTATGCGTCTTGCCGAAGGGGAGGTTCTTGAGACGCTACACACAGGTAACGCTTCACTAACAGAGGAGGTTTACCTGGAGATAGTTGAGAGGAAAACCGCCAGCCTCTTCGAGGCTTCTGCAGAGTGCGGAGCGCTTGCTGCAGAGGGGAGCGAAGAGGAGGTGGCTGCGCTTTCGCGTTTCGGCTACCTCCTGGGCATAGGATTTCAGATGACGGACGACCTTCTCGACGTCGTCTCAGGTGAGAATGTGCTTGGAAAGAATGTAGGCATGGATATCTCTCTCGGAAAACCCACCTTTGTTATCCTGCATGCGCTCCGCAATGCTCCTGATGGGAAAAGAAAGGCGCTCGAGAGCATACTTAAAAAGGAGAATAAGACAAAGGATGATGTAAAGAGGGCGCTGGAGATATTCGAGGCTTCTGGCTCAATAGAGTATGCTGGCAAAAGAGCCAAGCACTTTATTGAAAAGGCAAAGGAGGAGCTTAGGCAGCTTCGTAGCACTCCTGCGAGGCGCGCCCTTGAGGTGATTGCAGAGTATGCGATAAGAAGAGAGTTTTAGGGGGTCGGCGTGAGCTACATCCTGGAAACCCTGGCATACCTGTGCACAGGCATAGTACTCGCGAACCTTTTTCTTGAGCTTGGCTTGACAAGCTATCTTGCAAAGGCAATAAAGCCTTTTCTCGCCGCTTCTCATTTAAGCGGTGAGGTTGCAGCGAGCGCACTGGCGAGGGTGTTGAGCCCCAGTGCGGGTTACTCCACGTTGGCGGAGTTTCACCGCCGTGGTGAGCTGGACGAGCGGGAGGTGCTTCTAACCACCTTTCTCACAACTTTCCCCTACGAGGTGCTTCGCGTGCCCAAGTTCTACCTTCCGGTGGTTTTTCCCCTGCTGGGCGCACCTCTCGCTATGAAATACATGGCGATTAAGCTGGGCAGCGGGTTTATTCAGAGCTTTGCTGCCCTTATCTACGCCAGAGTGGCATTACCTGAGCGGGAGATAAACCTCAAGGAACAGGTGGCCAAGGGGAGTGTGCGCAAGGCGCTGGCACTGAGCTTAAAGACGCTGCTCCGCGTGGTGCCCGTGTTCCTGGGCGCATATTTTGCGGTGCGCTACCTCCTGGCTTCTGGAATGCTCACAAAGCTTGCTGTTTTAGCCCAGCCAGTGATGGGCCTCTTCTCCCTACCCGGAGAGGCGGCTATCGTTATCGCTACGCAGTTAGCGAACGTTATCGCGGGGTTTGCCGTAGCCGGAGAGTTTCTGAAGCAGGGCATAATGAGCGAAAGGGAGGCGCTTGTTACCCTCGTCTTCGGTCTGGTGCTTTCTTTGCCACGAATCTATGCCCAGCACACCCTGCCAGTGGTGGCCTCGCTTTTTTCGCGAGGTATGGCACTGCGGATAATAATCTTCAAGATAACCTTCGAGGCTCTGGCATTGCTGGTAATGTTATTGGTGGTGCTATGAGCGTACTCGACCACTTCACCTGGGATGAGCTTCTTGAGGCTATGGAGAGGGAGGCAAGAAAGCGAAAAGCGCCGGTGTATGAGTTTAAGAAGCACATCACCACGCCCTTCCGCGCCTTGGTGGCTGTGCTTCTCAGTTCGAGAACAAAAGATGAAACAACCGCATCTGTTACAAAGCGCCTCTTTCAGCGCGCTGACTCGCCTGAGGAGCTTCTCGCGCTTACCGAGGAGGAGCTGGCTAAGCTGATATACCCCGTGGGCTTCTACAGGGTTAAGGCGAGAAAGCTTCGTGAGCTTGCAAAGGCTTTAATTGAACAGCATGCTGGGGAAGTGCCCCGCACCTTTGAGGAGCTCACAAGGTTACCCGGCATAGGTAGGAAGAGCGCGAACATTGTGCTCGCCCACGCCTTCGGCAAGAACGCCATAGCCGTGGATACACATGTGCACAGGATAAGCAACCGCCTAGGCATAGTGAGCACCACTAAGCCGGAGGAGACTGAGAGGGCACTGCACGCACTCGTGCCTGAAGAGCTGAAAATAAGACTCAACCGCACTTTTGTTGCCTTCGGACAGACGGTTTGCAGGCCCATTAAACCGCTGTGCGAGGCTTGCCCTCTTGCGCAGGCGTGCCCAAGAATTGGAGTGAAAGCCTAATCTTCCCCACCAATTCGCCAGGTTACCAGCAGGTACAGGTAGAATGGAACCACAAGCAGAATGAACACTGCAAGCCAGGCCTTCATCAGCAAGCTAGCTAACTCAGAATAAGCCTCGCCGAGCAGCATTATAACAACGAACAAACCAATATATGCGGCAAAAACCGCATTAATAACCGATTTTCTTACTTTTATATTCATAACAATAATCTGCCATAAAGTTACGTAATTTGTTAGAAAAATAACATATACCTGTCTTATTGAATGTTTGAAAAAATTGCAAAATAGAAACACTGATACCGGTGAGATACCTCATTTTCCTTTTCAGTGGTTATCCGGAAATTTTCAGTAGCTATGGCGATAGAGTTTGTGAGGGAGCCTTTCTCCCGCGAGGAAAGCTTAGGCTGCCTTGAGCACTATGTGCGCGAGTGGTTTGAGCGCACCTTCGCAGAGCTCACTCCGCCTCAGCAATTCTCCTTCAAGCTCATCTCCCAGGGCGAAAATGTGATAATCACCGCACCCACTGGCTCAGGCAAGACCTTGGCTGGATTCATGGCGATACTCAGCGAACTCTTCAAGCTGGGGGAGGAGGGCAAACTAAAAGATAGCGTTTACTGCATCTACATCTCACCTTTAAAGGCACTGGACAACGATGTAAAGAAGAACCTGCTGGTGCCTCTTCGCGAGATTCGGGAGATCGCCAAGGAGCGCGGGATAGAATTACCCGAAGTGCGCGTAGCGGTGCGCACAGGCGACGTCTCCCCGCAGGAGAAGCAGCGCCAGCTTCGCAAGCCTCCGCACATTTTAATAACCACGCCAGAGAGCTTAGCAGTGCTGCTGAATGCGCCTAAATTTGTGGAGCACTTTCGCAGCCTTCGCTGGGTTGTGGTGGATGAGATTCATGAGCTGGCGAACAACAAACGTGGCGTTCACCTCTCTCTGAGCCTGGAGCGTCTGCGCGAAGTCGTGGGTAAAGAGTTTGTGCGCATAGGCTTAGGAGCGACACTTCACCCCCTGGAGGAGGCAGCCAAATATTTAGTCGGCTACCGCAATGACGGCGAGCTCAGAAGCTGCAAAATCGTCGATGTGAGCTGGTACAAGCCCTACGATTTAAAGGTGCTATGTCCCGTTAGGGACATAGTGCATGCCTCTGCGGAGCAGATTAACTCCGCGCTGTACGAGCTTCTGGATAGGCTAATCTCTACCCACACCACCACGCTCATCTTCACAAACACCCGCTC
>MTME02000057.1:6742-7812 GCA_002011115.2 Candidatus Pyrohabitans sp. JdFR-17
ATGGCTCTGGAGAAGCGCTGGGATGTGGACGAGGCTCTCCGCGTGGTAAGGCGGAGCTACTGCTACCATGAGCTCAGCAGGGAGAGCTTTATATCGCTGCTCCACTACTTAGCAGGGCACTACGCAGAGCTTGAAGACCGCAAGGTCTATGGGAAGCTGTGGTTCGACGAGGACGAGGGCGCCTTCGGCAGGCGGGGAAAGTACACCCGGATAATCTACTACTTAAACCTCGGTGCAATTCCAGACGAGGTGAAGATCGACGTTTACCTTCTGCCTGAGAAGCGCTATGTTGGCGGAATAGAGGAGGGCTTCCTGGAGCGTTTGAGGCGCGGCGATATATTCGTGCTCGGGGGCAGGCTTTACAAATTCAGGTACGCCCGCGGGATGCGCTGCTATGTGGAGCACGTGGGCAGGGATGCCTCGCCCACGATACCTGCGTGGTTCTCAGAGATGCTTCCCCTGAGCTTCGACCTGGCGCTGGAGATTCAGAAGTTTCGAAGCACTGTGCGAGAGAAGCTCGAACGGGGCGAGAGTCGGGAGGAGATAATCCACTGGATTAAGGCAAATTACCCCGTGGATGAAAACTCTGCCAACTCCATCTACGAGTACTTCAGAGAGCAGTTTCTGTATACCAAAATCCCTGGCTATGGAGAGTTCCACGTGGAGGAGACCTACGACCTCGCCGGGAGGCGCTTCATAGTCTTCCACGCGCTGTACGGACGCCGGGTAAATGACGCTCTCTCGCGTGCAGCGGCTGTACTGCTGAGCGATATGATATCCCACAGCGTCGCCGTAATGGTGAGCGACAATGGCTTTGCTCTGCTGGTACCCAAGCAGAGGAAGATTAACATTGAGAGGCTGCTCGACAAGCTTAAGAACTGCAACCTGGAGGAGCTTCTGAAGAAGAGCATCCGCCGCACTGAGCTGATGAAGCGGCGCTTCCGCCACTGTGCTGCGCGAAGCTTCCTGGTGCTGCGCAACTATAAAGGCTACAAGATAAGTGTGAGCAAGCAGCAGCTCAGTTCTCAATCTCTTCTCAAGGCTGTGGAAGAGGTCGACCCCAACTTCCC
>MTME02000058.1 GCA_002011115.2 Candidatus Pyrohabitans sp. JdFR-17
GGGGTACAGGCACGGGATTGGCTGTCGCGAAGCGCATAGTTGAGGCGCATGGCGGTAAAATTTGGGTGGAGTCAGAGGTAGGGAAGGGCTCCACGTTTTATATAATGCTCCCTGCTCGTGATTCTTTTAAATAACAATGGTGTGTGTTAGCTGGTTTTAAATATTTAAAAAATACTGCTAAAAACTTAAAGATATTTAAAGAGCTGTTCATTAAAAATGAAAACAATTAAAATAAAATCTATTTTAGAAAAATACTTAAATAATGTATATTGCGATATTTTATAATATGGAGGCGTTTGGCGGTTCCAGGGAAATCAAAGGTAGAGTCTATTCAAAATATAGGGTTCCTTCAAAAGAGTATGCAACTGGAATTTTTTTAATGAGCATCGGCGTACTTCTGAACATCTTCTACTGGGGATATAAACTGATTTTTCAAAATGTAGACTTTTACCAGCATCTTCAGCAGGACCTATTGGCGCACGTCCTGATCTTCCTCTCTATACCTGTCATGGTATTTGTTGGTTATGAGTTTATTCAGGAGCGCAGGTTTAGGGCAGAAGTGGAAAAGGTTAATCAACGCCTAGAGGAGTCGCGGGATAAGCTGGAGGAGGTTTTCAGGGAACTTGAGAGCATCGTGCATACCGTACCAGCGGCGGTGATCACCACCAATGGCGATGGCGCTATAAACTTCTTTAACCGCCGCGCCATGACTATGCTCGGGAAAGACGTAAGGGAGATTATGGGCTCCAGCTTATGGAGCCACTTCAGGGAGAGGGAAGTGGAGGAGAGTGTGAAGAGGCTGCTAAAAGGGGACACGAGCGAAGAGCCCCTTACGCTGGAGGCAACACTCAACTCGGGCAGAGTGGTCGACCTCGCCCTCTCTGTGATGCGTAATGATAATGGTGAAATAGAGGGTACAGTCGCAGGTTTTGTGGACATAACTCCACTCAGAGAGGCGCATCAAAAGCTGGAGCTTGCATATGAGGAGCTGAAACGCACATACGAGGAGCTTAAAACCCTAGATGAGCTCAAGAGCAACATTCTTGCCAATGTAAGCCATGAACTTCGAACGCCCATAACAATAGCTAAAGGCTCCATAGAGCTAGCTCTTGACGAAAAAGATCCGGAGGAGAGAAGTTCCCTTCTCAATATAGCAATCACCGCACTCGTGCGTCAAAACTTCATAATCGAGGACCTGCTGGAAGCGGCGAAGTTTGAAAAGGGCAAGGTAAACCTGTGGCTTAAAGATGTGGACATAGTTAAAATTATAAAGAAGGTAGTAGAGGAATTTGAACCCATACTCAGGGAAGAAAATCTGAAATTAAACATAAGGGCGGAAGACGGTCTTCCAAAGGCCATGGCTGATGCAAGGTGCCTAGAACATGTGCTCCGAAATTTAATAAGCAACGCCATAAAGTTTAACAAGCAGGGTGGCAGCATTTCCATAGAAACTGTGCAGAAAGATGGGATGATAAAGGTGTGTGTGAGCGACACCGGCATAGGCATACCTAAAGACAAGCTAAACAAAATCTTCGAACGCCTATACCAGGTGGACAGTTCACCAACAAGGCGCTACGGAGGTACCGGAATGGGATTAGCCATAGTCAAGGACATTGTAGAGGCGCATGGTGGTAAAGTGACCGTGGAGAGCGAGGTTGGCAGAGGCTCAACTTTCTGCTTCACTTTACCGATATGGAGGAATGAGGATGGCAAAGATTCTGCTGGTGGATGACGAGCCGGAGATAAGGTATATAGCCAGAAGGATGCTTGAAAAAGCCGGGCATGAAGTTAGTGAGGCATGTGATGGTGAAGAATGCCTGCAGAAGCTTAAAGCAGAAAAGCCTGATTTAATCCTGCTTGATGTTATGATGCCAGGATTAAAGGGCTGGGAGGTGTGCAGGAGAATTAAGGCTGAGGATAGAACCAGGAGTATACCCGTGGTTATGTTCACAGTAAGGACGAGTGAGGAGGATTTGGAAGAGAGCAGGAAATGTGGCGCAGAGGGTCATATTAACAAGCCATTCGAGAGGGAGGAGCTTCTAAGGGTTGTTAATAGAGTTTTGGATGAACGTTCCAAACTTTATTAAAATAAAAGAGGAGCTTTTATTATTATGACAGCTATAAAGGAATACGGCTTGGTGTTCATTTTAATACCAGTATACCTGATTTTCGCTGCGCTTCAGCTTCACTATTTCGAGATGAAAGAAAGTGTTGACTACGTTGATGTTTTGAGCGAAGGAGTTCAGGCAATTATAATACTTGCCGGCATCTTAATTTCCCAGAAGATTAAAGGTAGTAAGTCTTACCCTCCGATCATTATAGGTCTGACAATATTCAGCTTCTATGCAATTACAGATGTGCTGGACGAATTTGTGGAGCAACCTTATTATTTTTCTCACATTTTTGAGGACACCTTTCAAACAATCGGAATGCTTCTGCTCCTCTATGGAGGATGGACCTGGATAAGGCTGAAAATGGCTGAAGAGGAGCAGCTGAGGCGCTCAAATCAGCTTAAAGACCTATTCCTAGATATACTGCGCCATGACCTTCTCAACCCTGTGGGTGTTATAAGAAACGCAACGGAGCTTCTTCTTGAAGAACTTCCGGACAAAGAGGAGCTTAAGGTGATTAAAAGGAGTGCTGATAAGCTTATTGTGATGATAGAGAATGCGGCAAAGCTGGCTAAGCTGGAGTCGGTGCAGAAACTGGAAAAGAAAAAGCTCGACTTAAGGGAGGTTATTGAGAGGGCGGTGGATGAAGTAAAGCCAATGCTGAGGGAAGCGGAGATGGTGGTTGAGAACCGGGTTGTCCAGTCTATAACAATCAATGCAAATCCTGTTATTGAGGAGGTATTCACAAACCTCCTCACCAATGCTGCGAAGTATGCGGGCGAGGGTAAGAGGGTGGTGATAGAAGCGGAGGAGGGGGTGAATCGAGTTAAGATTATGGTGAAGGACTATGGCCCCGGCATACCTGATGAAGACAAGGAGAGAATATTCCGCCGCTTTGAGAGGAAGGAAAAGGGAGGGATTAAAGGTATAGGACTGGGACTTGCGATAGTCAAGCGGATAGTAGAACTGCACAACGGCAAAGTATGGGTGGAGGACAACCCGGAAGGAGGGAGCATTTTCTGGGTGCAGCTGCCTAAGGGCAGAGGAGAATAAAGATTCACCAACAAGTCTTACTCGGGCACCTCTACGCTCATGTTTATGGCTATCTCAGCGATGTCGCTGGAGTAGCTGGCTATGCGATTGAGGCTGTCCATTATCCCTTTAATGAGCATCGCTCTGCTCGCCTTAATGTTGCTCTGAAAGAGATGGTTGAGTATCTCCTCCTGAAGCTCCTTTATCTCCTTCAGGTGAGAGAATACCTCATGAGCGAGGTGCATATCCAGGGCGAAGAATGCCCTTGAAGCTTTCTGATACGCCTGAGATGTGAGCTTTGCAAGTGCAACGCAGTCCCTAAGCCTCTCTTCTCCCTCAGCGAGGAGTCTGAGGTAAAGCTGGGCGATGTTCTCGCAGTGGTCAGCGATGCGCTCATAGCTCTTAACCACCATGCGGTAGCCCAGAGCATCTCGTGGATTTGCGATGCCCAGCTTCTCAGCCAGCTGGTGGTAGCGCACTGCCCCCTTGAGCTGCCTCACAACCAGGAAGTACAGGCGGTCGACCTCCTTTTCGCGTTCAATAATATCTCTCGCCAGAGCCTCATCTTCTCCTTCGAGTACGCGTATTAGCTCCGCCAGCATGGAACTCACTATTAAATCTATCCTGCGCATCGCCTTGAGCGTTGGAAGCTTGCGCTCATTCAGAAGTATCTCCAGGGTAAGCGCCTCGTCGGTGTCTTCGACGATTTCCACGCCTACTAGTAGGTCGGGTATTCTACGTGCCACTTCGCGGTACTTCAGGTGCTGTGCGTCGTCGAGGAGAATTTTAATGGTGTCGTAGCCTATCAGGTAGTATGATATCAGCAGCCTTTCAAGAACCTCGCCACTCTCCACCTGCGAGATTTTAATTGTCACCTCCCTGCTCTCCTCCTCCCTCTCACGGGCCTCTATGGTTAGGGCACCCTCGCGCTCTGTTACGACGACGCTATCTCCTTCTCTAAGCCCAACCCGCTGCACCCACTTCTTGGGCAGGGACATTATGTAGGTGCTTCCGCCACTCATGTATATCTTGCGCGTCTGCATTATAGGAGCCTCCACTGTTTAACGAAGTGAGGGTAATGAGTGGAAGGTTTATGGGTCTTGACCGACGGTTCCTATTACTTCCTGAGCGTATGCGAGACTTATGGGAACCACATATTCACAGGTATAAATTAGGCTATAAAAATATATACGCTATATATTTTATAAACCCTGCGGTGGATGCCTTACACCTTCCACCCCCTCACCACTGTGAAGAACTCAAAGTTATCCACCTCTACCCTCCCAAAACGCTCAAACTCTGCTATAACCTCCTCAAGGCTGAGCTCATGCTTGCACCGAAAATCACGAAACGCAAGCAAGGCGAGCTTTCCTCTTGGCTCGGCGGTAATCACCAGCCTCCTCGCCACACGGAACATCTCCGAAACCACAGAACGCCACTCTGATATATGGGCAAGAGCCGACCAGGTTGCGACGACATCGAAGCTCTCACTCTGGAAGGGCATTCTTCGAGCATCGCCTACTACAACATCGCCAAGTCTCGCCACTGCGTTTGCATCGATGTCCAGGCATACAACGCTTCCGCGAATCTTTCGCGCTAGGTAACCTGAGCCGGTAGCTACGTCCAGCACCCTGCCTGAGCAGTGCCCTGCGACGTGGCGGAGCACCTGCTCGCGCCTCTCAATTTCGCCAAGGAGAGCGAAAAGGCTCATATATCATCCCATATTGCCTGAAGAGCCACTCTCACAGTAGAGGCAGGGATGATGATACTAAATCATCATATAATTAGGAGGTCTCACCTGATAATTGGTTAGGTGCAGCGACCCTAATTTGGTAAGGATGAGTTAGTAAGGGCGTGTGAGGCGCACTTTATGGTACGGAAGGGGTGATAGGGGCGGGGAAGGCGCCCCTATTTGCAGAGCATCTCGTTGAGCTCTTTCTCCTGAACATGCCCCGAGACGCGCACTTTAACCTTCGTGACCCCCTCTATACCTTCGAGTTTCTCCTTTATCTGCATACTGAGCTGCACTCCGAGGGGGCAGAAGGGCGAGGAGGGCACGAAAGTTAGCGAAACCTCGCCGTCTTTTACCTCCAGGTCTTTGATGAGCCCCATGTCGTACACGCTTATGCCAGTATGAGGATCTATAATCTCCTTCAGCGCCTTTACCACTATCTCTTTTTCCACCATGCTTTCACCTTCTTTTACCTAATCAGCGACTCTTAACCTCTAAACTATTTTCTCCACTTCCAGCGCGTGCCCTGGGGTGTGTCTTCCACTATAACCCCTCGCTTCAGAAGCTCCTCGCGTAGCTTATCTGCGGTGGCGAAGTCTTTCCGCCTGCGCGCCTCTTCTCTCTCTCGTATTAGCTTCATCAGCTCCTCCGGAAGCTCCCGTTTATCCTCACGTATAACACCGAAGACACGGTTGAAGTCTGTGAAGAATCGCTTCAGTGCAGCCACGTCAGCGCTACTGGCGCTTTTCTGGTTAATAGCCTTATTAGCCTCGCGCACAAGTTTGAAAACCGCGGCAAGAGCACGTGGTGTATCGAGATCGTCGCACAGCGCCGCGTCGAACTCCTGCCTTGCCTCATCCACGCGCTTTGAGAGCTCCGTGGCTTCTTTCGCAGAAGGCGAGTAACTCTCAAGGCGAGAGAGGAAGTCGTTGAGTCTGCGCAGCGCCTGAGCAGCGTCTTCCAGGGCTTTGAATGTGAAGTTGAGCTTCCGCCGGTAGTGCGTCGCCAGCAGGAGGTAGCGTATTGCTAAAGGATCGTAACCTCTTGCAAGGAGGTCTCTCAGAGTGTAGAAATTGCCATAGCGCTTGCTCATCTTTCGCCCTTCCACAAGGAGGTGCTCATTGTGCACCCAGTAGCGCACAAAGGTCTTGCCTGTCGCCGCTTCACTCTGCGCAATCTCATTCTCGTGGTGGGGAAATATCAGGTCCACCCCACCCGCGTGTATATCTAGCGTCTCTCCCAAATAGCGCATACTCATGGCGCTGCACTCTATATGCCAGCCAGGTCTGCCTTTACCAAGAGGGGTATCCCAGTAAACATCGCCGTCCTCCTCGCTCCATGCCTTCCACAGCGCAAAATCGTGCGCCTCTTCCTTCGCATATTCGTCCTGCCTCACCCTCGCCCCCGCTTTCAGCCCTTCGAGCTTAAGCTGGGATAGCTTTCCGTATTCTTTAAACTTTGAGATGTCGTAGTAGATGCTTCCGTCGCTGGCCTTGTAGGCGTAGCCCTTCTCCATCAACTTCTGAATGAGCGCCACCATATCTGGGATGTGCTCAGTGGCGCGGGGGTAATACTCTGCACGCTCTATATTCAGCTTTCCGAGGTCTTCAAAGAATGCACGCTCGTAACGCCGCGTATACTCGCGCAGGCTAATCCCTTCTTCGCGGCTCCGCCTTATCGTCTTGTCATCCACATCGGTGATGTTCATCACCTGCACCACGCGGTAGCCCTTGTACTCCAGAAACCTGCGCAGAAGGTCTTCAAAAACGTACGCACGGAAGTTGCCTATGTGGGCATAGTCGTAAACCGTAGGTCCGCAGGTGTACATTCTCACCTCGCCCTCGTGAAGGGGGACAAATCGCTCCTTCCTGCGCGTCATGGTGTTGTAGAGCTTGATGGGTGTATTCTGGATCATGGGTATCACTTACCATTAGTTGTTTTATAATTAATTCTTTCTAATCGACTTTGTAACATTGTTATATGTTTAAGCATCAGAATTGTTCTTCACATTTTGATATACATTTGTAGAAGTAAAGTAATGACAATATAATAAATGTGGACCCAACTATAGCGGAAAAAAGATTAATAAAATTAATATGTCTAAAAAGATTAAAGATTAATAAAACCTCTCGTAGTTATTAATTTATATTTATATAATATTAGAAGAATTCCCCACACTAATATATAAACGGCGAGATATATTTCAAACAAATTGTGAATTCTAACTTTTATAATTTTTTTATGTTTAAACGCCTTAAGGTAAATAAATGCTATTAAAAAAAGTACTTATGGATAAGCGATTGAGGTTGCGCGAGAACCTGCCCGCAGGAAAATTATATATAAGGCGCCTCTGGTAATGCATATTATCATGAAGAAGAAGGTAACGATTATCGGCAGTGTCCACGACGTTGGCTACCGCCCCTTTCTCCTTGGCATAGCGGAGTCTCTTGAAATAGAGCGCTTTTTTGCCGACAACACTTACATCAACGGCAGGCAGGCTGTTTTTGCTCTAATTGATTCTTCTGAAGAGAAGGTCAACGCCTTTCTTGAAATCGTCTCTTCGAAGTTCCCGGAGAACAGCCATGTTGAGAAAGTAGAGAGTGAAGATTACTCGGGGAATGTGATGAAGACGGAAAACTACTACCGCTACCTCACAGCGATGCAGCTCTCTAAAATTGCCACCTATGGGGGTAAGATGCTCGAAAAACAGGAGGAAACTATTGAAGTGATAAAGTCTGTGAAAGAAGACACTTCAGCGATGCTTGAAAAACAAGGCGAGACTATCGAAGCCATAAAATCAGTAAAGGAAGACACAACGACGATGCTTGAAAAGCAGGACGAAACTATCAAAGCCATAAAATC
>MTME02000059.1:0-4313 GCA_002011115.2 Candidatus Pyrohabitans sp. JdFR-17
GTGGGCGCTGACAGAATCGCTGCCAACGGCGATACCGCCAACAAGATAGGAACCTATTCCCTTGCGATACTCGCAAAGGAACACGGGATACCATTCTACGTCGCCGCTCCCCTCTCCACCATAGACCTGGCGACACCAAGTGGTGAGCACATACCCGTGGAATACAGGAAGCGCGAGGAGATTGAGTTCTTCAACAGCCAGCGCATCGTGCCTGCGGAAGCAGAAATACTTAACCCGGCGTTCGACGTTACACCTGCGGAGTACATCTCCGGCATAATAACAGAAGCCGGTGTGCTCACCCCACCCTACGAGGAGAGCATACGCAGGGCTTTCGAGGGAAAACGCTAAGTTATTTATATAAACCAGGGGTTTAATGCTATTATGCGCCTCCACATCCTTTTTCTTCTGCTGCTTGTCCCTCTCGCTCATGCAGAAACACAGCTCAGCGCTGTAGAGCACAACATAACCTACTTTCTTGGCAAGGAGAACATCTCGGTAAAGGAGGAGATAATCCTCAAAAACAGACCCTTCTCAGTAACCTCTCCCATATATTACCACCTCGGGACTGGCGCAGAGAGTATAAGTGTGGAGGTCACCAGCGGGGCTGATTATAAGATCGACGAGACCTATGGAGGGGTGATATTTAATTTTAGAAATGCCTACGCCACGCGGGTGAAGATTAAGCTAATGTACTCCTATCCCAAAAGCCTGCGCAGAAACGATGGGAGTTACCTGTTCGCAGGCGAAGCTCTAAAGCGGGTGTACCCCTGGGGGATTAATGTGGTGAACCTGCGCTTTGTTCTTCCGCCAGAGTTCACCTTTGGAGAGGTCTCGCCCGAGCCACAGGAGAGAGGAGAGAGCTACCTTCTCTACAGGATAACCTACCTCGATGCTCGCGCATATGAAGGATTCCCGGTAAGCATCGAATATGCCAACTACAGAGAGCTGGCAGAGAAAAGCCTGAGCCTGGCAAAGGCGAGAGAGCATGACACCTTCCTCGCTGTGAAAGACGCAAACCAGAGCATCGAGAATGCCCGAAGCTACGGGGCAAACCTGTCGCAAGCGTTGGCAAGCTTCAACGAGGCACTTACCCACCTCCAGAACTACTTCCAGCTTGTGAAGCAAGCGGAGCTTATCCTTGAGAAGAACAGTTATGAGGCTTATAGAAAGGCGTCCTCAGCGGTAGAGGAGCTGGATCTCGCAGGTATAAAGGCGAGAGAGGCCTACAGCAGGGCGAACTTTGCAATTCAGCTCACCCTTGAGAAGAGGCTCGCTACCTTTGAGGAGAACTTAACCAGCCTGAGCAAAGAGGAGCCGGAAGTGCAGCGCGTTGTCGTGGTAGAACAGCCCGCGAAAGGTATAAACCTGTACAAGTACGCCTTTTTTGCTCTTGCAGTGCTCTTTATAATATTCATCGCAAGCGAGGCTTACCGCATCTTAACACCAAAAAGCTACCGCAGAAGAAGCAGCGTAAAGGATTTCAGGGTGATTGGCGACCTGAAGAGAAAGACTTTCAACGGATTTGAGAAGAAGGTGGCTAAGGTCAAGCGGGGCGTTGACCTTGCACAGGAGATTCGAAGCCTGAGAAAACGAAGGGAGAAGCTGAAGCTGGGTATAGAGAACGCCCGGAAGAAGTTCACCTCTGGTGAGATAACCGCTGAGCTGTATGAGCTGGAGAGAAGGAAGTTTGAGAGGGAGATAGAGGAGATAGACCGCAAGATTGCGCTGCTGGAGAAGGAGCTTAGTGAGATTAAGAGGCATGGGCATGAGGAAGGTAAGGCAGATTGAGGTTACCAGTGGAATGAGTGTTGACGAACTCATGCGCCAGTACAGCGAGGCAGGCGTGCTCGGAGCTGGCGCTTTGGGTAGGGCATGCGACATCCTGGAGGAGATGGTCAGAGCAAGGGCGACCATATTCCTGGGCTTAGCCGGACCCCTCGTCGCCGCTGGGATGAGGAACATAGTCACTGAGCTTATAAAAATGGGTGCAGTAAGCGCCATCGTAACCAACGGAGCAAATGTTGTGCACGACGTCCTCGAGGCACTGGGCGGCGCGCACTACGTGGGCAGCTTTCGCAGCGACGACGCACAGCTGCACAGCTCTGAGATAGGCAGGATAGGCAACGTCTATACCCGGGTTAAAGACTTTGTTGCCTTTGAGGATTACGTCCAGGAGCTTCTCTCTGGTATCCCCGAAGAGAGGAGGAAGAACCTTTCAATAAGGGAGCTGCTCTCAGAGATCGGGAAGAGCATAAGCGACGCTAACTCGTTCATCAGGGCAGCATATGAGCGGCGCATACCCGTGTTCTCCCCGGCGGTGGTAGATTCAATGCTGGGGTTGCAGCTTTTCTTCTTCGCAGAGAGGAACCGCATTGTGTTAAACGCTGTTAAGGACATGAAGGAGCTTGCCCAGATGGTTTTCGACGCCTCCGAGGTGGGGGCACTCTTCTTGGGCGGTGGGGTGCCCAAGCACTACATACTGGGAGCTAACCTGCTTCGCGGCGGGATAGACTACGGCATTCAGGTTACGATGGACCGCGAAGAATCCGGCTCGCTAAGTGGTGCAAAGCTGGAGGAGGGGATAAGCTGGGGCAAGACGAGAGAGGAAGGCAAGGTGGTGACAGTGGTGGGCGACGTAACGATAATCTTCCCTCTGCTGGTGGCGAGCCTTAAAGAACGCCTGGGAGGCAGGGAATGAGGCTGCAAAGGGAGCACGGGCTCATTTTGGCTCTGGATGTAACCTCGCGCACAAAAGCGCTTAGCGTTGTGGAGAGCGTGGTGGACTACATAGACGCGGTGAAGGTGGGCTACCCTCTGGTGCTCTCCTGCGGTCTCGAGATTATAAGCGAGCTTAGCGATTTGGGCAAGCCTGTAATCGCAGATTTTAAAGTGGCTGACATACCCTATACCTCACGCCTCATCTGCGAGCAGGCGAAGCAGGCCGGAGCAAGCTTTGCAATCGTCCACGGCTTTGTGGGCGAAGACGTGGTCAAAGCATGCGCTGAGGTGCTCGACATCTTCGTCGTAGCGGAGATGAGCCATCCTGGGGCAAAGGAGTTCATTCAACCTGTCGCAGAGAGGATAGCGGAGCTTGCAAGAAGTTACGCCTTTGGGATAGTTGCTCCCGCTACAAGGCCAGAGAGAATTGCGAGGCTGCGCTCTATTGTGGGAGAGCTTGTTATAATTTCCCCCGGCGTTAAGGCGCAGGGTGCTCGCCCAGGGGATGCGATACGCGCGGGCGCTGACTTCGAGATCGTCGGGCGCGGGATATACGCCTCTGCTGAGCCACGCAGAAGCGCTGCGGAAATTGCGGCTGAGCTTAAGGCAGCGATGAAGGAGCACGAGGGTTAGCCTGACTCGAGCAGAGCCGCGAAGTAGAGGAGCACAAGGATTAAAAGCATGCCAAGCGCATACCCGGGTTTGCGAACGAGTGCGCGGATTTCCTTTTCAAAGGTTTCAACATCCCCGCGCATTGCCACGCCTCTTAGCTTGTTGGCTATTGCCAAGCCCAGCGCAATGCTGCCGAGCATTGCTGGTATCTCTAAAAGGGCGTGGGGCATTAGATAGGAGATAAACTCAGAAACTCCCTCGGGGGCAAAACTCCAGAAAAATGCACTTATCGCAGTGAGGTTGGCAAAGAGGCTCAGCGAAGGGACAAAGTACAGGTAGAAGAGGCAAGCTCTGAGTGGCGAGGCTATGCGAAAGGTGGCAAATCGGGAGAGCACAGCGTAAAGCGGCTCTGTCAACCTGTCCAGCATCGAGTATGTTTTCTCAGAGGTTCGCCTGTAAATCAGCAGTTCAAGATAGCTCAAAAATGTGCCCAGGTAAACTGTAACAATGGCGGCTAGCGCATTTTTAAAGAAAATGCTGCCAGCAAGTGTTACAGGAATGGCGAAAAGCACATAGGTGTAACTCTTGAGCAGATAACCTGCGAGCACAGCAATTACAACGAGCGCAGCAATGCTTTTCCTCATTTCAACAGCGCAAAGAAGAGCTTCCCCTTTTCCGTGATCTTAATAAACCTACGCGGTCTATCGCCGCGCAGGTTTGTCTCCCTCACCTTAACGAGACCCTTCTTTTTAGCCTCGTCCAGTGTGGCGTCTATCTCCTCACGAGGCTTGCCCAGCGCCTTTGCCAAGCGAATCTGGCACACCTCGTCATAGGCACACAGGTTCAGCCCGAGCATTCTACACTTACCGCATATGTCGTCCTCTTTTATGGGCAGAACCTCAGAAGCAGGGATAAAGCTTATTTTGGTCTTCATCTTCCTACCTGAATTAAGTTCTGTTTTTCCAGCTATTTAAAATTTCGCT
>MTME02000059.1:4413-7708 GCA_002011115.2 Candidatus Pyrohabitans sp. JdFR-17
GGCAAGTTGTGAAGCGCATTGTAGGAGCCGTCGATCGGGTCAACCACAGCGATGTACTCAGGCTCCTCTGTGAGAGCCACGCTGCCTGCTTCCTCACTGAGCACAAAGAAGGCTTCTTTCTCGCTGAGACGCTTCATCACCACATTTTCAGCTATCTTATCTATCGCCTCTGTGGGCGTGCCATCTGCGCCAATACCAACCTCACGTGAAGCTTCACTGCTCTCAAGCGCCTCTCTCACTACGTTGCGCAGCTCTGCGCCTACCTTACGGGCAAGATTAAGCAGATTCACGAGCTTAGATTGGTGGCGCACTTTATAATTTTTAGCCCGGAAGCACCTGCTCATGGTGAACCTGCGCAAAGTTTAAATATCCCCACGGTGAACTCATAATCCTCTAAAGGAGTGAGAGAAAAATGGCGCAGAGACCGCTGGATGTGCTTCATAAAAGCTTGGATTCACCTGTTCTTGTGGGCCTCAAGGGAGGCCGCGAGTACAGAGGCACGCTTAAAGGATACGACATGCACATGAACGTAGTGCTTCAGAATGCCGACGAGATAAAGGACGGCACCCCCGTGCGCAGGCTGGGGCTGGTGATAATCCGCGGGGACAACGTGGTTTTCATCTCACCCTGAGATTCAAGTAAGCAAGGGGCTTATGGAATAAAAATAAGGTAGCTGGTTTTATATATCTCCTAGCTACATTTTAAAAGAAGATGGGGAAATTTACCCCTTATAGAAACATGTCCCCGCAAGGAAGTGCTCGCAGGTGCGCCAGACCTCGCGGGTTCGCCATCCGTGTTCGCATACGTGGTATATACAGCACATTTTGCACGAGTCACGCTCACGCTGGCAGTTGACCTTTGCGTAGTCCTCATCGTTAGCGGTGCATAGCAGTTTTTCCATTTCTCACTCCTCCTTTGCTGGTCTGAATTTGAAGCCGTAGTAGATTAAGCCTGCCTCTCCATCCTCCTGAATCTTCCTGAATACGCTCTCCACGCGCATTCCTATCTCAACCTCTTCCGGACTAACGTCAACTATCTGCGTTGTCACCATCACACCCTCGTCGAGCTTCACCAGCGCCATTACATAGGGCGCCTGCCTCTCAAAGCCCTCTGGAGGCGTGCGAATCACAGTATAGCTAACCACCTCGCCCTTGCCACTGAGCTGAACTTCCTCAAGCTCGCCCCTTCTGCGGCAGTTTGAGCAGAAGTTGCGCGGGGGGAAGTATATCTCGCCGCAGCGTGTGCAGCGCTTACCTATGAGGTTGTACCTGCTCTTCATGTTGCGCCAGAAGCGTGGTATGCTGCTCATTATATCACCTCACTTCTCAAGGATATGAACCACTGCTGTGCCGCCGCTCCCACCAACGTTGTGAGTCAAGCCCACGTCAGCGTCGACCTGGCGCTTGCCGGCTTCGCCTCTGAGCTGTAGCACAATCTCCACCACCTGCGCAACGCCTGTCGCACCCACAGGATGCCCCTTTGCCTTAAGCCCGCCAGAGGTGTTCACAGGTATGCGCCCGCCTATGGCGGTTTCTCCCTCCTCTGTGGCCTTGCCTCCCTTGCCAATTTCCACGAAGCCCAGCCCTTCAATGGCAAGAATCTCACCTATTGTAAATGCGTCGTGAACCTCCGCAACCTGAATATCGCGTGGCTCGCGCTTTGCCCTCGCGTAGGCTTCTTTGGCGGCATTCACCGTGGCGTCAGTGACGGTTATCTTCTTCCTGTCGTGGAGCGCGATTGTGCTCGAGGCTTGACCGCTGCCGGTGATGTAAACAGGGTTGTCCACAAATTCGCGCGCCTTCTCCTCGCTAGCTAAAACAACGCACGCGGCGCCGTCGGTTATAGGAGAGCAGTCCAGCAAACGCAGAGGGTCGGCAACAAGAGGCGAGCGCAGCACATCTTCGACAGTAATCTTTGAGTGGAACTGCGCATAGGGGTTGTGAATGGCATTCTCATGGTTCTTGACGCTCACCATGGCGAGCTGCTCTCTGGTTGTGCCGTACTCATGCATATGCCGCCTTGCAATGAGCGCATATAAGCCAGGGAAGGTCATCCCCATGAAGGCCTCCCACTCGCTGTCGCTGGCTGTAGCTAGAGTCTGAGTGGTCTTCTCAGTAACCACATCGGTCATCTTTTCTACGCCTCCTACAACCACGATGTCATGGAAGCCTGAAAGTATGGACATGACTCCCTGGCGTATCGCCAGCCCGCCCGAGGCGCATGCAGCTTCGACACGCGTCGCAGGTATGGGGGCTAAGCCAGCGTGGTCAGCAATCAAGCAGGAGATGTGCTCCTGATCCACGAAACGCCCGCCCGACATGTTGCCAACGTAAAGCGCATCTATATCGCTGCCATCTATGCCAGCGTCATTAATCGCCATAGCGCCAGCTTCAACAAACAGCTGGGAGAAGCTGGTCTCCCAGAGTTCACCGAACTTTGTCAGCCCTACCCCTATTACAGCAACTCTCTTCATACTCTACACCTTTATCTTCTTCCTGAGCTTTACATATGTCGCGTAGTCAATGTACTCCTTGCGTGCGATGAAGTCCTCAACGCCCGGCGCCAGGTTTCGCTTCTCCTCTATCGCGTCCTCGACCACTACGGCGAAGGCGTCGCTGCCTGCGCCTGAACCGAAGGAGGTTATCAGGATTCTATCCCCTGGCTTTGCTATATCCAGCACCTTCGCAAACCCGAGCAGGGAAGAACCTGAGTATGTGTTGCCTATCCTGTCCACAAGGATGCCCGGCTCCACCTGCTCGCTGGTGAAGCCCAGCTTCTTCGCCACAACGCGGGGGAACTTACCGTTGGGCTGATGGAAAACAGCATAGTCGAAATCCTTGGGCTCTAGTCCAAGCTGTTCCATAAGCCCATGGGCAGCGCTGTAAACGTGCTTGAAGTAAGCAGGCAAACCCGTGAAACGCCCTCCATGTCGGGGGTATGCCTGCCCCTCACGACGCCAGAAGTCGGGCGTATCTGTGGTGTAGGAGTAGGTAGCCTCTATGCTCGCCACAAGCTTATCCCTGCCTATAACAAAGGCAGCACCACCAGCGGCGGCGGTGTACTCAAGTGGATCTCCCGGCGCTCCCTGCGCTGTGTCGGCACCTATCGCCAAGCCGAAGTCTATCATGCCAGAGGCGACAAGACCCATGCACGTCTGCACGCCGGCGGTGCCAGCCTTGCATGCGAACTCATAGTCGGCGGCGGTTAGGTCAGGCGTAGCCTGTATCGCCGCCGCAACAATAGTTGCAGTCGGCTTAACCACATATGGGTGGCTCTCAGAGCCGACGTATATCGC
>MTME02000060.1 GCA_002011115.2 Candidatus Pyrohabitans sp. JdFR-17
GCGGCGCGCGCTGTTAAGAAGTGCCCCCACTGCGGTGAGGAGCAGCTTGACATAAAGTTTGAGAAGCCCACCACCTTCATCGAGGACAAGCAGAGGCTCTCGCCCATCGACGTGCGTGAGCGCTTGGAGAAGATCACTGACAGCGATGCCGAGGTTATGGGCTTCGACGTGGAAGTTGCTCGCCCGGAGTGGATGGTGCTCACCGTCTTACCCGTGCCGCCAGTTACGGTGCGTCCCTCGATTACCCTCGAGTCGGGTGAGCGCAGTGAGGATGATTTAACCCACAAGCTTGTGGATATAATAAGGATAAACCAGCGCCTGGAGGAGAACATAGAGGCCGGGGCGCCGCAGCTCATAATCGAAGACCTGTGGGAGCTTCTGCAGTACCACGTCACCACCTACTTCAACAATGAAGTAGCTGGCGTACCTCCTGCGAGGCATCGCTCCGGCAGACCTCTGAAAACCCTCGCCCAGCGCCTCAAGGGCAAGGAAGGCAGGTTCAGGAGCAACCTTTCGGGCAAGCGCGTCAACTATTCGGCGCGCACTGTAATCTCGCCAGACCCCAATCTGAGCATCAATGAGGTGGGCGTGCCAGAGCTAATAGCGAGGGAGCTCACCATACCAGTGATAGTAACGCCAATGAACATGGAGCACATCAAGAAGTTCATACGCAATGGTCCAAACAAGTATCCCGGCGCTAACTACGTGGAGCGCCCCGATGGGGCAAGGCTCAGCCTGGCTAGAGTTAAAAACATTGACGAACTCCTTGAGAAGATTGAGCCGGGATGGAAGGTTCACCGCCATCTCATCGACGGTGACATAGTGCTCTTCAACCGCCAACCTAGCTTGCACAGGATGAGCATAATGGCGCATGAAGTGCGCGTGCTCCCATACAAGACCTTCCGCCTCAACCTGTGCGTGTGCCCGCCGTACAATGCGGACTTCGACGGTGACGAGATGAACCTGCACGCGATTCAGGGGCAGGAAGCTCGCGCTGAGGCTCGTGTACTTATGCGGGTGCAGGAGCAGATTCTATCGCCACGCTTTGGCGGACCCATAATAGGCGGAATACACGACCACATCTCAGGCGCTTATCTCTTCACCCAGCCCGAGGTTCGCTTTACTCGTGAGCAGGCATTTCATCTGCTGTATGCCAGCGGGATAAACAAACCCTTACCCGAGCCAGCCTTCGTGGAGGACGGTGAGGAGTACTACACTGGCAAGCAGATATTCAGCCTCCTTCTTCCAGAAGACCTGAACCTCACATATAAAGCCAAGGTGTGCAAGAAGTGCGAGGTTTGCAAGGAGGAAGAGTGCGAGTATGATGCCTATGTGGTTATCCGCAACGGCATACTAGAGCGCGGCGTAATGGACGAGAAAAGCTTTGGCGCATTCGCCGGCGAGCTTCTTGACCGCATAGTCAAGGACTATGGCACCGACTCTGCTCGCGAATTCCTGGACAATGTTACCAAGCTGGTGATAAACTTCATAACCTGGCGCGGCTTCTCCACGGGTATAGATGACGAAGATTTGCCAGAGGAGGCTAAGGAGAGGATAGCTGAGATCCTGGAAGAAGCGGACAGGAAAGTGCAGGAGCTTATTCGTGCGTACAATGAGAACATTCTTGAGCAGCTACCTGGGAGAACCCTCGAAGAGACGCTGGAGATGCGCATAATGCAGGTGCTCAGCGAGGCGAGAGACAAGACAGGCGCAATTGCGAATGAGTACCTTGAGAAGGAGGAGAAGCGCAGGAAGCACGAGAACAGCGCGCGCATAATGGCTATCTCTGGAGCGCGCGGCAGCCTGCTCAATCTTACACAGATGGCAGCCTGCGTGGGTCAGCAGGCGGTGCGCGGCGAGCGCATAAAGCGTGGTTATTCAGGACGAACGCTGCCCCACTTTAAGGTGGGCGACATCTCCGCCAGCGCCAAAGGCTTTGTACGCAGCAGCTACAAGCGCGGACTTTCGCCTCTGGAATTCTTCTTCCACAATATGGGCGGTCGCGAAGGTTTGGTGGATACCGCGGTGAGAACCTCGCAGAGCGGTTACATGCAGCGCAGGCTGATTAATGCGCTGCAGGATCTGAAGGTGGAGTACGACAACACAGTCAGAGACACCCGCGGGGTAATAGTAGAGTTCCGCCACGGCGAGGACGGCGCAGACCCAAGCAGAACGGACTGGGGACAGATGGTCAATGTTAAGAAGATTGTTCAGCGCTACGCGAGAAAGGAGGCGGCGTAGATGTACCTGAGCGAGGAGGAGATTGTGGAGAGGATAGCTGAGCTTAAGGACAAGCTCCCATCCAGCCTCTACAACGATTTGGAGAGAGAGCTGCGCAGAGTTAAGATTACAGAGGAAGACCTGAAGAAGGTAATCGCAGAGGTGCTCCGCCGCTACGAGTTTGCGAAGGTGGAGCCTGGAGAGGCAGTTGGTATCGTCGCTGCGCAGAGCATGGGTGAGCCCAGTACGCAGATGACCATGAGAACCTTCCACTACGCCGGCGTAGCGGAGCTCAACGTTACCCTGGGTTTGCCGCGCATTATTGAGATAGTGGACGCGCGAAAGAAACCCTCGACGCCCATGATGACCATTTACCTCGAAGAAGAGTACGCTCAGGATAAAGAGAAGGCGGAACAGGTAGCTAGAGAGATAGAGACGCTTTATGTGCGCGACGTGCTGGAGAAGAGCGAAATTGACCTGGTAAACTCCAGGGTTAACCTCTACCTGGACGAGTACGAGTTGCGACGCAAGAAGCTGGGCGTAGAGGATATAGTTGCCAAGCTCAAGTCGATTAAAGGCGTGGAGATAGAGGAGAATGGCAATGTTATATCGCTGACGCTGAGCAATCCCACAATAAAAGACCTGCGAAAGCTTGCGAATAGGGTAAGTGACCTTCACCTTCGTGGAATAAAGGACATAACGCGCGTGGTGCTGCGCAAAGAGGAGAAAGAGTATGTTATATACACAGAAGGCTCCAATCTGAAGGATGTGCTTAAAATCGAGGGTGTGGACGTTACGAGGACAAAGACCAACGACATAATGGAGATTCAGCGTGTCCTGGGCATAGAAGCTGCGCGCAACGCAATAATAAATGAGATTCAGGATACTCTGAACGAGCAGGGTTTGATCGTCGACGTCCGCCACCTTATGCTCGTCGCTGATATGATGACCGTCGACGGCACCGTCAAGGCGATAGGTAGGCACGGCGTTAGCGGAGAGAAGGCTTCTGTTCTCGCGAGAGCAGCGTTCGAGATAACTGTTGACCACCTGTTGCAGGCAGCGGTTACGGGAGAATACGATGAGCTTGAGGGAATAGTGGAGAATGTTATAGTAGGCAGACCTGTTAAGCTTGGCACCGGCATGGTGGAGCTTGTAATGCGTCGTGAGCTTGAGGAGAGCAAGGAGGCAGTGTAATGGACGTGGAAAGAGCTATTCGCGTGGCTGTTGATACAGGTAAGGTTTACCTGGGCAAGGAGGAGACTCTAAGCGCAGTCAGAAACAGGGAGGTTAAGCTTGTCGTGGTGGCGAGCAACTGTCCCGAAGATGCCAAAAGCGACCTCCTTCGATATGCCGAGCTCGCCGGAATACCCGTCTACGAGTACCCCGGCACAAGTCTCGAGCTTGGTGCGGTTTGCGGCAAGCCTTACGTTGTGAGCATGCTGGGTGTGGTCGAGGCGGGAGATTCAGATATATTTGAGCTCGGTAGGAGGAAATAACTAATGGAAGCTTTGAAGCTTTCTGCCAATGAAATCCGCTATATCGCCCTTTTTGAAAGCATGACAGGTGCAGTGACGAAGGACTGCATAATCGACGAAGATGGCAGGAAGATAACCTTCATAGTTAAGAAGGGTGATATAGGTCTTGCGATTGGCAGAAAGGGTGCAAATGTGCAACGCGTTTCCCGCGCGCTGGGAAAGAAGATAGAGATTATCGAGTACAGCGATGACCCTGCCGAGTTTGTTGCGAATGTGCTTCACCCCATCAAGGTAAAGAGTGTTGATATAGAGGTGAAGGCCGACAAAAAGGTAGCAAAAGTAAAGGTGGACATGCAGGACAAGCCCCAAGCCATAGGCAGGGGAGGTAAGAACCTGGCGCGTATCAAGAACATCCTCAAAAGGCATCATGGCATAGATGAGGTAATTATAATCTGAGGTGAAAATGCATGGCTAAGAAGCCGACCGGCGAGTTTACTGCACGCAAGCTGAGGCAGAGGAGGAAGCAGTTCAGGTGGAGCGATCCCAGCTACAAGCGTAGAGTGCTCAAGCTTAAGGAGAAGTCAAACCCCCTTGGCGCGGCGCCGATGGCGAGAGGCATAGTGCTGGAGAAAGTTGGTATAGAGGCAAAGCAGCCGAATTCTGCTATACGAAAGTGCGTCAAGGTGCAGCTCATTAAGAGCGGGAGGCAGGTCACCGCCTTTGCCCCTGGCGATGGAGCGATCAACTATATAGACGAGCACGATGAGGTGCTCATCGAGGGTATAGGAGGCAGGCAGGGAGGAAGTATGGGTGACATACCCGGCGTGCGCTTCAAGGTTATCGCCGTAAACGGCGTATCACTGCGCGAACTTGTGCGTGGACGCAAGGAGAAGCCAATAAGGTGATGCTCATGTTTAAAATCTTCGGATTATGGGACCCTACCGAGGTTGAGGTGCGCGACCCGAGTTTAAAGGCGTACATAAACCTTCGCCCGGTGCTGGTGCCCCACACTATGGGCAGGCACTTCAGACAGTTCGGTAAGGCAGAGGTGCCCATAGTGGAGCGCCTTATAAATAAGATGATGGTCACCGGTCACGAGGGCAAGAAGCACAAGCGCACCTCTGGCAGGAACACTGGGAAGAAGATACTGGCCTCGAAGATAGTTAAGGAAGCTCTGCAGATTGTGGAGAAGCGCACCAAGAAGAACCCAATACAGGTGCTCGTGGATGCGCTGATAAACGCCGGTCCTAGAGAGGAGACCACAAGGCTAAAGTATGGTGGTATAGCTTACCATCAGAGCGTTGATGTAGCTCCGCAACGCCGTCTCGACATGGCGCTCCGCTTTATTGCAATAGGCGCCGCAAGACAGGCGTTCAAGTCGAAGAAGAGCATTGCCGAGGCTCTTGCTGACGAGATAATCGCCGCTGCGAACTACGACATGAAGTGCTACGCGATTTCGAAGAAGGAAGAAATAGAGCGCATAGCAAAGGCTGCGAGGTAGAACCATGGGAAGACGCGAAGAGATGGTCAAGAAGATTCAGGAGCTCATGCATAAGCCCGAGTATATACGCAACATGGGTATAGTCGCCCACATAGACCACGGCAAGACCACACTCAGCGATAACCTTCTCGCCGGCGCTGGTATGATGAGCTTCGACCTTGCGGGCAAGCAGCTGGTGCTGGACAGCGACGTGCTTGAGCAGCAGCGTGGCATAACCATAGATGCTGCGAACGTGAGTATGGTGCACGAGTACAAGGGCGATAGTTACCTTATAAATATGATAGACACCCCTGGTCACGTGGATTTCGGCGGCAACGTGACCAGAGCGATGCGTGCCGTGGATGGGGTTATTGTCGTTGTCTGCGCCGTTGAGGGCACGATGCCCCAGACTGAGACGGTGCTTCGCCAGGCTTTGAAGGAGCGCGTTAAGCCTGTGCTCTTTATAAACAAGGTTGATCGCCTGATTAATGAGCTGCGCCTCACGCCTGAGGAGATGCAGCGCCGATTCATTGAGATTATCTCTGATTTCAATAAGATTGTTAAAAGCATGGCACCGCCAGAGTTTCGCGATAAGTGGCAGGTTAAGGTGGAAGATGGAAGCGTGGCCTTCGGCTCAGCTTACCACAACTGGGCAATAAACTTCCCGCTGATGAAGGAGACGGGGATAACCTTCAAGGATGTCATAGATTACAACCTCAAGGGTGAGCAGAGGGAGCTAGCAAAGCGCGCACCTGTGCACATGGTTATCCTGGACATGGTGGTCAAGCATCTGCCCTCGCCGACAGTTGCGCAGAAGTACAGGATACCCCAGATATGGCCAGGAGATGTGGAGAGTGAGGACGGCAAGGCCATGCTTAACTGTGACCCCAGCGGCAAGCTTGCTATTATGATCACTGACCTGAGGATAGACCCTCAGGCAGGAGAGGTTGCCACAGGAAGAATTTTCTCGGGTACGCTGAAGCGAAGCCAGGAGGTTTACCTTTGCAACGCCAAGACAAAGACGCGCACCCAGCAGGTGGGTGTTTACTTTGGTCCTGAGCGCATGCCCACTGAGCATGTGGTGGCTGGTAATATCGTCATGATCACAGGCCTAAAGAATGTCCAGGCTGGCGAGACAGTGACCTCTGTGGATAACCCGATAGAGCCGTTTGAGGAGCTTCAGCATTACTCTGAGCCCGTGGTAACAGTCGCCGTGGAGGCAAAGAACACCAAGGACCTGCCCAAGCTCATCGATGTGCTCAACATAATGGCGCGCGAGGATCCGACGCTGCGCGTTGAGATAAACGAGGAGACGGGTGAGCATCTACTCTCCGGTATGGGAGAGCTCCACCTTGAGGTGGTTACATACCGCATAAAGGAGCGCGGCGTTGACATAGAAGTTTCCCCGCCCATAGTTGTGTACCGCGAGAGTGTGCTCGACACCTCGCCTGTGATTGAGGGCAAGTCGCCCAACAAGCACAACCGCTTCTACTTTGTGGTTGAACCCATTGATGAGCCTGTGATGCGCGCTCTGCTAGAGGGCGAGATTAAGCCTTCGCGTTACAAAGGCAAAGAGCTGGGCAAGGCTTTTGAGAACGTGGGAATGAAAAAGGATGAGGCTCGTGGTATAGTCGAGGTGTACGAGAACAACATATTCACAGACGTTACCAAGGGTATCCAGTACCTCCATGAGACAATGCCCTTAATTCAGGAGGGCTTCCATGAAGCAATGAACGAGGGGCCGCTTGCAAAAGAAGCGGTGCTCGGTGTTAAGGTGAAGCTGGTCGATGCTAAGCTTCACGAAGATGCGGTTCACCGCGGCCCAGCGCAGGTTATTCCAGCGGTGCGCGACGCGATACGCGAGGCTATGCTCCAGGCAAAGGCTGTGCTGCTCGAGCCAAAGATGAAGGTGTTCATCCATGTGCCCCAGGATTACATGGGTGCAGTGACGCATGAGATTCAGCGCCGCAGGGGTCAGATACTTGACATGCGTCAGGAGGGTGACCTCATAGTGGTCGAGGCAAAGTGCCCTGTGAGCGAGATGTTTGGCTTCGCTGGCGATATACGCAGCGCTACCGAGGGGAGAGCGCTGTGGAGCACTGAGTTTGCGGGCTTCGAGCGCCTGCCAGCTGAGCTTCAGGAGGAAGTTGTGAAGAAGATACGCGAACGAAAAGGTTTAAATTAGGGTAATGAGATAACACAAGGAAAAAAGGAGGTAAAAACATGGCAGAGAAACCGCATCTGAACCTGGTGTTTATTGGACACGTAGACCACGGTAAGTCTACGACAGTGGGAAGGCTGCTCTTCGAGATGGGCGCCATAGGAGAGCACATCATAAGGCAGTATCGCGAAGAGGCGCAGAAGATAGGTAAGGCCACCTTCGAGTTCGCGTGGGTTATGGATAGGCTTAAAGAAGAGCGCGAGCGCGGCTTGACCATTGATATCTCTCACCAGAAGATGGAGACCGACAAGTACTACTTCACCATCAT
>MTME02000061.1 GCA_002011115.2 Candidatus Pyrohabitans sp. JdFR-17
CAAACTTCGTCGCGTTTATCTGGCAGTTTATATGCACCCTTGCGATTCGCGTTGCCTCGGGTATCTCCTCAAGCTCTTCAAAGAGCTTGCGCATCGCAGTGGTTTTACCCGTCGCTGGCGGGCCGTAAATCAGCGCATTGAGGGGGCGCTCTCCACGTAGCGCTGGCTTTATGCACTGGGCTATGCTCTGCATCTGCTCCCCGCGGTGGAGGTACTCCTCCGGCACATAATCCGGGTCGAAAACCTCCGGGTTGCGGAAGAGGCTTTCCTCAGCGGAGAGCAGGTCCTTAAAGCTTTTCGGGCACATCTCCTCTTAATTTCCCTTTCAGTGGGTATAAAGGTTTTCACCTGGGGGGTAAGAGTGGTATTACCTCTTCCCTCTACCCTTATCTTCCTTTTCCGAGAGCACCGGAAAAATGAAATCAGTTAGCTAGTTGCCTTGCTATGGTGAGGGTGGGGTAATGGGGGTTGTCCGGAACGTTCTGTTCCGGGTGATGAAGCGGGGAAGGTGTCCTATTTAGTGAGGATGGGGTGATAGGGGCGGGTGCGGCGCCCCTATTATAGAAACATTTTTATTCTCCAAGACCAAAGCTAAGCAAGCTTTTGAAGGTGTGGCAATGCGCGCAGAAGATATTCTTGCCGAGCACATTGAGATGATTGACAATGAGATTAGAGCGGTTTTTCTCCAGCGCAGCGAGCCTCGCAGGCTTTACGAGATGATGGAGTACCACTTAGGCTGGCTGGACGAGTCGCTGAAACCTGCGAAGCAGTACCGCGGGAAGCGCTTCAGGCCGACGCTGTGCCTGCTCACATATAAGGCTCTGGCTGGGGTTTATACCAAGGCGCTGCCTGCAGCGGCGGCTATTGAGCTGATACACAACTTCTCCCTCATCCACGATGACATTGAGGACATGGATGAGGAGCGCAGACATCGCCCCACGCTGTGGAAGCTCTTCGGCATACCCCATGCGATAAACGCGGGCGATGGGATGCACGTACTTGCCAACTTAGCCGCGCTTCGCCTGCGCGATTATAACGTAACGGACGAAAAGATAGTGGATGTGCTCGCCATATTGAACAGAACAATAATGGAGCTGTGCGAGGGGCAGTACTTGGATATGAGCTTTGAGGAGCGCATGGATATAGACGTGGAGAGCTACCTAGACATGATATCCCGAAAGACAGCCGCGCTTATTGAAGCGAGCACCCACATAGGAGCGATGCTCGCAACGCGAGATGAGGAGGTTATACAGCACTTCAAAAACTTTGGGCGGAAGATAGGCATCGCCTTCCAGATAATAGACGACATTATAGGCATATGGGAGGAGAAGACCGGCAAACCCAAGGCGAGCGACATACGCAACAAGAAGAAGACCCTACCCGTGATTTACGCCTTTGAAAGGGCATCGCAGGAAGAGAAGGAGATTCTCACCGAGACCTACGCCAAGGAGAAGCTCAACCACGAGGACGTAGCTAGGGTGCTCGAGATTCTTGAAAGCACTGGAGCAAGGGAATACACCACGAAGATGGCGGAGAAGTACGAGAGCGAAGCTTTGAAGGAGCTTCGCGCCACTGGGATAAAAAATGAGGCTATAGAAAAGATAGAGGTGCTGGCAGAGTTCCTAATAAGGAGGAAGTACTAGCGCTTTCGTAGCAGAGACGAGAGCAAGCCATTCTTTTTCTCCACTCCGAAGAGCCTGGCTGCGTTGGCGTAGGATATGCTCCGCTTTTCCTCCTCGCTAATGGGCAGAGAGGCGATTTTCTCAATCTCATAGCTGGGGTAGAAGTTGTACTTGAAGTCTGAACCGAAGAGAAGCTTATCCACGCCGAAGGTTTCTATCGCCTTGAGGATAACCTCCGCTGGGGCGTGAGAGGTCTCCAAGTAAACGTTGGGCTCGGGTATGACACGGGGCGCGTCCTCCCTGCTTTTATGTCTCGCCATGTGGGCAAAGATAAAGATTACGCGGGGGAAGCTTGCGATGAGCTCGTTCGCTTCCTCCGGCGAAAAGTTGTTCTTCTCCATGCCAACGGTGAAGCCAGAGTGGATAAACGCAGGGACGCGAAGCTGTTCTATAGCTTCGAAAAGCGTCCAGACCTCGTCCTGATCAAGGGTAAATCCCTGCAGGTTTGGATTGAGTTTTACCCCTCGTAAGCGAAGCTCAGCCACGGCGCGGTCTAGCTCTTCCACTGCATCCTCGCAATTTGGATTCACGGATGCAAAGGGGATTATAGCCTCGCTTTCCCTTGCCGCTTTTGCAACCAGATTGTTTAGCTTCTCTGTCTCGCGCAGTGAGGTTGAGGTTGCCAGTGGCATTAGCACAGCCTTGGCTATGCCATGCTTTTTCATCGCCTCAAAAAGCTCCTCCACACTTCCGTAGCGGGAAACCTCTATGCCAGTGGCTAAGAGATACTCCCTTGCCGCCTCCCTCTCAAGAGCGCTTAGCTCTTTTGCGGTTGAGAAGTGAGTGTGAGCGTCGATTATCATTTTTCGCCCTTGATGTAGGGTGCAACTTCAGCGAGAGCGCGCTTGAGCGCCTCGCCTTCGCCGACTATTACAAGGTGATCCTTTCCGTGACGCTTTATCTTCACATCGCAGCTGTGGGAGATTTCCAGAAGCCTCCGCGGGGTTAGGTTAGAAGGCTGCTTAATCCTCACCCACTTCCTCGCCCTGGGCAGATGGGGATAGAAGCGGGTAACGCCAAAACTGTACTCCCCGTAGCGCTCCCCTGCGTCGATGCGGTCAAAGGTATTGCTCCAGCGCAGCAGAAACTCATCGCCCAGAGGTTGCGCGGCAACGAAGATTTCACGCTGCGCTTCTTCCAGTAAACGCTCCACCTTTACCAGAAAACTCTCGTCAGCTGCGCGATTCAGCGAGGCTTCGTTTATCATGCTTCTTGCATGCCTCAAAAGCTCACTCGCCTTGGGAGAGCGGAATTTCTTCCGGTTGAGCTCGACCAGCATGTCCATTGTCGCAAGCCACTTCTGCTGAAGAATTTCAAGGCTCATGGTTTTCTGAGCCATAACTAACGAGTAAAAGGAGTTTTACATATAGGAACCTCCACCGGGTTCCTATTGCTTCCCGAGCATTCGCGAGGGAGACCGAAGCAACTCTCTGCGAGAGTTGCGAGACCTCCTGCAACCATAGATTCGAAATATCGGGGATTGCCTAAGGAACTTCGTTACCCGAGCGTAGCGAGGGGAACGAGGGGATGTTATCCCCTCCTCCTTATCTCCTCCAGCACCTCCTTTGCGCGGTCAACGCGTATCTTGCGCTCCCTCACGAGCACCTCGGCTACGGCGTCTATCTCCTCGCCTTTAGCGCCTGCCATCGCCGCAATATTGCGAGCATGAAGCTCCATGTGTCCCCGCTGTATCCCTTCCGTTGCCAGAGCGCGTAGAGCAGCGAAGTTCTGCGCCAGCCCAACCGCCGCGATTACCCGAGCAAGCTCTTCAGCACTCTTAACTCCGAGAATTTTAATGCACGCCTTTGCAACGGGATGCGAAGCTGTAGCACCGCCAACCAAACCTACCGCCACAGGGAGCTCAATCGTCGCCACTAGGTCGCCGTCGCGGTTTTTCTCGTAGGTGGTCAGAGACTTGTAGCCTCGAAGCGCAGCGTACGCATGCGCCCCAGCTTCTACAGCGCGAGTATCATTGCCCGTGGCAAGCACCACGGCGGTAACCCCGTTCATTATCCCCTTGTTGTGGGTGGCACAGCGGAAGGGGTCCGCCTCCGCGAAGGCGTAGGCATTGAGCACGCCTTCTACCACCGCTTCGCCGCCTATCGCCTCTGCCTTGAAAACCGCCTTTGCACGAGCCAGGCGGAAAGTCGCCAGGTTGGAGATTATGCGCAGGTAAACCTTTCCCCCGGTGGCGCGCTCTATCAGCGGAGCCACCGCTTCTGCCATGGTGTTGACAGCATTAGCCCCCATTGCATCGCGGCAGTCCACCAGGAGATGGGTTACAACCATCGGCCCCTGCTTAGACTCAACCACTCTAACTTCGATGCCCTTGCATCCGCCGCCCAGCTTTACCAGTATTGGATCCTGCTCATTTGCCTTTGCTATTATCTCATCCTTGATGTTGAGGATTTCCATCCTCGCCGCGTACGGGTCATCGACGCCACAAAGCTGCACCTGCCCTATCATTATTGGCGGCGTGGCATTGGTTACAAAGCCTCCGCCGGGGCGCGCCATTTTTGCAGCGTTGCTCGCCGCAGCTACCACGCTGGGCTCCTCTATAGCCATGGGTATGAGGTAGTCCTTTCCGTCTATCAGAAAGTTGGTAGCTATGCCAAGGGGAAGCTCAAAGGTGCCTATGACGTTCTCAATCATGCGGTCTGCCTGCTCAATGGTAAGCGAACCGTGCTTTGCGATAGCCTCAACCTCCTCCTCGCCCAGGGAGGCGAATCTCTTGACCTTCTCCAGCCTCTGCTGTGGCGGAAGCTTGTAGAAGCCAGGAATGCGTGAACCTTCCATAACTATCACCGCAGGTAGCTTCGAGGCGAGAGGATAAAAAGGTTTTGGAGCGGTATGGGAAGTGTAGGGGTGGCGTAAGGTTTAAGGTGAATGGTAGTTAGTAGATATGGATATCGGGAGGTGGTAGGATAGAGTGAGAGATGTCGTACGTATATACATTCAAAATTGGAGATAAAAAACATTATTCTCCAAATCAGATAAAAGGCATTTGTGTGTGTTGTAGGTTGTCTGAATGTATAAAAATGCGATTTAACTAGGGAGGTAAAATGCAGTGATTAGGAAGATAGCTGTGAAAAATTTTAGAAGTTTGAAGGATGTAGTCATTGATTTTGAGGAAGATATCACTGTTTTAGTTGGTGAGAATGACAGTGGAAAGACATCAGTTGTTGAAGTATTAAAAATCTTGTTTGATAATAAAAGTGTAGAAATAGATGATTTTTCATATGGTAAAGATGAAATTTATATAGAAGTTGATACTATTAATGAAAATTTTATAAAGAAATTCTGGAAAAATGATGAAGATAATATTGAATATGAAATAAATTCTAAACTTAACAAAAAATACGTAGATAACATCAAAAATTATTTAAATTCTGCTGAATTTGATTCACTTACTGATGATGGTAAAAGGAAAAAGCTTGAAGAGATTGCACGACGATTAGGAGTAAGTTTTAGAAGCAATATCAGATCAGATACATTAAAAGAAAGAGTTTTAGAAAGAATAGAGACATTATTAAAGCAAAATTATGAAGAGATTCTTGTAGAAAGTAATATCCACGATTATAATGTTTATTTTTTAGATGGGAAACATTTCGAGGACATTTCTAAGTTTTTCCAAGAGATATTTTTTAAAGACAAGAAAAAGAGCATATGGAGCGAAGAAATTGGAGACGGAAAAACTATAGAAGAAATCATAAAAGAACGATTAGAAGAATACTCTGAAGGAATAAAATCTGAAATAGAAAAAGAGGAATAAAGGATAAGCTGAAAAATTTTTTGCCAGAACTTACAGAGATCTCCGTAAAACCTATTTTTGAACCGAGAGACATAAACATAGATGTAAAAGTTAAGCTATTAGAAGGTGAAGATGAAATACCGATTAACAAAAAAGGAGATGGAACAAAAAGAAGAATAACAATGGCTCTATTAGAATATAAAAAAGTCCAACAAGAAAAAGTTCCTTCTCTTTATGTATTCGACGAGCCAGATACTCATCTTCATGTGAAAGCTCAAATGGAACTTTTAAGTATTCTAAGACAGTTTTGTGAGAATGGAAAACAAATCATAATAACAACACATTCTCCTTTTATAATGAACTTTGTAAAACCGCGACAGATAAGGTTACTATATTTAGAAAATGGCGAAACCAAAATAAAGTATATTTCTTCCGATAAACAACTAGAAAGAGTTTTGATGAATTTAGGTATAGAGAATATATATCTGTTCTTCTCAAGAAAGATTCTAATCGTGGAAGGAGAAACAGAGGAAAGATTCATAACCATAATATATGAGAGATTATTTGGTAACAAACTTCACAGTAATTTAATAAGAGTGATTAAAAGAGACAGTATAACAGATGTCCCAAGATTTGCCAAGGTTCTGTGCCAATTTGTAAAACCAGAAGACATTCTAATTTTAGTTGATAGTGATATAGATGAGAGGACTGATGAAACCAAAGAAATAATTAGTAAGTTAGAAATACCTGAGAAGAATATATTTAAAGTAGGAACAAAGGAATTTGAAGATGCATTTGAAGCAGAAGTTCTTTATAATGCCTAGAAGAAATTTGTTGAAAATAAGGGTAAAAGTGTAGGAGAAAAATGGACAATCGCAAATATAAATGAATTGAGGGAAAAGTGTATACGTGACAGATTAAAATTTAGTAAAAAACTAAGATGTCTGAATACTGGATGTGGTATATTTATGGACAAGCCTAGATTAGGTCAAGCTTTAGCTGAATTTTGTGAGGACGAAAATTTGCCAGAAGATATTAAATCCTTATTAGAAAGATTGCGGGAGGATTAATAGTATGGATAACTTAATTTGTAGGGCGATAAATGAAAAAATAAGAGCTGAAATAGTTTATAAATGTGGTAGAAGGATTATTGAACCCCATGCCTCTGGTTATGATAGAAAAGGGAATAGGAAATTAAGAGCCTATCAAGTGTCTGGATATAGTGAGGGTGGTAATCCTGACGGTTGGAAATTATTCAATGTTGACGATATAGAAGAGTTTTATCTTTTGAAGAATGATTATTTCTATAACCCAAGAGAAGGTTACAATCCACTCGGGGATAGAGCGATACCGAATATAATATGCAAAATATGAAATACAAAAACACGTCACAAACTAGCAAGAAATTGTGTCCATGAAAATTGCGTCCAACTACCCACGCCTCAGCCTCTGCAACATCTCCTCTACACTAGTGGTGGGCTCACTACAGGCGTAGTCCTTGCAGATGTAGGCTGTGACTTTGCCCTGAATGCTCTTTAAATCCTTTGTGAACTCAGCTATAGCTGTAATCTCCGGCTCATCCTCTTGGGCAGGGCGAATCCACCTAGGAAAGGTCAAAAATCTCACTCATAGTTATCACCTTTGAGGGCAATGCTCGCTACATACCCCATGAGCCACCCGAACACAGACCATAAACCCAGCGTAAAAATAAAGGATGAAATGGGGTACTCCGGCTCCCTTGCTTCGGGTGGGGTACTCAGCTCTCTGGTATAAATTCATCGTGAATGCAGTGGAAGTAGGAGGTGTAGATTGCGTAGAAGGCGAGGAGATTTACAACTGCGAAAGCAAAGCCGACCATCATTCATACTCGAGCGTAACCAGAAAATATCCCCATGCTATTCACCTTGTATAAAACACCTGACAAACCACCTCATAAAAAGGGACGCGTCCCCAACTTTCCTAACCAATAGTTACTAAAATTGTTTATCACGGTAACCGGTGATAATCTAATCGCCGGACAAAACGTTGCCTTCCTGAAGGTTAGTGTAAATTTTCGCGGTTATAGCTTATAAGGAGGAGAATTTAAAGGAGGTGGTAGAAGATGGCAGCAGCACCTTCCCAGCTTGGAGGAACACCTGTGTTGATACTGAAGGAGGGGACACAGCGCACCCGCGGTAGGGACGCGCAGCGCACCAACATAATGGTGGCGCGCGTCATTGCCGAGGCGGTGA
>MTME02000062.1 GCA_002011115.2 Candidatus Pyrohabitans sp. JdFR-17
TACTCCTCCACTTCAATCACAAACTCGTCTCCCTCAAGCCTGGTTGCGGCGATTCTCGCACGCTTTGGTATAGAGAACAGCGTGAAGTACGCCTTGTCCTGGGCGTAGGCTCTGACCTCCACCGACTCCCTCAGCCTCTGCACATCTATATCCTCCTCGCTTTTTACGCCAGGTACCTTGATACGGTAAATTGCCCTGTTGCCTCTGCGCTCCACCTTTGTCTCTGGCTCCTCCGTCACCTTTGGTGGCAGACGCTGTGCCTTTGGCTTTGCCTCTTTCACGCCAAGACGGCGCAGTATCTCTGGCTCCTTATCCTTGAAATCCCCAAAGGTGCGCACCTCCACGCGTGGCTCTTTTCCAGGCTCTGAGCTGATCTTTATGCTCACACCGCCCCCGCGCCGCTCTCCAGGAGGAGGCATGGTAAATCTGCGAAACATGCGCTCTATCTCGCGAAACTCGCGGTCTATCTCATCGAAGATGCTGCTGAAGTCGAGTAAGCCTGGATACTTCTCATAGGCGCGCCTTCTGCGCAGGTTTACACCGCAGTTGGGGCAGTAGTTCCAGTTCCTGCGGACCTCCTCATTGCAGTTGAAGCAGCGCATGCTTTTACTTTTCTCCCCCTATCGTAATATAATTTTCCTCAGATTCCGTAGAACCTCCTCGCATTTGCGGAGGCTGTGCTTCTCACTTTCTCCTCCGCTACACCCTTGAGCTCCGCTAACTTCTCAACACTCGCGAAGATGAACACCGGCTGGTTGCGCTTCTCTCCCTTAATTGGTGAGAGGTAGGGGGAATCTGTCTCCAGGATTATGCTCTCAAGGGGCAAGGCACGAGCAAGGCTCTGCTGGTGATCCGAGAAGCACAGGTTCGTGGCGAGGGAGATGCTGTAGCCGCTTTCCAGGATTCTCATAGCCGTCTCCACACTTCCGCCGTAGCAGTGGAAGAGCGCCTTCTCCACCTCGAGGTTGAGAAGCATGCGAAGCGCCTCCTCCTCCGCTTCCCGTGCATGCACCACCAGGGGAAGAGAATGCTCCTTTGCTAGAGTTGCTACAGCCTCAAAAACTTCCTTCTGCCTCTGCACATTCTCCCTATCTAGATGGTAGTCTAACCCCGCTTCACCCAGGGCAACAAGCTGGTCTATGCTCTTTTCTATGCGCTCAAGCATTGCCTCAACAGCGCTTTTCTCAAGCCTCGCCGCTTTGTACGGGTGAATACCCGCAGTAGTGTAGATGAACTCATATTGCTGGGAGAGCTCCAGGGATTTGGCTAAGGTCGCCTGGGTAACGGCGCAGTCAACAACGCTTAGCCCTGCGCGCCTGCATCTCGCTATAATCTCTTCGCGGTCGCGGTTGAACTTCTTGAAGGAGAGGTGGGCGTGAGCGTCCAGCATGCTGCTCCTTCTGCTCCGAAGGATAAAAAGGTATCCCGCAGCAAAATTTATATAGTATTACGTTTTACTGAAAAAGTAATACTCAATATGAGGAGGTGAAAGAGTATGCATATTCCCGATGGGTTCATACCCCTGAGCCAGGCTGTGATTTATACCATAATTGCCATTGCATTTATTGCACGTTCCATAAAATGGGCGCGGGAGGAGTTTCATGAAGTGCCCCTCTTTGCCACCCTCGCTGCAGGCATATTTGCGATTCAGGCACTCAACATACCCATACCCTGGGGCACCTCCGGGCACCTCATGGGAGGTGTTCTCGCTGCAATACTCCTGGGCTCCCCCTGGGCAGGAGTGTTTCTCCTCACCCTGGTGCTGGTGGTGCAGGCTCTTTTCTTTGCCGACGGTGGCATAACAGTGCTCGGAGCGAACATTCTAAACATGGGTGTTATTTCAAGCTTTGTTGGGTACTACATCTACGTTGCCTTGAGAGGCAGAATAGGCGTCGCCAGTGCCAGCTTCATTGGAGCATGGCTTGGCCTTGTCACAGCTGCCCTCGCCACTGCGGTGGAGTTAGCGATAGCCGGCACCTTTCCGCTGCGTGAGGGTTTGCTGTTCATGGGTCTGTACCACGTGGTGATAGGCTTAGTAGCTGAGGGCACACTTACAGCGCTTGTGGTTACCACTGTGCTCAAAGTCAGCCCGGACATGCTTCCTGCCAAGGCAAGGGTGGTGGTGTAAATGCTGCAGGAGCGCAGGTATCTCATATCGCTGGGTATTGCCTTCCTGATAGCTGTGCTTGCGCCTTTCCTCGCTTCGCCCAATCCCGACGGCCTGGAGAGCACCGCTGAGAAGTTTGAAAGCGCTCAAGATAAGGAGCTTGAACTGCTCTCCTCGCCCTTCCCGGACTACACCATACCTGGTATTGAGGGCAGCGCTTCAGAGGTTGCGGCGATGCTCATAGGCACAGCGCTCATCTTCATCTTAAGCTTCGGCGCTGCTAAGGCTCTGGCGAAGGCGGGGTAAATGCACATCATCGAAACCCAGAGGCTGTGCTACAATTACCCCGACGGAACTACAGCGCTTCGCCAGGTTGACTTCATAGTAAACAGAAGCGAGATAGTTGCAGTACTCGGAGCCAACGGCGCGGGCAAGACCACGCTGCTCAAGCACCTCAATGGTTTGCTAACCCCAACCTCTGGCAGGGTGCTCGTCGCCGGAGAGGAGATTACCAGGGAGAATCTGCTGTGGGTTCGTAAGACTGTGGGACTGGTCTTCCAGAATCCAGAGGAGCAGCTTTTTGCACCGAGCGTGGAAGAGGACGTAGCCTTTGGGCCGAGAAACCTTGGATTGAGCGAGGACGTGGTGCAGCACCGCGTAGAGGAGGCGCTGAAGCTGGTGGGCATGCAGGGCTATGAGGAGAAGGCGCCCCACAACCTGAGCTATGGAGAGAAGAAGCGCATCGCAATCGCTGGTGTACTTGCCATGGAGCCTCAGGTGCTTGTGCTGGACGAGCCCACCTCTGGCTTGGACCCTCTTGGCGTGGAGGAGCTGGTAAGGCTTCTCAAGCGTCTGCGCAGGCTGGGGCTCAGCCTGGTAATCGCCACCCACGATGTTGACCTCGTGCCAACGCTGGCTGACAGGGTGTACCTGCTCCACAGGGGCAGCGTTGTGGGCGAAGGCACAGCTGAGGAGATATTCACGAGGGTTGTTCGTGGTGCGCCGGAGAGGTATAACCTGCGCCTGCCCTACGTTGCCCAGCTTTTGCTCAGGCTGCAGGAGATGGGCTTTGATGTGGAGGTCAAGCTTACTGTTGAAGATACTGCGCAGGAGGTAGCAAGGCATCTGGGAGCAGGAAATATTTGAGATTGAGAGAGAGGCGCTCAAGCATAGCTTAATCCACGGCATCGACGCGAGGGCAAAGCTCTTCTCCACCCTTTCCTTAATTTTGGTGGCAGTGTTTCTTGGGCGAAGTGAGGAAATTGAGCTTAAGAGTAAGATGCTGAGCCTCGCGTTGCTCCAGGCTTATATAGTGCTCCTTGCCCTTCTGGCGAAGCTCGACCTCCGCTTCTTTTTTCTGCGCGTCGCCTTAATTTTGCCCTTTGGTGGGAGTATTGCATTACTGAGGCCTTTCTTCGAGCCCGGAGAGGTGATTTTCTCATTTTACGTAATTAATGTTACTCGGGAAGGCGTTGCTGCCGGTGCTGCGCTGCTTGCGATAATTGTTGTAAGCGTCTCAGCGGTGGTGCTGCTCTCCTCAACCACGCGCATGCAGGCGCTCATCGCAAGCCTGCGGAGCTTCCGCGTACCGGGCGAGGTTGTGCTCATTCTGGGCATGACATTGCGCTTCATTTTCCTGTATATGCGGAGCTTTCAGGAGGTGGTTCAGGCGCAGCGCAACCGCGCCTTTTCCCTGCGCAGCAAGCGGGTTAAGCGAAGCCATGTGCTTCGCGTGCTCGCCTATACGGCGGCGATGATATTCATACGCGCTTATAAGCAAGGACAGGCAATTTACCAGGCGATGCTGAGCAGGGGGTATAATCCGGAGGTGCTGCGTTCATGGCAAGCGAAGAAGCTCCGTGGGCAGGACTACCTCTTCGCGTGCGTTAGCCTTGCCGTCGTCGCCCTCGCAGCTTGGGTGGCGTTTTAACCAAGCTCACTCCATCTCATCCATCTCGTAAGCTTCCCAGCTTCGCTCGCCCAGCGCAATTTCAAGCTCCTGTGGGGTGAGCATGGGCTTGGGGAAGCGCGGGGCATCTTCAATGGTTATGCGGGGGCATGCGGTGTTTATGAATGCGTCGAGTTTGCGGAAGTAGATGAGATTCTCAGGGGTAATCTCAGCCAGGTGGATTAGGTACGCCTCCCTCTTAAGCTTTTGAAGCTTCTGTTTTATTCGCCTAGCCAGCGCAAGGCGACGCTGCCCCTGCTTCTCGCCTACGATTATTCCGAAGCGCTTTGCTTCCCTCGCTTTTGCTATTGAGGCGAAGCGCTGCCTCAGGAAGCGCTCCTTTTTCTCCTCCATGCTTCTAACCTGCCCGTGGAGTATGTCGAAGGCAACCACAGGCTTAGCCGTCGCCAGAGCAACGCCCAGAGGGTGAAAATCACCGCTGCCTATGTAGGCAAAGCAGTCTACTTCGCCTGCGATGCTCTTCGCACACGCAAAGGAGCAGCCCAGCACTTGCCCTGGGTAGCGCACCCTCCCGCGAGGCTCGCCTATGTGCACCTCATAACCCTGAGCCTCTAAAAACTCCTTAACCTCTGGAAGCAGATGGACGTGCTGCACCGTCGTAATTAAACCCACGCGCTTGCATATCTTGTCTAGGTGCTTCTCCAGAAGGGGTATCGCCTGTGCGTTAAGGCGCACCTCAATGTAGTGCACAGGTATTTCTGTCTTTCCCAGAAGCTGCGCATGCCCGAAGTGGAAAAGCGCTTCAGCGCCCAGCTTTGCGGCAGCCTCGTCAGCCAGATCACAGGCGCCGTAGCAGGGGTTCGCGGAGATAAGTACCTCTGCTCCGGTGAGAGCCTCAACCTTGGATACAACCTCCGCAGCGTAGTCGCGCAGCCCCTCCGGGAACTGCAAGCTTACTCGGGAGTATCCCTTTGCTCTAATAATATCTGCGATGCGCTCAACTTCAAAATCGTACATTGCTCTCTAAGCAGGGATTAACATGAAAAACCTGCGAAAATGTTTCGAAATCCGTAAGTAAAAATTTATATTTCTGAAGGAAGCCTAAAATTTAAAGGGAGCGGGTGGAGCCGGCAGGTTTACTGTCACCTCCTCTACTCCACCTCCTTTTTAAACTCAAAGCTTCTGGCAAAGCTCTTCCAGATAGTCCAGCCAGGCTTCTTCGGTGAGGTTGGGGAAGGAGTAGGTGGCGTTCACCATGAAGTAGCGGTCTATGCTCAGCGTCTTAACATCTGAGAAGTTCTTCAGCGTCTGGAAGGTCTGGTTCTCCAGGTCCAGGTTAATTGCGAACACTATGAGCAGGTCTGGTTTACCCTTACCGTCGAATCCCTCCCAGTCCGGGTCTGTGAGCAGGTGTGTCGCTTCAACCACGCCCGCCTTATGTGCGGGAATCCCGCGCTCTGAAGTGTACCTTATCGCATGCGCTGTGGCGATAACAGCAATGCCCGCTTTGCTGAGCCTCTCTACCACATCGATGAGCTTTTCATGCTCAGTTATGCGTGCGCCTATGGCCAGAGCAGGACGTGAAGCCTGCTTTATTATACGCGCCGCGAAATCAGCATTAACCGGCTTCGCCTTCGTGGGTCCTGCTTCCATAGTTAAGCGCCAGGAAGTGGTTCTCATTTTCCAGCCCCCTTCTTCTTCATTATCATCCTTGGAAGCATCGTCGGGTCTGGAATCTTGCGCTCCTTCCAGTCCTTCTCCTTGAGTATCTCCATTATCTCATCCTTGAGGTTGAAGGGTATGTCGCTCTCACTGCGCACATACAAATGAAGGTCATCCGGCATGGTGCCGAAGTAGCGCTTGTGGAGGTCTATGTAGTGCGCCAGCTTTATCTGTCTGCCTTTCGTGGTGTCGTTGGGACGCATCACAAGTTTGGCGATAGCCACCATCGCCTCCTCCTTGCTCTCTGCAACGTAGGCAAGGTGCTCTGGCGCGGGATCGGTGACGAGCTTCTCCCCCGTCTTTGCATCGTAGATCTCCCACTTCTCAGGTATATCCTTTCTGCCCAGATAGAGGCGTCTATACTTAGTGCCCGTTGGACCCATGATGACAGGAATACCCCAGCGGTTTAATCCTGTGCCTATGGAGAGTGCCTTCGCAGACATTGTACCCCACACAACACCGACGGCGCCAACGCGGTGCAGGATGTAATCTGCGATCTCCTCAAAGTTTGCACGCAGGCTTCGTCGAGCGAAGATGTAGGGTATCTTTATAGCCGCCCCCAGAATGTGAGCATTTGCCACGCAGGAACCAACGTTAACAAGTCCGCCAGCATCGAATATTCCGGGGTAGCGCTCATACAGCGTCTCGCCGTTCTCGTCCTTGTATTGTGCTATTGCCATTGCAGCACAACCCGAGGCGACCACGATAAAGTTGCGCTTAAGGAACTCCTCTGCCATCTCAGCAACTTCTATAGCGCCGTTGGCGAAGTTGGTGCAGCCAGCAAAGGCGACTACGCCTGGAATCTCACCAAACACGATAGGTGCGCCCACGTTGCGAATCTCAGTGTCGAGAATTGGCCCTCTCCCAATACGAATCTTGTAGCTCTGAGAGTAGGTTTCGCCCTCAGCAGCCTTCTCCATCAGCGAGACTATCTTTATATCCCGCAGGCACGCGCTCTCGCAACGCATGCAGCCCACGCAGAGCTTGCGAAGAGAGGCAAGCTTCTCAAAGCTGCCCTTCGCAGCCTCTTTAAGTGCAGCAGAGATGTGCAGGTTCACAGGGCACGCACGCTGGCATTTTTCGCACTCGACGCAGCGGGCGCTCTCTCTGCGAAGTTCCTCCTCGTTGGGCAACGCTTTGCCCTTAAATTCAGCGCGCTTCGCAGCTATGCGCTCAGCCACCTTAACCGCAACCTCGCCAACCTTCTCTGGCTTGTGTATGAATACGCCAGGAAGCCTGCCGCTGACCAGGTCTTCTACTATAGCCTCGGGGTCATCGTCGGTGCGGTCAGGCAAGCCAAGGCCCATCTTGTCGTTTGTCGCTATTACAGGGGTGCGAACCTTCATCGCCTCTTCCAGAATGTCGGTGCGCACGCACTGCTCATCCACCACTATCACATCGGCGATGCCGGAGCGCACAAAGCGGATCTGATCACTCAGCGGACCAATAATCTTGGCGCTCTTGTTGCGGCGCTGCAGGTCGTGAGCGGTGCAGCAGATGCCAGCAATTTCAATTTTATCCGCCTTGCCGTAAGCCTCGGCATAGGTTATGACCTCAGCTCCAGGTGCGACATTGTGACCTATGAAGAGGATTAAAGGCTTGTCCTTATCCACGCTGCCATACCCCAGCTCAGCAAGGGGTGCGTCGGGGTCGCCCTTTGGGAAGTCGTACCCCACTATCTGTGCTAGGTCGGCGATCTCCTTAACTAGGTTGTCTATCATACCTGCGTGCAGCGCCTTGGATTCGAGGTCGAGGTTGTCACCTTCTTGCCCAGTGTGCACACTCGAGAGCAGATTCTGGATTTCGCGCTCCGCGTACTCCATACCTTCGAGCAG
>MTME02000063.1 GCA_002011115.2 Candidatus Pyrohabitans sp. JdFR-17
TGCTGTGAGGTTCCTCTTTAGTGAGTCCACAAAGAGCTGCATTTCGCGCTCCATACAACACCTCCATTTTCTAATTTTCTTGTACATCATTTAAATTATATTTAACATTTATAAACATTTATCATATGTCTCTAAAATAATATTTTTGTTCAAAAAACATATACATTTATAGAACATTCACGAAACTTGAACATTCATTTTAAAAACATGGTCAATGTTAGTTGCGCCGGAATTGGTATGGAAACCTTTGAGAGGCTTGCAGTGCAGCTTGCCAGCCTTTCTCCGGGCACAGAGGAGAAGCTCAGGATTATTGAAATGCTTGCGCGTCGTGGAGAAATGTCCTTCAGCGAAATAAAGCATGCGATGCCTAAGCTCAACCGCTCTACGCTGTACAACTACTTGGACGACCTGGTTAAGGGCGGACTCCTCAAGAAGCGCGTCGAACATGAGCCGGGGAAGAGACCGGTATCCTATTACTCTGTGGCGGACTTCTTCATCTATCTCTCGCCCCAATGTCTTCTCCGCATAGCCTCCGGCACAGGCGTGGGCTTCGTGAACGATAAGTTTTACCCCACAGTGAAGGTTAAGGTGGTGGACAGCGCGGGCAACGCTGGGGAGTATCATCCGAGCATTCTGGTGCGCGATTTGCTTGACGCTGGCATACGCGTGGAAGACGCCCTTGATGCGGCGCTCTATGTGGCTGAGAATCTGTACGAGGGCATTACCACAGAGGAAATCGCCAAGCTGGCGGCGAAGCGTTTAGCTGAGAAGGATGAATCCCTTGCAGAGCGCTTCCTCTGGTTCCTTCACGGCCCAATAAGCGTTCGCCGCTCAAATGGGAGCTATGAGAACTGGGACAGAGCAAAACTTGAGATGGAGATTGCCAAAGAGTGGAAGGGTATAGAGAAGACTCCACGCGAGCTTGGGCTGCTCTCAAAGCAGGCGGAGAGGTGCATAAAGAGGCAAGGTTTGCAGGGCGCGGTGGACGAGAATTACGTTAAGGATGTTATTAAGATGGTGCTGCGCGGGTAACTACTTCTTCCTGAAGAACCGGACCAGCACCATTCCGGCGATGAAGCCACCTACATGGGCGAAGTAGGCTACACCTCCATAGCCCAGCTTCATAGCCTCCAGCGTTGCGGTGCCAGCGAAGAGCTGGAAGACAAACCAGAAGCCAAGGAGAACCACCGCGGGTAAGCTTACCCAGCGGATGAAGTAGCCCAGGAATATTATGGTGTGCACCCTTGCGAAGGGATAGGTGACAAAGTATGCCCCAAGTACGCCGGCGATGGCTCCGCTTGCGCCCACGTTTGGAAGCGTGGAAGCAGGGTTAATGGCAATCTGCAGCGCACTCGCTGCAAAGCCGGTGAGCAGGTAGAAAATCAGGTACCTGCGGTGCCCCATGGCGTCTTCGACGTTGTCGCCGAAGATGTAGAGGTAGAGCATATTTCCGAGGAGGTGGAACACGCCACCGTGAAGAAACATGCTTGTCAGCAGGGTATGAAGCGCCTCTCCCTGGCTTACAAGCGCGGGAATCATGCCGTAGGTGTAGATGAACTCCTCTAGTTGCCCATGTAACGCAAGCATAATCTCGTAGGCGAACACAGCTATGTTGGCTAGGAGTAAGGCATAGGTGACGAAGGGTGTGCTCCGCGAGGGGTTCTCATCGCGAATGGGCATCATGGATACTCACCTCTCCAGCCTGAGCTCACGATAGGCGCGGTAGGCATCGGATTTTCTGAATATCTTGAAGCCCAGCTTCACGAGCAAAGGTGGCGAGAATTCAAAGGCTGTGTTCAGCAAGAGCAGCGCCGCCAGTGCAAAGGTGGCAAAGCCCGGCGCCTGCGTGACGTAGGCGGCGAGGAAGCCGATAAGTGTCGCCAGGATGCTCGCGGCTATGCCTGAGAGGTGCATCGCTGCCCTCGCTTTGGACGAAGCCCTAAGGTAGCTGGCATAGTCCACCTTAAGCGTGGGCTCTATCTTCGCAGGACCATCGGGGAAGTAGAAGAGGAAGCGCATGCCGAGCGCTTTTCCAGCGGCAAGGTGGGCGAGGGGGTGAAGCGCAGTCATGAGCAGGAATGTGGCGAGGAGTATGATTAAGCCATGAAGGTTAGCTCCTAGAGAAGGGGCGAGAAGAAATAGAATTGCAGCAATCGCAGCTAGGAGGATCATTCCAGCGCTTCCCAGGGCGACACTTACCCTGAGCTTGGCGCGTCGCCTGAATATCTCGGCGTCTATTCTCGCGATACGCTCTGCATACTTCTCTGCGAGAGCTCTGCTGCGCTTTACCCTGGAGACCAGCCTCCAGAACTCAGCTTCGTTGAGGGTCTTCTCAAGTGTTGCAAGCTTCGCCTCAACCTCAGCGGTGCGCATCACTTTATATTCGCCTCAGCGGTATTTATACTCATGTTCTTTGTGGGCGTTGACCTCGCCTGGTCGCCCCGTAACACCAGCGCCGTGGCAATAGCGCGGGATAACCTGCTTGTGAAGTGGGCGCCTGCTCTGGGTAGTGTTGATGAGATCGCCTCTTACATTTTAACTGCCATAGGCGATGCTTCCGCCTTCGTGGCAATAGATGCGCCACTGGTGGTGCACAACCCCAGCGGGAGCAGAGAATGCGACCGCCGCATAGCCAAGCTGTTCCGGCGCTATGAAGCAGGGGTTTATCCTGTCAATCGCTCTCTACTTGAGCGCTACGGCGAGGTTCGTGGCGAGAGGTTAGCGAAGCTTCTGGAAAACGCTGGCTTCGTGAACAATCCCAAGCTTGCAGCACCAGAGGTGGGGAGAGCCTTTGCCGAGGTTTTTCCCCACTCTGCAATGGTGGCTATTTTCGGCTTAAGTAAAACCCTCAAGTACAAGGCTCGCCCAGGGAGAAGTTATGAGCAGCGCTATCACGAGTTTAGGCGATATCAGGAGCTTCTCAGCTCTTTAGGCAGAGCCAAGCCGCCGCTGCGCGTGCCGGAGGAGATTCTCGAGGTAGAGGTGGAGAGGTTGCGCGGCAGGGCGCTAAAGCGCTACGAAGACCTGCTAGACGCCATAACCTGCGCATACGTGGCGAGTTACTGCTGGCATCACGGAAGCTGCGCTGTAATTGGTAGCGTAGCCGAGGGATATATACTTACGCCCATGCCATAACTTTTTATTAGCGCGGGACGAGTTTTTCCCATGGATAAGAAGGCAGTGGTGCTTCTCTACATGGGCGGACCCGACTCGCTGGAGGCGGTTAAGCCATTCCTCTACAACCTCTTCTCAGACCCTGAGGTTGTGGCCTTCCCAAAACCACTGCAGAAGCCCCTCGCGTGGTTGGTCTCCACCCTGCGCGCGCCGAAGGTGAAAAAGCGCTACGCTTTAATAGGCGGGTGCTCACCTCTCCCAGCTATAACCCGCGCTCAGGCTTCAGCGCTCAAGAAAAGGCTTGGCTCAAGCTATGAGGTTTTTCTGGGCATGCGCTATACCAAGCCTTTCATCAGCGAAGCTATTGAGGGCATTGTCAAAGCCGGGATACGGGATGTGATAGGGCTGAGCCTATACCCCCACTACGCTGGCGCAACGACGGGCACGTGCATAAAAGAGATGGAGCGCGCCATCGCCGAGCTAAATGCAGAGCTTGAGGTGAGCTATATTGAGAGATGGGGAGATTTTCCGCCCTACCTCGACGCCCTGGCGGAGAAGGTGACTGCAGCCATTGAAAGGTTTCCTCGAACCGGTGAGGTGGAGGTTATATTCTCGGCTCACTCTCTGCCGGAGAGCATGGCCAAGCGAGATGCGTATGAGGAGCAGGTACTCGCTACCTGCGAGGGCGTTGTTGAGCGAGCCAAGCTGGAGAGCTATCGCTTAGCGTATCAGAGCGGCCTTCGCTTTGGAAAGTGGCTTTCCCCAAGTGTTGAGGAGGTACTTCGCCAGCTGGCAAAAGAAGGTAAAAAGAGTGTTTTGATTGTGCCCGTGAGCTTCGTCTCAGACCACATAGAGACGCTTTATGAGATAGACTTCCAGTACTCTGCCTTTGCGAGGAAGCTGGGGATAGAGCACTTCAGGAGGAGCGAGTCCCTTAACACCTCGCCGAAGTTCATAGAAGCGCTGGCTGAGCTTGTGCTGGCAGGGGGTTAGCTCATTCTCAGTACTGCTTCAGTGGGGAAATTGCTGAGCCGAGGATTGCTGTAGTCCGCACAGTGGATGCTAAAATGAAAGTGAGTGCATGAGTAAAAGTTGAATAATTTGGGATTCTACATGACTGATGCTGTAGAGGAATTGGTATAGGAGAAGCAGAAATAGTGATTTAATTGCAATGTTTCATGGAGGATTACCTTTTAATACCACCTGCGTACAAACTTTTGATAGGTGAGTTTATGAAAAGCGTTGCAGTAATAGGCGCGGGAATATCAGGCTTAACCGCTGCATTTTATGTGAAAAAATTTGCGCAGGAGGCTGGAGAGGAGGTCGACGTAACCCTCCTGGAAGCTTCCAATCGCTCTGGTGGGAAGATAAGGAGTGAGCATTATAAGGGTTATGTAATAGAAGCCGGAAGCAACGGCTTTCTGGACAACAAGCCCTGGACTCTGGAGCTGTGCGATGACCTGGAGATAAGCTCTCGATTAATGCCCAGCAAGGACATTGCGCGCAGACGCTTCATATACCTTGATGGCAGGCTGCGCGAGCTACCAGAGAGCGCTGTTGGCTTCCTCTTCTCCGACATACTATCCTGGAAGGGGAAGCTCCGCATGGCGCTTGAGCCCTTCACCAAGCCAGCGGAGGAAGAGGATGAGACCATTGCAAGCTTTGTCAGGCGCCACCTGGGCGAGGAAGCGCTGCGCAAGCTGGTTGCGCCGATGGTGAGCGGCGTCTTCGCTGGCGACCCATATAAAATGAGCCTGAAGAGCGCCTTCCCTGTGATGGCGCAGCTGGAGAAGGAGGGTAATGGTTCGCTGATGCGCGCCGCGCTGAAGCGCATGAAGAAGGCGAAGGAGATGAAGAAGAAGCTGGCTGAAGCAGAGAAGCAGGGAAAGCGGGTCTACAAGCCAGGAAGTGCCGCCGGTCCTGGAGGTGTGCTCACATCATTCCCTGAGGGCATAGAGTACTTAACCCAGACTCTTGCCTCCCGCCTGGAGGATAAGCTCCTCCTCGGCAAAGCGGCAGCGAGCATAGAGCGTGATGAGGGGGGTTATGTGGTTCACCTTGCTAAAAGGGGGAGCGTCGCATGCGACGCTGTGGTTGTGGCGGCTCCAGCTTATGCGGCAGCGGGTATGCTTGAGAGCCTGGACGCAAAAGTTGCGGAGGAGCTACGCGATATTCCGTACACAAAGCTGGCAGTGGTTGCCTTTGGTTACGAGCGCAGCGAGATAACCCACGAGCTCAATGGCTTTGGATTCCTTGTACCCCACGAGGAGGGCAAGACCATACTCGGTTGTCTGTGGGATTCCAGCATGTTCGACCACCGTGCGCCTGAGGGCAAGGCGCTGCTGCGCATGATGGTGGGCGGCGCTCGCGCCGAAGAGAAGGCGCTGCTCAGCGACGAGGAACTCATCGAGGCGTGCAGGCGAGACCTTCGCGATACCATGGGCATAGATGCTGAGCCTGAGATGGTGCGGATATACCGCCACCGGCGGGCAATTCCCCAGTACCTGGTAGGACACGCGGCTCGCCTTGAGCGCATTGAGGCAAGGCTGCGCGATTTTCCTGGTGTGGTGCTCACGGGCAACGCCTATCGCGGCGTCGGAATAAACGACTGCGTGCGTCAAGCAAAAGAGGCTGCGAAGCGGGTAGTGGAGTTTATAACCAAAAAGAGCCTCAGCTAACCCTTGGTATCTTTCTCCTCCTGCCTTTCTGCAGGGTTAGCATAGTGCACCTACCCGCCTGTAACCCGCTTTGGAAGCTCCCTCTTTTCAATTATCTCACCGCGGTATATCTTGCCACACCTGCAGCGGAGCACCTCATACACTGTCTTCACCCCTCGCTTAATCGTGGAGGTCTTTCCCACCACGCTTGCCTCTCCGCGAGGGTGTCCACAGGCAGGGCAGCGCACCTCTTTGTCCCGCCTTCGCATATAATTAAGCTGGCAGATTAACGACACAGGGGGGATTTTAAACTTACGAAGTCGCAGTGCTCCGCCTCATTTCACGGTTTATCCTGCGAATCTCACGGTAAATATAATCTCCAAGCTTTGTGTACTCTTTTCGCGAAAGCGTTTCCGGGAAGTACAGTTTTGCCCCCAGCCCATGTCCGTGAAATTTTTTAACCCAGTTCTCATGCACCTGTATGCTCCGCCCCTTTTCCAGTTCAGTGCCCGGATAAGCGGTGGCAAGGCTCAGGAGGATCTGCTCCGGCTTCGTCTCCTCCAGCAGTTTAACTGTGGCATGCACACCCTGCACGGTTTCTCCCGGGAAGCCGAAGGTGATGTAGGCTCTAACTTTAATTCCTTTCTCCTTCGCAGCCATAATCGCCTGTTTAACCTGCTCAACCCTTAGCCCGCGCCTGCACGCGTCCAGCACATCCTGCGAGCCAGAGTCCACACCCAGGCAGATTAAGTTGCAGCCCGCACTCTTCAGCGCCTCTAAAAGCTCCTCATCTAAGTGGTCTGCCCTAGTCTCACAGCTCCAGCTTAAATCGCTGTAACCAAGCTCCTCTATGAGGGAACAAATCTCTAGGGCGCGCTTTTTATCCAGGGTGAAGGTGGAGTCCATAAAGCGCAGCCTTCTAAAGCCCAGCGAATAGAGCTTCTCCACCTCTTCGACGACATTTCGTGGAGAGCGGAAGCGCACCCGGCGGTGCCAGAACTGCGCGGCGCTGCAGTAGGCGCAGCGATAGACGCAACCTCGCGCGGAGACCAGGCTCATTATCCTGTACGCGTGCAGAGGAAAATAGTGCCACGCAGGGAAGGGCAAAGCGTCAAGGTTGCGAATCAGCTCCCGCTCCGGGTTGTGAACTACCTCACCCTCTTCGAGGTAGGATATACCCTTTATTTCTCCCCAGTCTCTACCCAGAATAATTTCCTTAAGCGTCTCCTCACCCTCGCCTCGCACCACAACGCTTGCCCCCGCTGCGAGTGCTTCCTCCGGACGGAAAGTGGCATGGGTGCCGCCCATAATAATCGTCGCCTCGGGGAGCGCCTGCCTTACCAGCGAAATTATCTCCTTCGCCCTGGCAAAAGAGGGTGTTGTTGAGGTTATGCCCACGAACTCCGGATTAAATTCCCTGAGCTTTTCAGGGGTTACCTTCTCCACACTCTCGTCTATAACCCTTACCTCGGCGATGTCTTTAACGCTCGCCGCGAGGTAGCCAAGACCCAGAGGAAAGAGGTCCTTGCCCAGATAGGGGAAGTACGGGTGCACCAGAAGCAAGCGCATGCCTTCTCTGGTTAGAATAACAATGGAAAAAACTACTCCTCCACGTCCTCCACCACGACGGCGGTACCGTAGGCGAGGAGTTCTGCTGCCCCCTGAGCAATCTGCGACGTAACAAAGCGCA
>MTME02000064.1 GCA_002011115.2 Candidatus Pyrohabitans sp. JdFR-17
CGCTGCTTGCTATGGCGGCGGCGCAGTTGTACGCCTGGAAGCGCGCCTCCTTTATTACGTCACCCTCAACTTTGATATAAAACTCCACCTCGTCGTCGCAGAGAGGGTGTGCTTCTTTGCCCACGCCGCTGGCATCGCTCAGCTTGCCCTCGTGCTTAGCCTCGCGAAGTATTCGAGCGACCTCTTCACCCCTCAGAGACATCTCCCTTCCCCGCTTTTTTCTTCTTGTAATCCTCGATTGCTGCCTTCAAGCCATCGCTGGCGAGAAGCGAGCAGTGCATCTTTATCGGCGGGAGCCCGCCAACCGCGTCGGCGACATCCTCTTTGCTTATCTTAGCCGCCTCCTCCAAGGTTTTGCCCTTGGCAAGCTCCGTCACCATGCTGCTCGTGCCTATTGCTGCGGCGCACCCGAAGGTCTCAAACTTTATGTCCTCGATTATCTCCTCGCCCTTTTCGTTCTTCCCGACTTTAATGTAGATGTACATCACGTCCCCGCACGCGGGGTTTCCTACCTTGCCCACGCCGTCGGGGTTCTCCATCCTCCCCATATTCCTGGGGTTTCTAAAGTGGTCTATCAAGATTTTGCTATACATGGCAGTGCTCGCCTCCTTTCCATTCTGTTCCCTCTACGTAATCCTCAAAGCTGTCCTTAAATGGCGATATATCGCGCAGGCGCTTAACCACGCGAGGTAAGACTTCAAGCAGGCGCTGCACGTCTTCGCGTGTTGAAAACCTGCCAAGGGTGACGCGAAGCGAGCCGTGTGCTTCAGCGTGGCTCAGTCCTATAGCCGTTAAAACGTGGCTCGGCTCAAGCGTGGGCGAGGAGCACGCACTGCCTGTGCTCGCACTTATGCCCTCAAAGTCCAGCTCCAGTATCAATCCCTCGCCCTCTATAAATGCAAAGGCGAAGTTCGCGTTGCCGGGGAGGCGCTGCTTGGGATGCCCGTTTAAACGGGTGCGCGGTATCTTCAGCACCTCCTTAATAAGCTCGTCCCGAAGCTTTGTCAGGCGCTCCGCTTCGCCCTTCATTTCCTTCTTCGCTATCTCCGCTGCCTTGCCAAAGCCAACTATGCCGGGGACGTTCTCAGTGCCGGAGCGTAGCTTTCTCTCCTGCCCGCCTCCATGAAACATGGGCTCAAGTCTTGTGCCCCTAGCTACGAAGAGGGCGCCTATGCCCTTGGGACCATACATCTTGTGTGCACTCATCGCCAGCAAATCCACACCAAGCTCTTCAACGTCTATCTCCACCTGACCGTTGCTTATGCACGCGTCGCTGAAGAAAGCAACGCCCTTATCCTGCGCCACCTCCGCAAGCTCCTTTATGGGCTCTATTGTACCTATCTCGTTGTTTGCGTGATTGATTATGGCTAAGATGGTATCGCTTTTAATTGCACCCTCCAGCGTCTCGGGCTTAACGAGACCATATTCGTCCACATCCAGGTAAGAAACCTCAAACCCCTGCTTCTCGAGCCAGCGGCACGCTTCCAGCACTGCGAAGTGCTCTATCTTGGAAACAACTATATGCTTCCCCTTGTTCTTATTCTTCAGCGCAAACCCCTTTATGGCAAGGTTGCACGCTTCTGTACCGCCAGAGGTGAAGATTATCTCCTCAGACGAGGCGTTTATCAGCTCAGCAACCTTAGCTCGAGCCTCCTCTACGGCTGCCTTTGCTTCCTGCCCAAAGGAGTAAAAGCTGGTTGGGTTGCCGTACTTCTCAGTGAAGTAGGGCAGCATCGCCTCAACCACGCGTTCGTCCACCGGCGTGGTAGAGGCGTAGTCGAGGTACACTCTCCTCATCTTAAACTTTCCTCCTTATGTACGCTTTTATTATCCCGCCTTCTCGCGCATAGCCAAGATACTCGTTTCCTGTCACCCTGCACCAGGCAGGGAGGTCTTCAATTATATCTTCGTCGTCTGCAACTATCTCCAGAACTTCCCCGACGGCAAGCTTTTGCAAAGCTTCGCCAGCCTTTGCGAGAGGCACAGGGCAATGCATACCCACGCAGTCCACACTGAGCTTTGCCTTCATCTCTCCCGCAACCTGTTTATAACCTCCCCCGCCTCCTGCGCAACCCGCGCTACGTCTGCCTCGCTCGTGGGGATGCCGAAGGAGAAGAGCATGGCACCGCGGATTAGCTCCTGCGATAAGCCCATCGCTGCAAGCACGTGGCTCGCCTTCGCTGCTCGAGCCATGCAGGGCGAGCCCGAGGTTATGTATATTCCTCGTGAGCTAAGCTCAGCCACGACAGCCTCGCCCTCTACCCCAGGGACGCTAACGTGCACATACATGGGGTTAACTTCGCTCGGATGCCCGTTTATCTTGGCTTCGGGTACTTCACGGTGCAGCGCCTCTATAAACCTGCTTCTCAGCGTGCGCAGCTTCTCTAGGCGCTGCGACATCTCCCTTTCAGCCAGCTCTGCTGCCTTGCCCATGCCCACTATTCCTGCGACGTTTTCAGTGCCCGCTCTGTAACCGCGCTCTTGAATGCCACCCTCTATCAGGGGCAGAAGCCTTACTCCACGAGCTAAATAAAGCGCTCCCACACCCTTAGGGCCATAGAAGCGGTGCGCCGAGAGGGTGTAGATATCCACGCCAAGCTCTTCCACTTTCGCCGGAACAGCGCCAGCGGCGCTGACGCCGTCGCAGTGAAATGTTATCCCCCGCTCCTCGGCGATTTCGGCAATCTCCTTAATCGGCTGGAGGGTGCCCACCTCGTGGTTGGCGTGCTGCACAGAGATTAAAATCGTGTCATCGCGAATCGCCTTCTCAAGCTCCTCCACGTTAACGCGCCCGTGCTCATCAACGCCCACGCGGGTAAACTGCACCCCCTCGCGGGCTAAGCTCTGAAGCGGGTGCATTATGGAGTAGTGCTCCACCGCAGAAACCACGACGTGCCTCCCCCTCGCCTTATTAGCCTGAATCACGCCTTTAATCGCTAAGTTGTTGGCCTCCGCCCCGCCGGAGGTGAAGATTATCTCCTCGCTACTCGCCCCCAAAAGCTGGGCTACCTTCTCCCTTGCCCCCTCCACGGCGCGCCTCGCTTTGAGCGCGAAGTCGTGTAGATTGGAGGGATTCGCGTAGAACTCGTCGAAATACGGAAGCATCTCCTGCTTTACCTCTTGCAGCACAGGAGTAGAAGAGGTGTAGTCTGCGTAAATCATTCTCCTCGCCTGAATAACGCTGTTCCTTCCCATCGCAAAATTGTTTGGAAAGGTTTAAGCAGCTTTAGTCAACATTCTGGTGCATGCTCTACCTTATCCTCGCCTCACTGATATGGGGAACCACGCCCATAGTGGCGAAGCTTGCGTATGCTCAGGGCATCTCACCCTTGGCGCTGGTCGAGGTGAGGCTTGTCGTGGGCGCACTCCTCTTCACCTTTTATCTTCGCAGCTTTCGCGTGGAGCACCTCCTCAGTAAAGAGCTCCTTGCCCTCGCGCTTTTAGGCTTAGTCCCCAACTTCCTCTTCTATCACATGGCTGTGAAGCACACCTCTGCGGCTGCAGCGCAAGTGCTGGAGAGCACCTCCGTAGCCTTCGCTGCCCTCTTCGCCTACCTTCTCCGCGAAGAAAGGCTGAGCCAGCGCAAGCTCATCGCCATAATTGCGAGCTTAGCAGGTTCAGCGCTTATATTCTACTCCTACGCCTCTGGTAGTAATCTTCTTGGCGACACCCTTGCTATTCTGGCGGCGCTAACCTGGGCGCTTTTCACTGTGCTCGCCTCGCGTCTGCTTGCTTCGCTTCGCGAGGAGGAAGTGCTCCTGCTTGTCTTTACTATAGCTGCGCTCGCGTTGCTACCCTTCGCCGCAGCCACGCCAGTGATAACCCTGAACGGCGCTTTGATTGCGCTTGCCATGGGGGCTGTGCACACCTTCCTTGCCTACCTTCTCTACTTTCGGGGCATCGCGAGGGCGAAGGCTATTGCAGCTAGCATAGCTTTTGCTCTTTCGCCTGTGGTTGCGATAGCACTTTCGGCGCTGCTCCTGCATGAGATGCTCACTTCACCGTTTTACGCGGGCGCTGTGCTGATCGTAGCTGGCATAATTGTGAGTAGGAATAGATAGCGCTTTTCCAATGTTAGTCTCCTGCGCGGGGGCATGGAGATTATCACCACCTTCCCCCGCGGTCTGCGCTACGCGTGCACGCCCGAGAGCTGCTTCACCTGCTGCTCCCTCTTCGAGGACATTCCGGTTACCATCGAGGAGATAAAGCGGGTGAAGGCTCTCGGTTATAAGGATTTTTACGAGGCACGGAGCGGGCGATACTTCATAAAGAAGCCCTGCACCTTCCTCGAAGATAAGCTGTGCTCTCTTCACAGGGAGCACGGCAAAGCCAAGAAGTTCATGACCTGCCGCAAGTATCCTTTCTCGGCGAGCGTGCTTGACAACGGAAGCGTAATCGTCGACGTGAAGTGGACATGCCCTGGCGTGGGGTTCGACGCGGGGGAGGAGATAACCGAGGCGCTGCTCAGGGAGGAGTTTTTGGAAGACCTCCTTAAGAGTGGAGCGGAGGAGATAAAGCGAGGCGAGGTGGTTTACCTACACAGCCCGAGCGGGCAGCGCATCCCGTGGGGAGCGCTTGTGAAGCTTCACTCAGGCATAGCCGAAACCCTTGCTGGGGAGGGATTCTACGACCTGCTTCTTCTCCTCACCGCTGCGGTGCGCCACCTGGGCAGCAACCTGGGTGGGAAGAGCTTTGTCTCCGAAAGCGACGCTGCTTTAGCCCTGGAAAGCTTCGAGGCGCGGTATCGCCAGGAGAGGGAGGCGCTGCTAAGCGAAGTAAAGGCGCAGGCACAGGTGGCGGTGGATATCCTGACCATCTACGACTATTTCGATGAGCTCTTCGAGTATGAGATTAACCCAGGCTACGCGGCGAAGAAACTGGGTATAGCAGAGGAGCTAAGCTTCGACGAGGACTTCGCCCGGCTCTTCTCCAAGCCTCTATCCGCTGAAGCTCAGCGCCTTCTTGCCATGCATACCAGGCAGAGCTTCATGGAGACGCTTGCTCGACCTTGGGATTTGCCCTCAGCCTACTTCTGGACTCTGGGTGTGGCCTGTGTCGCCGACTACTTAGCAAGGCTGCTTTCAAGCGATGAGGTCACTCGCGACGACGCGCGAAAGGCGCTCAGCATAGTGGACTTCCTCAACAAGCACTTCCGCTCCTTCCGCGATTACTACTTCCCCCGCTACCCGGAGCTGGGAATGCAGTATCTGCAATTCTTGCTGGGCGGGGTGCTTGAATAGAAAATATTAAAAGTCACAGTGCAAAACTCTCCCCATGCCAGTCGCTTGTTTCGATCTTGAGGGGCCACTCTCGCCGCAGGACAACGCGTACGAAGTTATGGGTCTCGTGGACAGGGGGAAGGAGATTTTTGAAGTTATAAGCAGGTACGACGACCTGCTCACGCTGGCGAAGAGGCAGGGGTATGAGCCTGGCGATACGCTCAAGCTGATCGTCCCCTTTTTGATATACCACGGCATCACCGAGGAAGACATAGAGCGCGTTTCTAAGCGCGCAAAGGTTGTGAATGGAGCAAAGGAAACAATAGCGCATCTTCGGGAGAATGGGTGGAAGGTGCACATAATTTCGACAAGCTATCAGCAGCACGCGTATAACATAGCGGAGCAGCTTGGCGTCGCCAGAGAGGACGTTGCGTGCACAAAGCTTGAGCTGAGCAAATATCGCAACGCCTCTGGTTTGGAGCTGGTTGCGGAGGTGGAGAAGACTATCCTTGAAAAGCTTTACCCGCGCATGCGCGACGATGAGATCGTCGCAACTCTGGACGACTTCTTCTTCAATAAGCTTCAGCGCACACAGCTTGGCAAAGTTTTCAATGAGGTTCGCGTGGTTGGGGGTAAGCGCAAGGTTGAGGCTATGCTCGGCTTTCTTAAAAGGCATAACGCAAAGCTCAGCGACTGCGCAGCCATAGGCGACAGCATCACCGACTTTAAGATGCTCCGCGAAGTTAGCCGTGGCGGGGGCATTGCCATAGCGTTTAATGGAAATGAGTACTCCCTGCCGTACTGCGACATCGCAGTTGCATCGCAGGACCTGCGTGCCCTTCTACCTGTTATGGATGCCTTCGCCTCTGATGGCAGAAGTGAGGCGCTTGAGGCGGCGCGAAAGCTTCAAAGCAGTGGAGAAGTCGAGGCGGAGTATACGCTGTTCCCCGCTGCCAGCGACGAGAAGCTGAAGCTCACTCTTGAGGTGCACAAACGCTTTAGGGCGCTGGTTAGAGGCGATGCCGCAAAGCTGGGGTGAGTTAATACTCCTCCGACACCCTCACCACAGCCATGCCTGGAAGTAGTCCGACAGTAAGGGCTACTTCTTTGAACTTGTCTACAAGTACCTCAACTATTTTCCTGCTCACACTGTCCCCCTCCTGTAGCTGTACATGCATCATAGCAATAATATTAAATATAATTTATATATTTAAAACTTTTGTGAATATATATTCACATAATAAAAATCTCTGCTCAGGTGTGTGTTGATTTAAAAAGTCATGCACTACCACCTGCTTCTCACTCAGCGGTGCAACTTGGAGTGCAGCTACTGCGGTGGCACTCGCAATGACGCCGAGCACATGGAGGTGGAGTATCCTCTGGAGGTGCTGCGCAGCTTTATCGCCCGGGATCCTGACCCTGTGATCGCTTTTTACGGCGGCGAGCCCCTTCTTCGCGTTGATTTGATGGAGGAAGTTATGGATACCATACCGGCGAAGTACATCCTGCACACCAATGGGATGCTCCTCCACAGGGTTAAACCACACTACCTGCGCAGGTTCCACACCATCTTAATCTCAATAGATGGTCGCCGCGAGGTTACTGATGCGTACCGCGGTCAGGGGGTTTATGACAGGATAATAAGAAACGCCCGCAGGATAAGGAGACACTTCAGCGGAGACCTTATTGCAAGAATGGTGGCTTCGCTTAAAAGCGACATCTATGAGGATGCGCTTCACCTGGCGAAGCTGGGTGTCTTTGACCACGTGCACTGGCAGCTTGACTTTGAGCTTTTTTGGGACGGTGGAAGCGATACTACGCGGGAGTGGCTGCGAAGCTATAACGCCAGCATAACAAGGCTGGTTCATGCATGGGTTGAGGAGATGCGCCGCGGCGAGGTGCTCGGCTTCGTGCCATTCATAGGGATTACAAAGACTCTGCTCTCCGGAAAGCCTGCGAAGCTGCGGTGCGGCGCCGGCGTGGACTTCTTTGCAATAGCGCCTAGTGGAGAGATAACCCTGTGCCCGGTAACGCCGGAGTACGAGTTCATGCGCGTGGGCAGCATCTTCACCACTCCTCCGGAGAAGCTGCACAACTGCGCTTCGCCGGGCGAGCCATGCGCTAGCTGCGACCTGCTCTGGGTGTGTGGCGGACGCTGCCTCTTCATAAATCTGGCGAAGGAGTGGGTGGGCGAGGATGGCTACGCCTTAATATGCTCCACTGTGCGCCACCTTG
>MTME02000065.1 GCA_002011115.2 Candidatus Pyrohabitans sp. JdFR-17
AGTATTCTCTTCATGTTGCCCCGCCTCGAGCTGGGCGTATCCAGGCGCACGCCGTAGAGGTTCTCTATGGCTTCCGCCGCAAGCACCGCTTCCTGCTTCTCGTCGCAGTAGGTATCGACCAGCGCAATGCGAGGTACGTCCTTCTCCACAACCTCGTTAAAGTAGCGCCACGCCTTAACCTGGTCGCCCACCGTAATTATAAGGGCATGTGGCATCGTTCCTCGAGCCTTCTCACCTATAATCTTCTCTGCCGCGATGCCAGAGAAGCCATCACACCCGCCTATGTACGCGGCGCGGTCTATCATCGGCGCTATTGCGGGGTGCATCCTGCGAATCCCAAAGCTTAGCAGAATCTTATCTCCGGCGAGCTTCCTGAAGCGTGCTGCCTTCGTGGCTATGCCAGAAGCCTGGCAGAGCAAGCCGAGAAGAGGTGTTTCAAGCAAAGCAAATTCTTTGTAATCGCCCTCGATGCGCATCACCGGCTCAAGGGGATAGAAGATACTCCCCTCAGGCATCGCATAAACGTCAAGGTTGTAACCCTCGAAAAGGCGTGCTACCTCCTCTATTCCAGCGAGTACCCCCCAGGCATAGTTCGCCGGCAGAGAGCTTGCGGTTACCTCAGCGACGACACGCTTGCTTATCCCCTTTTCTTCCAGCACGCGCTTGGTGTTGATAAAGTACACGTCGGTAGTCTTCCCCGCCTTTATATCTTCTTCACTTGCAACATGGAACATGGTATCAAAGTTTAAGTACCTGGTATAAAGCTTTTTGGCAGGTGGTGGTTTGAAGGTTGCCCTGATAGGTTGCGGTGCAATAGGCACAGTCATTGCTAAGGCTATTGCAGAGGGCAGGGTAGAGGCAGAGCTCGTTTGTATTTTTGACCTGGACAGGAAGAAGGCGGCGCGATTGAGCTCTCTATTCAGGAGAAAGCCCTACATAGCGGCAAGCATCGAGGAAGTGCTCTCAAGCGAGGCAGAGCTGGTAATTGAAGCCGCTTCGGTGGCTGCGGCTAAAGCGCTGCTCATACCAGCGCTGAAAGCTGGAAAGGATGTGCTCCTCTTAAGCGTGGGTGCGCTTGCAGACGCAGGGTTTCTGGAGGAAGTGGAGAAGGCAGCCACGCAGAAGCAGAGAAGGGTTTATCTCCCATCAGGCGCGGTAGGAGCCCTAGATGCACTGAAGTCAGCGAGGGAAGCTGAGCTGGAGGAAGTGAGGATTACCACCACAAAGCCTCCTCACGCTCTGGAGGGCGCACCCTACTTGGCTGAGAGGGATATTTCTCTCAAAGGGTTGAAGGAGAGGAAAGTGGTCTTCTCGGGCACCGCGAGAGAAGCTATAGCAGGATTTCCGGCGAATATTAACGTGGCGGTTGCGGTAAGCCTCGCAGGTATAGGCGTGGACAGGACAAGGGTTGAGATAGTCGCAGATCCCGAAGCAAAGAGGAATGTGCACGAGGTTTTTGCAAGAGGGAAATTCGGCGAACTCTACTTCAGGGTGGAGAACCTGCCTTCTCCTGAGAACCCAAAGACGAGCTATCTCGCGGCACTCTCAGCCATAGCCACGCTGCGCAAGATCGCTTCGTCACTGCAGGTGGGCACCTAGCGTTTGTGAAGCCTTAGGCTCATGTCCAGCCACTCTGCGTGCGTGGTTATGTACCCCATGGAGATTACATGCGGGCGGAGCCTTGCGTAGCTCTCCAGGTTCTCAGGGGTTATCCCGCCGGAGACCTCTATTATAGCATGGTAGCCGCGTTGCTCCACAAGCGTGAGCACCTGCTTTACATCCTCAACGCTGAGGTTGTCCAGCATCACTATATCCGCGCCCGCCTCCAGCGCAACCTTCGCCTCCTCGACGCTGCCCACCTCTACCTCCACCTTCTTTGTGAAATTCACCTGCTTCGCTCGTCTAATCGCCTCACTAATGCCCACGAGTGCTAGATGGTTGTCTTTTATAAGCACGGCATCATCTAAGCGAAAGCGGTGCGTATCTCCGCCGCCTATGGCTATCGCACGCTTCTCAAAGTACCTGAATCCCGGCGTAGTTTTTCTCGTGCCTGCGATTTTAACTCCGTAGCGCTGAGCTATAGCCACCATGCGCCTTGTTACCGTCGCTATGCCGCTCATGCGCATGAGCAGGTTCAGCACCACGCGCTCCAGCATGAGTATCGCTCTGGCGCTCCCTTCAATCTCAAGAATCGCATCTCCGGGGTTAACCTCCTCTCCATCCTCCTTCAGAACCCTGCACCTTAAATTAAAGTGCTCCAGAAGTGACTTTGCCTCTTCTACGCCCGCGACCACGCCCTGAGCCTTTGCCACAATCTCGGCGAGAGCTTCTACATCCTCGGGTAAAACGCTTTCTGTGGTTATATCCCCGAATGCCACGTCCTCCTCCACAAAGCGGAGCAGTTCCCATATGCGCGGATGCATGGGAATTTTTATATCTCCAGAGGTTTAAAAAGATATCATGCGCGCACTGCTTGTGATAGACATGCTGAAGGATTTTGTGTATGAGGACGGTGCTCTGCCAGTGCACAACGCGAGGAAGATTATAGAGCCGATAAACAGGAAGATTGCGGAGTTCCGCTCCAGGGGCGAGCCGATTTTCTTCATCTGCGACTCCCACGATCCGCAGGATGAGGAGTTCGAGGTGTGGGGAGAGCACGCCGTGGAGGGCAGCGAGGGTGCGGAGGTTATCGACGAACTCGACAAGCGCGATGAGGATGTGGTGATAAAGAAGAAGCGCTTCTCCGCCTTTTACGGCACCAATTTGGAGGAGGAGCTCAGGAAGCGGGGCATCGACGAAGTAGTTCTGACTGGAGTGCTGACGAACATATGCGTGCTCCACACCGCTGCCGATGCTGCGATGAGAGGCTTTCGCGTTCGCGTGGCAAGAGACTGCGTCGCCGCCATCGACGAAAATGCCGAGAAGTGGGCACTGATGCACATGGCTGAGGTGCTGGGGGCGGAGATAGTGTGAGTGCTGTAAGCGAGGCTGAAGTGATCTCAGCGCTGAGGAGGGTCTCCAGTATTCTCCAGGGAAACAACCTGGTAGATGCGGGCATGGTGAAGCAGGTGGAGATAGCTGGGGGTGAGGTGAAGGTAAAGCTGCAGCGTCCCCGCGACTGCGTGTGCGGCTATGCCTTTGTGCTTGCAGTGCTGGCAGAGAAGGAGATAAGGAAGCTGGAGGGCGTGGAAAAGGCAAGCGTGGAAGTGGTTCTTTAGGCTACATTGTTTCGAGATATGCGCTCACCGCCAGAAGGGCGACTACGAGAATATAAGCTTTGATGCTCCGTCTCACCTCTTCTGTTAGCTCTGCCTCGAAATCGGTGTTTAACCTGGGAAGCATAGCCTCGCCGATTTTTAACCCTATGCTTCCTGAGAGGATAATTGCCGGTAGCTCAATAATCCCGTGGGGGTTCAGTCGGGCGAAGTACTCTGCGGGCGAATGGATAAAGAAGCCGAATAGGAAGCCGAGAACAGCGCCATTGAGAAAGAGGATGAATACGGGGAATATGAGGAGGGAGAGGTAGAACTTCAGCCTGTCATCTCTTATCTGGGTGAGCCTACTGTCCAGCCTCCTTAAAACTCTCAAGCTGGGGTCGCTTACTTCGCCCAGTCTGAGAAAAGCCATCGTAGTGAAGAATCCACCGTAGGAGCAGAGAAACGAGGCTATCAGATTGTTGAGGAGTATTGTCATGCTCGGACTTCCTACCAGCTTTTCCTGAGCCTCAATTTTTGTTTTCAACAGGAGTAGAATTAGGGACTTGAGCTCAGGCGCAGCCACACTGATAAGCAGAAAAAGAGCTACACCGGTGAGAGCGCCGAAAATAAATATCATGAAACTCCTCAGAATGCTCCTCATAGGATTATATCTGATTTATAGCCTTTTAAGAGTGTTGAGCATTTCAACAATATTTTCAAAAAGTAGTTTAGGCTAAGGTTGTAATCCCGGTGGTTCTCGTGGTTATCGATGAGGCTACTCTGAAAGAGGTTGAAGAGCTTAAGAAGGACTGCATAGTTCTTGCGCACAACTATCAGATACCCGAGATTCAGGATGTGGCAGACTTCATTGGCGACTCGCTTGGCTTGTGCAGGGCGGCGCAGCGCGTTGATAAGCCATACATCCTCTTCTGTGGCGTTGACTTCATGGCAGAGAGTGCGGCGATGCTCAACCCTGACAAGACGGTGCTCATGCCTGATCTCGAAGCGCACTGCCCCATGGCAGCGCAGCTACCTGCAAAGCTTGTGCGTGAGGCACGGGAGGAGCATCCAGACGCTGCAGTGGTGCTGTACATCAACACCCGTCTGGAGGCGAGGGCGGAGGCAGACGTTATATGCACCTCTGCAAATGCGGTGAAGATAGTCAAGGCTCTGCCTGAGAAGAAGATAATCTTTGGGCCAGATGCTAACTTAGCGTGGCATGTGCAACGCCACGTCAGGGACAAGGAGATAATTCCTGTTCCTGAGAAGGGGCACTGCATCACCCACCAGCTGTTCAAACCTGAGCATGTGGAAAAGGCGAGGGAAGAGCATCCCGATGCGGAGGTGCTCATTCACCCGGAGTGCACCCCCGAGGTTCAGCTCTTAGCGGACCATATATGCAGCACTGAGCAGATGGTTAAGCGAGCAAGGGAGAGCAGCGCCACTGAGTTCATAATAGGCACAGAGGTTGGCCTCATTTACCGCCTGCAGAAGGAGTTCCCGGATAAAAAATTCTACCCTCTGTATGAGCGTGCGATCTGCAGGACAATGAAGATGAACACCTGGGAGAAGTTCTTAACCCAGCTCAGAGAAAGAAAAAATGTAGTTAGAATCGAGCCAGAGATTGCGGAGCGAGCACTGCTCAGCCTTGAGCGCATGCTGGAGCTTTCTAAGTAGTTTGCTTCGCAGCTTCGGTGAAGAATATCACACCTGCTATGGTTATTAGCCCTGTGGCGATGCCGTCAATCGCTGGGGAGAGAATTGCAGAACCTATTACAGGGACGTGTTTGAAAATTGCCCCAACGATGCCTGCGATTATTCCTATGACTATCATCAGCACAGCATAAACAAAGGCATCGCCCAGGTTAGCTCTCACCACCTGGTAGCTCCTTTTCATCGCGGCTATAGCATCGAGGTCTTCAACGACGAGGGCGACGATGGTGAACATGAGCAGAAAACCTATTATTAAGCCTGGTATAATTAGGAGTATCAGCCCTACTCCAACAGCCATGCCCACGAGGATAGAGGCAATTATCAGGCTACCAAGCTTCTTGCTGAGCACCTCGAAGCCGCTGTCGAGGTGGGCTATGCCTTTGCTGAGGGCTTCGCTGCTCATGCCTATCGCCATTCCCTGGGCGAGAATGTTGAGCACCCAGGAGAGCAGTAATAAAGCCCCCGCCGCTCCAAGCACAGTGCCCAAACCGAGCATTCCTATTGGTGGAGCATGGGGGCCTGCGATTGTTCCACCCGCCATCATAAGCCCACCCGCAAGAAGCGAAAATAAAAACGCCACGATGATATTAACCGCGATGAAAGGTGCTGCTATTAGGTAGTTCACCTTAAAAAGTTCAAAGGCACGGCGATAAATTTCCACAACATCCATCTATCCCTAACCTCCCGTCCTCCTTCAGATGCAGGTAAGTTGCTGCAAGTGATATTTTAGCTTTTCGATTTCCTTAGCTGTATATCAGAATCTCCTCGCAGTCGAGGAAATAGGGCTCATCAACGAGGATTCCTCTCTTTTTGATGGTCTCACTCAGCCTTTTCCTGTCCTTCAGAAATTCCTCTATCGCGGGCTTGTGGCTGTAGCCCACCACAGCGAGAATCCTACTTTCGGTGTATTTTTCAGCCAAGGATAAGAGCTTTGCCGCCATTGCTGCCTCCCTGTCGAGAAGCAGCACCTCCTTTGCCTTATTGATAGCTGCTGGTGCCACCTCCAGCAGCCGGCGGTAGAACGCGGGGATGTCGCCCTTTTCAAACTCCTCCCATAGGCGGGGATCGGAAATTCTCAGTGTCTCCCCCAGCCTCCTCTCGATGTACTCTTTCTTAAGGTCTATCAGGTAAACCCTGGCTCCAACCTCGCAGGCGGTGATCATGGCGATTTTCATCTCAGTCTCCAGGTAGGAGCGCACTTCCAGAAACTTCAGGTAGTCGTCGCTGGGCAGCTCCACGCACACTATGTCTGGCTTCTGCTCGGCGATGGCATCCTCCACGTCGGCGATGCTCAGCTGGTGCCTGTGGTGCACCCCCACTATGCTTATTCTGCCCATGTTTCAAGCTCTGGCGCTAACATCTCTCAAGGGTTAAATAGGAAAAGCTTAATATCACATGCAGTTAAACATGCAACGGATGGACATAAATCGAATAAAAGCTGCGATTAAATCAGGAAGGATAAATATAACAGAACATGCAGATGAAGAACTTGCCAACGATGAGATATCTAATGAATCGCTTTACTATTCTGTTTTACATGGTGAGATAATCGAAGAGTACCCGGATGACTTACCATTTCCCAGTTGCTTGATATTTGGAAGAGATCAACAAGGCAGACCTATTCACAGTGTCTGGGCGTATGCAAGTGAATCAAATATCGCTATACTAATTACAGCATATATTCCCGATGCTAATCGCTGGATTGATTACAGATGGAGAAAAAAGAAATGAGTGAGATTGTTTCGGTTTGCCCGATATGTGGTGGAGATGTTGTTGTAAAAGAAGTAGAGAAGATGGTTAAGGGCGGGAACAACGTAGCTATTATTAGGGTTAAGGCAGGTGTATGTTCAAAATGCGGGGAGAGGATATACTCAAAAGAGACCCATGAAAAAATTCAGAGAATCAGAAGAGAGCTTAAGGAAGGAGTTACAAAGAATTTTGAGGCTATTGGATGTACATACATCTACAAAGCTGAAGTTTGAACAGCCATGTCCCTCGGCGCTGTAGATTTTGTTATTGACTGTGAAACCCTCGAAGAGGTTTTGAGCATTTTTGAAGAGCTTGATCTCTGGCTGGAGCTGGCTAGGTTACCCGTCTCGCGGAGCGATAGGGTGACGAAGTTTGAGGATAACCTCGAAGTGCTTGGCAGCTATGGCGTAGAGGTGCGCTCTGTGCAGGCGTATAAGCTCCATGAGCTCAGCATTGTGAGCCCGCGCAGAGAAGAGCGCATCGCTGCTGTGGAGCACATTAAGGAAAAGATAGAGCTCGCCGGCAGAATAGGGGCGAAACGTGTGGTTACAGTGCCCGCTTATGGCTACTCGCATGCGGCAAACGCAAGGGATATCTGTGTGAAAAGCTTCCGCGAGCTGGCAGACTACGCTTCTGACTACGGCGTAGGCATTGCGATAGAAGCGCTCAGCCCCAGGCGAACATCCTTCTTGCCACGCCTGCGAGAGGTTGTCGCCCTTGTAAGGGATATAGACAGAGAAAATGTTTATGCGATGGCAGATACCATGCATCTCT
>MTME02000066.1 GCA_002011115.2 Candidatus Pyrohabitans sp. JdFR-17
AGCAGCCTCTGCCCAAAGAGCTTGTGAAGAGCAGCGATATGTTCTCCACCGAGCCTCTGGAGACGCTCTCTGGTTTCCTGACCTTCTTTGCGCGCGGTGCTGCGACGCTTCGCAATGGCGGCGTGGGCTATGTAGGCTTGACCAACCTAGAGTGTTCCCTGGAGAAGTGGAAGCGCATTCAGGAGAGCATTCTCGGGATGGGCTTTGTTATCACCGACATAAAGCGGAGGTTTTCTTTTTACCCAATGGAGTACCCGGAGGATAAGGAGTACGTGGACCAAGTGTTAAAGGCGGTGCACTTCAAGGTGAATCCGAAAACGCGCAGAATATGGTACTTCTCCCACCTCTTCCGCGTTGAAGCTGTGGAAGAAATCAAGCCCACGCCTGCACCGGAGGAGGCAACAAAAATTGACCTCTTCGACGAGGGTGACGACTTTACATATCCCAATTAAACCATTGTCTCGTTAGGCTGGAGCAATATGGTATGTACTGGTTCCTGCGCCCAGACGCCGCGCGCGCTTTCGAGGACCGCGGGGTGAAGCATGCCTTAGGCAGGTATGTCAGCGTTGCCACCAATGAAAAACAGGCAAACTTCAGAATAGCGCAGCTTGTGCCCGTGAGCTTTTCCGAGCGAGATAGCGACGAGAAACTCTGGAAGCTTCACACTGAGAAGCTTAAAGATTACGAGAGGCTGAAGGAGGAGCTGGATTCAGGGAAGAGAGACTATGCCTCAATTGCAAAACCTGAGAAGAGCCTTCTGGACCTGAAGCGCACCCTGGCGTGGCGCATGCTCGAATCCTGCGAGTTCTGCGAGCGCAGGTGTAAAAGAAACCGAAGGAAGGGCGAAATCGGCTTCTGTGGCTTAGCCGCAGAGGCAAGGCTGAGCAGCGAATTCCTGCACATGGGCGAGGAAGCTTGCCTTGTGCCCAGCCACACCTTCTTCTTCATAGGGTGTAACTTCTACTGCGTTTACTGCCAGAACTGGATGATCGCGCGGCAGGTGGAGAAGGGCTTGCCTGTAACCGGGGAGTACCTGGCAGAGCTTGCCAAGAAGCGCAGGCTGGGCGAGGGCAGTCGCAACGTTAACCTGGTTGGAGGCTCCCCCACGCCTAACCTGCATGTAATCCTGGACATGCTTTTAAATCTGGATGTGAATGTGCCCATAGTGTGGAACAGCAACATGTACATGAGCAGCGAAGCCATGAGCCTGCTCCATGGCGTGGTGGATGTTTACCTGGGAGACTTCAAGTACGGCAACGATGCCTGTGCAAAGCGTTTATCCAAGGTGCCCCGCTACTTCGAGGTGGTTACCCGCAACTTTCTGCTCGCTCGGGAGCAGGGCGCAGAGCTTCTCATACGCCACTTAGTGCTTCCGAATCACGTGGAGTGCTGCACCCGCAAAATTCTGGAGTGGATAGCAGAGAACCTTGAAAACAAGGCGAGGGTGAACATAATGGGGCAGTATAGACCTGAGTTTGAGGCGTATAAGCACGCTGACATTTCCCGACGCATTACCGGAGAGGAGATGGGCAAAGCCTTCGCCATTGCAAAGGAGCTGGGCCTGTGGAACTTAGATTGAGGTGAGGAAATGGAGATTGTACCTATAATTTCCAAAGGCTACGATTCGAATGTCTATGTTATCAAGGACGAGAGGGTGACGGTTATCGACACTGGCTTAAGCCAATCCTGGCTGGAGCGCCAGCTTAGCAAGGTTATAGCGCCTGAGCGCGTGGACTACGTGATAAACACCCACGCTCACATAGACCACTGTGGGGGCAACGCACTGTTTCCGAACGCGAAGACGCTCATCCATGAGCTTGACGCTAAAGCGATGAGTGACGGCAGGTTCTACGGTACGGCATCGCTTTTCTCTGGCGGTAGGAGCATGGGCTACCACCGCGTGCTTAAAGAGGGTGATGTTATAGACTTGGGCGAGGCCAAGCTTGAGGTACTCCACACGCCGGGGCACACTCCGGGAAGTGCATGCTTCTACATCTCCAGCATAGGGGCGCTCTTCTCAGGTGATACCCTCTTCGCCGGAGGTAGCTTTGGACGTGTGGACTTAGGCGGGAACATGGAGCAGTTGAAGCACAGCCTGCGCCGTCTTGCTAAGCTGGAGATAGAGGTGCTCTACCCCGGGCACATGGACGTCGTGAGAGGCGAGGAGGCAAGGGAAAGTGCCCGCTTAGCGTGGGAGATTGCGGAGGAGTACTACTGAGGGGTTATCTGAACTTGCTTTCGACCCATTCAACCACTCGCTCAGCGTCCCTAAGCATTTCTAAAGCATCGCGCTGCTGAATTAGCCTGTCCTCGTACTCGGCGGTGTTCTTTAGCGATATTACCCTCCTTGCCTGCCTGAGCTTTGCCTGAATTTCTGCTTTATCGAGTGGCAGGCTTTTCAAGAGCTCCACCGCGTGCATGTGATCTGCGCCGCTATGGCGGAGCTGTAAGAATCTGGCGCTGATGGCGTCACAGGCGCTTATAACCGCGTGAACGCTGAGCACCGCAGAGGAGTTCCACATCCCCATTTCTGCCAGCGTTCTTGCCCCTCTAAGGAATTCTTCCGCCTTGCTGAAGTACATTCTATCAGAGCCAACTTTTACTGGCTTGGTTGCCAGACCTTTCACCATTCAAATCCCTCACGCTTGAAGATGATTTCTCCGCTCTTAATCTCATTGTAGATTGGTCTGGTTTTCAGCTCTTCCAGTGCTTCGACGTGCTTCACCATCAGTGATACCGGATTGCCGAATCTGCTTTCAATCGTCGTTGCAACATCGCCCAGCTCTTCCTCTACCTGTGATTTATCGCCTCTGCATACAACGAATATATCCACATCGCTGTCTGCTCGCTCCGTACCCTTGGCGATGCTGCCGAAGAGTATCACCAGCTCCACTTCAGGTAAATTTTTTACTGCCTCTTTCACCACTTTCTTTAACTCTTTCTTGAGGTTCCTTTCTCCATCGAAAATCTTGCTCAGCAACTCATAAAGCACGTGTTCTCTGTTAACCGAGTAAAGATTGGTCTTGCCCACGCGTTGTCTCTCAAGTAGCCCACTTTCCAGCAGAGATTTAATGTTCCTGTGCACGCTCGCCTGCGGTATGCCTGCTATCCTCTGCAGGTCACTCTCAGAGAACTTCTTGTCAGGATACGTGAAGAAAGCTCTGAGCAATCTTACCTTCGTTTTGTTGCCGAGCACGTCATCAAAAACGTTGTGGAACCTCATGGGCATCTATCCATTTTTGAATAAGTTTATTCATTTTTGAATATATAAGGGTTTTTGTTAAAACTTTTCCAGTGCTCCTCCGTAAATCGCATAGGCGTAGAGAACATTTACTCTCTTCATGGCGATCCGTTACTGCCTCTCCTGCGGTGCTCCTCTTGCTAAGGGGAGATACCTCTGCGATAGCTGCGAAGCCTCGCTTCTGGAGAAGCTCTGTGAGGCGCAGCGCAACCACATGGAGTGGTGATGCAGAAAAACACTGCCACGCCCGCTTAATAACATTTATAAACCCTGCGCCTGTAAGAATAAAAGGGCTCTACAGGTGATACCTATGGACAAAAAAGAGGAGATTCTCAAGCTTCTTGAGGCTGATGCCAGGCTCAGCGCGGCTGAGGTTGCCAAGGCGGTTGGGTTAAGCGAGGAAGAGGTGGCCAAGGCTATAGTGGAGCTGGAGAAGAGTGGCGTAATACGTAAGTACAAGACTGTGATAAACTGGGAGAAGCTGGGCAGGGAAAAGGTGGCGGCGCTCATAGATGTGAAAATAACCCCCGAGAGAGAGCATGGTTATGACGCGATAGCCGAGAGGATAATGCGCTTTCCTGAGGTAAAGAACCTCTACCTGGTCTCGGGGATGTACGACCTCTCTGTGCTGGTGGAGGGCAACACGATGAAGGAAGTCGCCACCTTCGTTGCAGAGAAACTCGCGCCTCTGCCTCAGGTTACCAGCACCACCACGCATTTCATCTTGAAGAAGTACAAGGAAGACGGGGATATGCTCTACGACGGTGAAGAGCTTCGTCGCTTAGCTGTGAGTCCGTAGCGATGATGCGCGACAAGATAGCAAGGCGAGTAGCCCAGGTGCCGCCATCTGGGATAAGGAAGTTCTTCGACCTTGTGGCAAACGTAGAGGGGGTTATCTCCCTCGGCGTGGGCGAGCCGGACTTTATTACGCCGTGGCACATACGCGAGGCGTGCATCTACAGCCTCGAGAGAGGCTACACCATGTACACCTCCAACTACGGCTTGCCCGAGCTTCGCGAGGAGATAACCCTAGCCACGAAGCGCGACTACGGCGTTGACTATAGCCCTGAAAATGAGGTTCTCGTTACTGTTGGGGTGAGTGAGGCTTTCGACCTTGCAATACGTGCGCTGGTCAACCCCGGCGAGGAGGTGCTTATACCCGAGCCTAGCTACGTCGCCTATAAACCCTGCACCATCTTCGCAGGCGGCGTACCTGTGAGCGTGCCCACTCGTGCCGAGGATGAGTTCAAGCTCCTACCAGAGCAGCTTGAGGCGAAGGTTACGCCCAAGAGCAAGGTGCTTGTACTGAGCTACCCCAACAACCCTACTGGAGCGACAATGAGCAAACGCGACTTAGAGGCTATAGCCGATATTGTGGTGGAGCATGACCTCGTGGTGATAAGCGATGAGATTTACGACAAGCTTACCTACGAGGGCAAACATGTGCCCTTCGCTGCACTTAACGGCATGCGGGAGCGCTGCATTTATTTAAACGGGTTCTCAAAGAGCTATGCCATGACCGGCTGGCGCATCGGCTATGCGCTTGGCGAAGCGGAGGTCATCGAAGCCATGATGAAGATTCACCAGTATGCGATGCTGTGCGCGCCCATAATGAGCCAGAAGGCTGCGCTAGAGGCACTGCGCAGGGGCAACAGTGTCGTCGAGGAGATGAGGCAGGAGTACAATCGCAGGCGAAGGCTCATAGTGAAGCGCCTCCGCGAGGCAGGCTTAGAATGCTTTGAGCCCAAGGGCGCCTTTTATGTATTCCCATCAATAGCTTCCACCGGGATGAGCAGTGAGGAGTTTGCTGAGAGGCTTCTCAGAGAGGAGAAGGTCGCTGTGGTGCCTGGCAACGCCTTCGGCGAGGGCGGCGAAGGGCATGTGCGCATGGCTTACGCAGCGTCGCTCAGAGATATTAATGAGGCAATGTCGAGACTTGAGAGGTTCCTTTCGAGGTGATTGAAATGGAGATAGACCCGGTTAATTTCTATAAGCTGAATGCGAGAAGCTGTGTGGTTGTGAGCACTGCCTCGCCCAGAGGTATAAGCAACGCTGCACCCTTTAGCTTCAACACGCCCATAAGCTTCTCTCCCCCAATATTTGCCATAGCGTGCAACCCAGGCCATGACACCTGGCGCAACATCCAGGCTACGAAGGAGTTTGTGATAAACTTCGTGGGCGAAGAACTTGGCGAGAAGATGCACATCCTGGAGAAAGACTTTCCTTATGAGGTGAGCGAAATCAGCGAAGCAGGCTTGACAGAGATGCCTTCGAAGAAGGTCATGGCGCCGCGCATCGCAGAAGCGTATGCCTGGCTGGAGTGCAAACTCTACGACGCGAAGGAGCTAGGCGATCACGTGCTTATCGCCGGCGAGGTGCTCCTGGCAGAGGTAAGGGATGAGTATTACGACCGTGTGATAAATGTGGAAAAAGCGAAGCCTCTGCTCCACATCTCAGGCCCATACTTTGGAATTCCCTTGGCTAAGAAATTTAAACGGGCATAGGTGGAACCATGGTCGTAGAGTTTTTCAAGCGCTACTTTGTTGAACCCATTTACACCGGCGAGGGGTACAACGTTTACAATACCCTGGTGTACGGCCTGCTTCTTGGCTTTGGCCTGATTGCGCTGGAGAAGATTGTGATAAAGCTCAATCTGAAAGTGGACAGGCGGTTTCTCAAGGCGATTCTCCCTTTTCTCGCCTTCGCCTCCTTTTCGCGCAGCCTCGTGGATGCGCAGCTTTTTCCGCGTACAGCCTGGCTTATTACGCCCGGAATCTTCTTTACCACTGCGCTTCTCGCTTTGGCAAGCCTCGCGCTGGCGTTACGCATGCAGCGCTCCCGGGGCATAGCCTATGAGAAGACCATGCTTGCGCTGGGCATTTTTCTGCTCGCCTACCCTGCCTATGTTGCATTAACCAACGTCACCTACCTCTTGGCTGGGGCGCAGATACTCGCCCTCTTTGTGGTGAGCACAGCCGCGAGCTATGCATTGCTGAAGCTTGTGAACCAGGACAATGCTTGGGTTTTTGCGGTTTTCGCGGGGCACATGCTTGATGCAAGTGCCACCATCGTCGGCGTAGAGTACTACGGGTACTTTGAGGAGCACGTGTTTGAGGACTGGCTCATAAACCTCATCGGCACCGCCTACGTGCTCTACCCGCTCAAGCTCATCGCCATTGGAATAATAATCTGGGTGATAAACTCGCTGATAGAGGAAGAGAACAGAAACTTCTGGTACTTCGCATTCTTTGTTCTCGGATTCGCCCCCGGCTTGAGGGACGCTTTTACCATTATGCTGATTGGGTGATTTCTTCAAGTAGCATGCATGCCTTGCAGCGCTCCCCTGAGCTGGGCGCCCCGCAGGTTGCACAGCTTCGCAGGGCTTTAGCCTGGTAACTTTTCAGATAAGGCAAGAGCTTCTGATAGCCCCGCAAAATGGAGAACTTTATCCCCGGGTTGCTCTCCTCAAGGCGGTTTATCATCGCCCTCACTTCTGTCCTGAAGGAGTCCTGGGCGTAGGGGCATTCTTCAAAGCTAGCGGGTATCCCGCTGAGCATGGCGTAAAGCGCCACCTCCTTTTCAGGCATTTCCATGAGGGGTTTTATCCGCGGCACAAGCTGCTCGCTGCCCGCGTCTATACCGAGACGAACGAGGCGCTCCAAGTCACCGCGAAGGTAGTTCATAACTATCGCCTGAACCTCGTCATCCAGATTGTGCCCCGTGGCAAGCTTGTCGCAGCCCAGCTCTCTCGCGGCGTCGTTCAGAAGCTTCCGTCTGAATACGCCGCAGAAGGTGCATGCATTGCGCTGGCTCAGCTTAACCGCCTCGTCAAGGGCTGTGCCAAACCGCTCCTTGAATGAGAGCGTTGTTAGTGGTACGCCAAGTTCCTCGCAGAAGCGCTTCGCCTGCTTTATCGTTGCGGCTCTGTAGTTAGCGATACCTTCATCGATCAGTATTGCATGAAGCTCCAGGTCTAGCTTCTCAGCGAGCTTGCTGAGAATGTTTAGCGTTGACAGGCTGTCTTTACCCCCGGACACAGCCACGCCTATTCGTTCGCCCCGCTCGAGCATGCGGT
>MTME02000067.1 GCA_002011115.2 Candidatus Pyrohabitans sp. JdFR-17
GGTTTATATGCTATAACTCCTTTGCCCATATCAGCCTATGGGTAGCCAGCCCTTTTTATGCTCCCATAGGCACCTCCTCTATATCCCCCCAAATTTATTTATTTGCGTTTTGTGGTATTTTATTACGGTGGTTTAATGCAGAGGGTGCTTAGGGATACCAAGGTTAGGGATGTCATGACCAGGGGTGTAATAACAGTAAAGTTCAATGAGTCGATAAAAAACGTGCTCGCAACCATGGTTGAGAATGATGTTTCTGCTGTGGTTGTGGTGGACGATCAGAACGAAGCCATGGGGGTAATTTCCACTGTTGATGTGCTGAAAGAGCTCAAGAATAGAAGCGAAAAGGAAATTGAGGAAATGGAGGCAGAGGAGCTTATGACCCCATTCACAGTCTCAATAAGCCCCGAAAGCTCTCTGCAGGAGGCGGCTGACCTGATGATAGAGAAGAAGATACACCGCCTGGTGGTGCTCCATGGCGGGCATATCGCAGGCGAGATGCCTGTGGGTATACTCTCGGCGACAGACGTGCTGAGGGTGCTTCATAAAAATTTATAAATGATTATAAGATGGTATATTTGGGTGTTGCTTTACCCGGGCCGGTGGTCTAGGGGTTATGACGTCACGCTTACAACGTGAAGGTCGGCGGTTCGAATCCGCCCCGGCCCATCCAGGGGAGGGGAATACCCCTCCCCTTAGGTTAACCCCACCCCGACGGGGAAACAATGGTAAATGCGGTGGAAACATAGCGGTATTGAGTGCAGCGAAATACCGCAATATGTTGATGCAACTGACTGCAGTTGCGTTCTGAATCCGCCCCGGCCCATTGCCTGCGAAAATTAATTAAGAGATAGGAACCACCAGCGGGTTCCTATTACCTCCTGCAACCCACCTGCGAAAATTAATTAAGAGGTTATCATATATTGTTATCCTCAGAACACGCGGCCGTAGTATAGCCTGGCTAGTACACGAGCCTGCCACGCTTGTAGCCCGGGTTCAAATCCCGGCGGCCGCATACTCTTTCTCATGAAACTGAAGCTTCATAGCCATATTGCTGTGCAATAGGCCAGTATGTTGATGGTTGCTAGAACGAGCGCAGCGAATTGCCCCGAACGAAGTTGCGGCGTGACGAAGTTTGTTTGTATGATTTACTCTTTCAGGGGTAGGGAGATGCAGAATGTGGAGCCCTTTCCCGGTTCTGACTCAACCTCTATTCTGCCGCCGTGGGCCTCTATTATCTGCTTCGCCACAGCCAAGCCCATGCCTATGCCATTATAACGCCGGGTTGGACTTGGGTCTAGCTGGGTTAGTGGCTGGAAAATCTCTTCAAACCTTTCTTCGGGGATTCCTATACCTGTGTCGGTGATAGCGATTTTCACCTCTCCATTTTCTTTCATCACCCTCACCTGTGTTTTACCACCATCACGGTTGAATTTTATGGCATTGTCCAGAATGTTTAAAATAGCCCGCATCAGCTTAACCGGATCGCCCTCCACATCCCCATTGTAGTTCAGCTCCATGTTGATCTTCACATTCTTTTGCATTGCCTTACTCTGCTTCTCTCTAATCGCCAGACTCACCATCTCAGCTAGGTTAATCCGCTTTCGCCGCAGGGTGAAGTGTTCTTGCTGAATCTTTGAAATTTCAAGGAGGTTCTCAACAATCTCGTCCAGCCTGTCAAGAGCACTTATTGCTTTAAGGAGTTCATTTCTACGCTCTTCCTCGTTATCCTCAATCAATGCAAATTCAATAAGCCCTCTGGCGATGGTAATGGGAGTGCGAAGCTCGTGGCTCACATTTGCGATGATATTGCTTTTCAACTTATTGATCTCCTGAAGCTCACCATAAGCGCGCTCCATTTTTTGCTGTGCCTCCTTAAGCGGGGTTATGTCCACAAAAGAAGCGACCAGCCCTTCAACCTCGCCATTTTCGCTGCGCATCGCTGAAAGGGAGAGCTGCACTGTTTTTCCAGAACGCAGCGTCGCCTCTAGGGTAACGGGCCCCTTCCCGCCGGTGCGCATAAGCTTTTGCACCATCGCCTCCACATGCTTCTCCCTGAAGTATTCACCTATCCTTGTCCCCACAATCCCTTTATCACTCATTCCGAGGTACTCTATGGCACGTCGGTTGAGGAAGTTAATAAGCCCGTCGCCGTTAGTTGTGAGCACTGCAGCGGGCACAGTTTGAAGAATGCTCTCAAGCTCATTGAAGAATTCCCGCATCTTTTTCTGTGATTCCTCGAGGATTAGTTCAGCTCGCTGACGCTCAACGGCGGCGGTTATTGTGTTCGCCACCGCCTGCAGGAAGTCCACATCAGCAGAGCTGAATTTCCTTTTTTGCTTTGAGTGCACCATCATTGTCCCGTAAACCTTATCACCATAAATCATGGGCACACCTATTCCAGAAGTTATGCCTTTTTCTTCTAGCAGGCGGGGCACATCAAAGCGCTTATCTGTTTCATAATCTCTCACTACCACAGGCTTACGGACTTTAAGGGTGTAACCTGCTAGGGGTTCAAGTTCTGCGCTAAGCTTATCTCTGTCAGATGGAACATCCCAGCCCACATCTGCTGCAACACGAAGCTTACCATCGAAGCTCCACATAATTTCACAAAACTCTGCTCCTATCGCTCTTGCTACGAGCTCTACCGCTTCCTGCATCAACGCATCCATCTCCACTCCTTTGAGAGAAAGTTCACCGATCCTTGCAATCACTGCATGTTGCATAGAGGCAATCTTCTGAATTGTTACATCCCTGTTGATCTCCACTACCCCTATAACCTCTCCCCTTTTATCCCTTAAAGGAGTTGCAGATACCTCCGCCGTCCATATCTCTCCAGCGCTTCTAATATGCTCATGGATGACTCCATTAACCCCACCCTTCTCCAGCGTCTCAGTAATTATGCATTTCGTACAGGGCTCACTTCTCCCATGGGTAGCTTCGTAACACTTTCTCCCAACAAGCTCCTCCCTCCTGCGTCTAAAAAGCTTCAAAGCGGCGGGGTTTGCCTCTATAATATTGTGGTTAAGGTCAATCACGATTACCCCTTCACCCATAGCGGTGAAAACATTTCTCAGGAGTTTGCCCTCTTCCAGTGGAGAGGGTGGCAGATTCAAATTCGGCTACCTCCGGGGGGTCCCTACTGCTGACGAAAATCAAAAAAAAATATCTCAGCATGAATATAAATTTTATTTAAAGCGAAATTTAAACGATTATAAAAATGTTTCATGAGATTTTATAAATAAATGAAGGCGAATTTAAGTACGGGACAAATAATATTCAACAACTGGGATTTTTAAAGATTTCTATTACAATCATCTGATAAAGGGGAGGTGGACATAGAATGTAGAGCCCTTTCCAAGCTCGGATTTCACCCAGATTTTGCCCCCGTGGGCTTCGATTATGCGCTTCACCACCGCCAAACCCGTACCAGTACCTCCATATCGCCGGGTTGAGCCAGAGTCCAGCTGCGTTAGCGGCTCAAATATCTCCTCAAGCTTATCTTCGGGTATACCTATTCCGGTGTCGTTAACGGTGATCAGCATGGCATCGCCTTCTCGCTCTACCTTTACCTTAACCTCTCCACCCTCGTGATTGAACTTTATTGCGTTGTCTATAAGATGAGCAAGAGCGCGTTGTAAATGATGGGAGTCTACATACACATCTCCGGTGTGTTTTAGCTCAACCTCTATCTTAATCTTCTTGCTGCGTGCATACTCTTCTTTCGCCTCAACCGCTTCTGATACTATCTCCTCTATTCTTGCCTTTTCAAATTTCAGCTGTAAATCGCCGCTATTTATGCCTGCAAAGGTGATTAGGTCGCCAACGATGGAATCAAGGCGTAAGAGGGCACTAAGCACATAGTTAAGCTCATCCCGCAGCATCTCTTTGTCCCTCTCCTCTAGGGCCAGCTCCACAAAGCCCTTGGCGATGGTTATGGGTGTACGTAGTTCATGGCTCACGTTGGCTATAATGTTGCTCTTGAGCTCATTGATGCTTTTCAGCTCTGCATACGCCTTCTTTAGCTCTTCATGAGCCTTCTCAAGCTTCTTGTAAAGTTCAGCTCTTTCTACGGTAACTCCAACCTGTCTGGCAAACCTCATAAGTCGCTCTGCATCTTGTGGCGTAAGCTCTCGCCGGGTAGCCACTCCGATAACTCCAATCACAGCATTCCCGCTCTCCATGGGCACTGCAAGTGCCTCATTAACTTCTGCGAGCGCTTCCATGAGCAAAGCCAGCTTCTCCAGCTTGTCCTCGCCTATATGTTCTCTGACAAACTTTTCAATATCTGCTGTTATTATGTACCTCCTCCTGGTGATAATGTCCTCGAAGAGGGTGCCCTCACGTATTGGGATTCTGTATCCTATGGGTGAGAGTTCTGCAAGCTGTCCGAGTTTTTCCACAATTAACGAAGGTGCGCTGTAAGCGGCGACCTTGAGGTAGCCATCTTTAAGCAGGCATGCTGCAGCAATATCATAACCGAAGGTGATCCTCAGCTTGTGAACCACCATTTGAAGAATTTCACTAGGCGTTGCTCCCGTTGCCAACATGCCTGCAATGTCCCTGAGAACTCTCTCTTCTTCCTCCTGTCCAACCCGCTGGGTGACATCCCTCGAGATGTGAACAATGCTTGCCACCTGTCCACCCTCGCCGAAAAGTGGAGTGGCAACTATCTCCACATACCGTCTTCTGCCGTAGCTATCTAAATGAGTGTACAGAGCATTTACGGTTTCACCGGTGGAGAAAACCTCCTCAAGGGGGCAGATTTCTCCAAAACTGGAGCATCGATTGCTTCTGTGATGGAAAATCTCATAACACTTTCTCCCAACCACTGCATCACGCTTTAAGCCTTCCTCCTCCAGGAAGTGGTGGTTCACCTCTTGCACGGTGAAATCTCTGTCTATAACGAGAATCGAATCCTTCATGCTGTCTATAACTGCACGGATTTGACGCTCGCGCTCTTTGACCTCGCTGAAAAGCTGGGCGTTCATTACCGCTACCCCAACTGCCTCGCCTATCGCCTTAAGGAGCTTCAGTTCTCCGTCGGAAATCTCCTGTTCATGCTTAAAGCCCACGGTTATCACGCCCAGCCTTTGCTGCCCTATCTTTATTGGAACGCCTACCGCTGTGCTCAGCCCTGCCTCTTTTGCAAGCTTTCTGAAAGCATCCGCAGCATACCCAGAACCTTTTGAATTGTCTGAGGGCAGATCCTTGATGTGCTCCAGCAGCCTTCCATTAAGCCCAATGTGAGCAGCGAGCCTAAGCGTTCCACTATTTTCCAAATGCACAGCCCCTGCTTCAGCGCCCATAACCCGCGTAATTTCCTTTAGCGCAGAGTTCAGGATTTTATCCAGCTTAAGCGAGGAGGACGCCGCCCGCGTGGTGGAGTACAGAGCCTCAAGTTCAGCACTGCGCTTTCTTATCGTCTCCTCAGCCCGCCTTCGCATCTCAATATCTCTATAAATCTCATTCAGGTTTTGATACAAAAGCGCAAAAATGCCCACTGCGATGAAGGTAAGTGTGTTTATGGCACCGGTTATAGGTGAAATAGTAATCCACAGCTCTCCTTCCCCTACAAAGTGGAGCACCCTGTGCACCACATGTCCAAAGTAGCGGGACACCGCAAAAATTGCAAACACCAACGCCTGTCCATGGAGGTATAGCCACAGGGATTCCCCTCTTTTCCTCCGGTATAACTTCCGGGTGTACCTCACGGCAAGTATGCTCAAGGCTATGACGATAACGCTGCCTGCAATATCAAATGCCTGATTAATACTAATTAAAAGTTTTGTGTTCAAGGGCATCACCCCTCGTTTCGCCTTGAGCAAGGGCTCTTACTCCAAGAAGGAAAAAGAACATCCCGCTTACCGCAAGCACGTGGTCAATAAGGCTACCTGCGTAGTACACCTTTGCAGTAAGTGGCAGTCCGTTTCCTGAGGGAACCTGCTCATTGAGATATTCCCCTGCGATGTGGGTAGTAATTGTGTCCACATTCCACAGGGCAAATATCAGAGCGCTTATTCCTATGTAATGCCATCCTCCCCCATAGCTGGAGGCTCTTATCCTGATAAAGAGCACAATCATGGAAAAGAGAAAGAAGACGTGGGCAATGAGATGTGCCACCAGACCTTCTGGTTGGATGTGAGCCTGTATAGCGAAGGCAGATGGCAGAATTAGTAAGAATACTACTATCTGAAAGAATCCCCCGAGTAAGAATCGTCTCAGGGAGGAGAGTCCATTCCTACCAGTAAGAACCATTAAAATTTTTGATACCTGCAAGTATATAAATTTTTCTGTAATATATTGAAATATATTTTAATATATTTATATTGGGCGCACCCTTTATATACCTGTAGAATCAGTGGAAGAGCATGAAGCAAAGCACAAAGCTCATACTTGCGCTCTTTGTTGTGGCGGTTGTTGCTGCTGGCTTTATTCCCCTTGAGAAGGAGGAAGTAGAGAAACCAGAGCCAAAGGAGAAGCTTGAAAAGGAGCTTCTAAAACACGGAATGGTGCTGGAGGGCTACTACACCACCACAGTGGCAGAGCTGGAGAAGGCGCTGGGTGTCAACATCTCAGCTAAAGACAGCGAGAGGGTTGGCTTTGTGATGCTCCGCTCACCTCTCAAGGATGAGGCTTCTGTTTTTGAGAAAACCCTTGAAGCTGTGGTATCTGCCTTTCCTGAGGTGGAGGCGGTGGCGATGCTCCGCCTCGACAGCGAACCTAAGAAGCTGGTGTACGCTCCGGTAGGGGTGCGGAGCTATGCGAATATGCAAAAGCTTCCGCTCGATGTGAGCAGGCTGCTCGACAGGGATTCGAGGGCACAGCTTATAACCAAAGCTTTGACTGAGAGTGGTGTAAATGCGCAGAAGGTTTACATACTCACCCCTGAGGAAGCTGCCAACCTCAACGCAAGCCTGAGCGATGCGGGCGAGGTCGCCCTTCTCGCGCTGGTAATCCCGAGAGAGGAGTTTCCGGGCAAGCTGTTCGAAGCCTTTGGCATAGCCTTTGAGGTGGATAAGGAAATAGATACTGTGGTGGCGGGCAACATGCTCGCGAAGAAGGCTAAGACTATAACCTTCTACTACATTACGAGGGAAGAGTACGAGAAGAGAGAGATCCTGGAGCTTGAGGAGCTTCCGACGATAGAGATACCTGTGGAATAGCTCCTGAAAAATCATCCAAAAACAAGACTCCTAATCCTCTCGCATATTATCCCCATGACAGTGCAGGTTTCCAGGGGTATGCCGTAGCCAGTGAGCTCAACATGCTTTTCAGCCATTTTCAGAAACCTCTTAGGCAAGCCCTTCCTTCCCA